>DATAVV010000198.1:0-35387 GCA_036267555.1 Streptosporangiaceae bacterium | reverse complement strand
CTTGCAGCTCGACGGGGCGCTGCCCGCCTCGCTCCGGGAGCAGGTGCGGTCCTACAACCGCAAGATCCTGGCCTACTCCAGCGACCAGATCATCCCGGTCAAGCGGCCGTTCGGGGGCCGGTGGTTCGACGACGCCACGATTCCGCGGCAGATGATCGACGACATCCTGGCCGTGCCGGCCGCCCGGTGACCTGATGGCCGCCCGCGCCAGCGCCCGCTACTGCGGGCGCTGCAGCGCCGGGGCGACCTTCTCGGTGATCAGCTCGAAGGAGCGGATCCGGTCGGCGATGTCGTAGACCATCGTGGTCAGCATGAACTCGTCGGCCGACGTCCGCTCGAGCAGCCCGGTGAGCTGGGTCCGGACCGTGTCCGGCGAGCCCACGGCCTGGCTGGCGAAGCGCTCGTAGGCCTGCTGGCGCTCGGTCGGGGTGTAGGGGTACTGCGCCGCCTCTTCCGGGCTGGCCAGCGGTTCGGGGCGGCCCGCGCGCAGCCGCAGGAATGACAAAGCCGCGGGGCCGGACAGCGACTGCGCGCGCTCGTCGGTGTCGGCGCAGATCGCGTTCACCGCGACCATCGCGTAGGGCTGCTCCAGCCACTGCGACGGGCGGAAGTGCTCCCGGTACAGGGCTAGCGCGGGCTCGGTGTTGGCCGCGCTGAAGTGGTGCGCGAACGAGAACGGCAGCCCCAGCAGGCCGGCGAGTTGCGCGCTGAACCCGCTCGACCCCAGCAGCCAGATCGCGGGCATATCGCCCAGGCCCGGGGTGGCCCTGATCCTGGCCCGCCGGCCCGCGCCGGTGAACAGCGAGAGCAGGTCGGCGAACTCCTCGGGGAAGGCATCGGCGGACAGGCCCTCCATCGTGCGGCGCAGGGCCAGCGCGGTGAGCTGGTCGGTGCCCGGTGCCCGGCCGATGCCGAGGTCGATCCGGCCCGGGTGCAGCGCCTCCAGCGTGCCGAACTGCTCGGCGACCACCAGCGGCGCGTGGTTGGGCAGCATCACCCCGCCCGAGCCGACCCTGATCGTGGTCGTGGCCGCGGCCAGGTGCGCGATCAGCACGGCCGGCGCCGAACTGGCGATGGCCGGCATGTTGTGGTGCTCGGCCACCCAGAACCGTTTGTACCCGAGTTCCTCGGTGCGCTTGGCCAGCTTGGTCGTGTTCTGCAGGGCCTGGCCCGCCGTCGTTCCCGCGGCCACGGGCGACAGATCCAGGACAGATAGCGGCAGGGCAGTCACATTCGCCGCAACTAGCCTGCGCTTGAGTTTCTTCCCCGGTCGGCGGGCAGGGCGGGCGGATCGGCCCGCAGCGCGGCGAACCCGCGGGTCACCGCGTCGTCCATGCGGCCCGCGACGTGGTCGAGCACGGTCACGACGGTCGCCTGGTCGGCCGGCGAGATCCCGTCGACCAGGTCCCGGGCCAGGCCGGTGTAGCCCTCCATCAGCCGGGCGAACGCGGTCTCGGCCTCGGGGGTGAGCGCGACGAGCGTGGCGCGGCGGTCGCTGGGGTGGGGGCTTCGCCGCACCCAGCCGTCGGCCTCCAGCGCGTCGACCAGCCCGGTGATCGTCCGGGGCCTGACACCGACGTCCGCGCTCAGGCGCCGCATCAGCACCGGTCCCGATGCGTGCAGTGCCGCCACGACCCGGCCCCGCGAGTAGCTCATCCCGTACTCGCGCGCGCCGAGGTCGAGCAGTTCGACCAGCCGCGGCGCGAGCGCGAACAGCCGGCCCATCACCCGGTCCGCCAATTCCAGGTTCAACGCGGCCGAGAGGTCCATGCGGTCGCGCCCCTGGGTACTCTCTGAGCCCGCCACATTGTGAGCCTAGCTCATTAAGTGCTAGCCTCACAAATGTGATGACGAATCCGGCCATAGCGGCGGCCGGTGTGGTCAAGTCGTTCGGGAGCGTGCGGGCGCTGCGCGGGGTCGACCTGACCGTTCCGGCGGGCCGGATGGCCGCGCTGCTCGGGCCGAACGGTGCCGGGAAGACCACTCTGGTCCGCATCCTCGCCACGCTGCTGCGCCCGGACGCGGGCACCGTGACCGTGCTCGGGCGCGACGTGACGGCCCGCCCGTATGCGGTGCGGGCCGTGATCGGGCTCACCGGGCAGTACGCCGGCCTGGATGAGGCCCTGACCGGAACCGGCAACCTCGTGCTGATCGGGCGGCTGGCCGGGCTCGGGCGGCGCGAGGCCGGGCGGCGCGCCGCCGAACTGGCCGAGCGTTTCGGGCTGGCGGACGCGGCCGGCCGCAAGGCGGGCACGTACTCGGGCGGCATGCGGCGCCGCCTGGACCTGGCCGCGAGCCTGATGAACCGGCCCGCGCTGCTGATCCTGGACGAGCCGACCACCGGCCTGGACCCGGGCAGCCGGGCGGAGTTGTGGGCGGCGCTGCGGGAACTGCGCGACGCGGGCACGACCATGCTGCTGACCACCCAGTACCTCGAGGAGGCGGACCGGTTCGCCGACCAGGTGCACGTGCTGGACCACGGCGAGGTCATCGCGGCGGGCACCGCGTCGCAGTTGAAGGCGCGCACCGGCACCCAGGTCGTGGACGTGCTGCTCGCCGGGCCGGACACGGCCGCGGCGCGAGCGTCGCTCACGTCCCATCTCGGCGCCGCCCATCTCGGCGCTGCCCATCTCGGCTCTGCCCATTTCGATCCGGCCGACCTGAACGCGGACGAGGCTTCCCGGCGGCTGACGATCCTGGCCCGCGACGGGCTCGCCACGCTGCTCACCGTGGCCCGGCTGCTGCGGGCCGGCGGGATCGAGGTGGCCGACATCGCCCTGCGCCAGCCCTCACTCGACGAGGCATTCCTGGCCCTGACGGCCGGGACCACGATGACCGGAGCGAAAGCCAGATGACGCAGGCCACGACGGCCGGGACGGGGCCGGCGCGGGCGGGCGAACGGCGGGACGAGCGGCCCGGGCTCTGCCGCCTGGCCCGGGACAGCCTGCTGATCGCCGGGCGCTACCAGCGGGTCCTGCGCGGCAGCCCCGGCCGCCTCATCTACCCGCTGCTGCAGCCCGTGCTGATTCTCGTGCTGTTCGTCTCGGTCATGCAGAACCTCACCTCGTCGGTGGCGGGCGGCAGCTACCGGCAGTTCCTCATCCCCGGGATAATGATCCAGAACGTGGTGCTGACCGCGCCGGTGACCGGGCTGGCCATCGTCCGGGACGCCGGCACCGGCCTGGCCGACCGGTTCCGGTCGCTGCCGATGCCGCGCAGCGCGGCGCTGATCGGCCGGTCGGTATCGGACACCGTCGTGTTCCTGGCCCAGGCCCTGGTCATGATCGGCGTGGGGTACCTGCTGGGCTTTCGGGTGCACACCGGGCTGGCCGGCGCGGCCGGCATCGCCCTGGTGGCGGTCGCGTTCGGCACCGCGCTCGGCATCACCTGCGCCTGGCTGGCCCTGCTGATCAGGGACGTGGAGACGGCCGAGCGCGCGCTGTTCTTCCCGTTCATCCCGCTGGCGTTCGTGAGTTCCGCCTACGCCCCCGCGGGGCGCCTGGCCGGCTGGATGCAGCCGGTCGCGCGGGTCAACCCGGTCTCGGCCGCCGCCGCGGTGCTGCGCGCCCTGGCCGACGGCGGGCCGCTCGCGGTCCCGGTCCTCCACCTGGCCGCCTGGATCGCGGTGCTGGCCGTGGTGCCGGGCGTGCTCGCCGTGCGCCGCTGGCAGGCCGCGGCGTAGCCAGGCTGGCCGCGTCGCCGCGTTAAGGCTGTCATGTGGCCGGGGGGCTCAGGGCGGGAGGACCTCCAGACGGCCCTCGAGGACGGCGCGGTCGATGGTCTCGCGCAGGCTGGCGCAGGTGTCGACGAGCGCGCTCTGCTCGCCCGCCGCGATCCTGGCGCTGAATTCGGCGCAGGTGCGCATCGAGTCCATGCTCCACTGCACGCTGGTGTGCTGCAGGCTGAACTTGGCCACCAGGACCGCCGCGCCGCATCGGTCGCACTCGACGGACCGCAGCGCCGCCTCCCGCTCGTCGACCGGGGGTCCGGAGGCGGCAGAGGCGGCAGAGGCGGCAGAGGATGCGGCGGTGACGGGATCGGCGGCCAGGCGCCGCGGGTCGGCCATGGCTACTGAGCCCCCTCCTGGCGCGCGGCGAGGTTCGCGGCCACCTCGGTCTCCCATTCGGCCACGGCGCGCGTGGTGTCCACCTCGAACTCGTAGCGCTCGACCATGTACGGCCTGATGTCCTCGACGTCGCTGTAGAACTGGTCGTACCAGCGGCGCAACTGGTAGACCGGGCCGTCCTCGGCGCACAGCAGCGGGTTGTCGACCCGGGTCTTGTTCAGCCAGATGTCGACGTCCTGCTGGAAGCCCACTCCGATGAACTCGGCGAACTTGCCGGCGAACTTCTCGGCCTGCGCGTCGGACAGGCCCGGCAGCCTCTTGACGATCACGCCCCACTGGAGCCGGAACGAGGTCGGGGTCACCGGGTAGTGGCAGTTGATCAGGACGCTCTCGATCTCCATGCCGTGGTAGTTGTGCCACAGGTAGTCGATCATGTAGGCGGGCCCGTAGTACGAGGCCTCGGAGCGCAGTGTGCTCTCGCCGCCCTCGGAGTAGTTCGAGCCGACGGCCTCGATGTCCGGCCGGGCCTTGGTCCGCAGGTACTGCGAGGCGATGTGCCCTTCGAACACGTTCTTGAAGTACGTCGGGAATGCGAAGTGAATGTAGAAGAAGTGCGCCATATCGACGACGTTGTCGATAATTTCGCGGCAGTTTGCCCCGTCGACCAGGAGCGAGTCCCAGGTCCAGCCGGACCATTCGTCGGAGAACGCGCCGTCGATCCGGGGGATGACCACGTGCTCGGGCGGCGGGTTGCCTTGCGGGTCGTTCCACACGAACAACTGCTTGTTCTGCTCGAGGGTGAGCCAGGACCTGGTCCGCGCGGCGGGCGGGACCCGGGTGGCGTAGGGGATCTTCGCGCACCGGCCGTCCCCGCCCCAGCGCCAGTCGTGGAAGGGGCAGGCGACCTGGTCG
Source organism: Streptosporangiaceae bacterium (assembly GCA_036267555.1). Taxonomy (GTDB): domain Bacteria; phylum Actinomycetota; class Actinomycetes; order Streptosporangiales; family Streptosporangiaceae; genus JASHPR01. The sequence continues at coordinate 30,409 of DATAVV010000198.1, read as the reverse complement.
CCCTTGATCGTGCCCTGGGTCAGGTCGCCGCCCATGTGACGGCAGTACCCGTCGAGCACGTTCAGCTTGCCGCTTGAGTCGGCGAAGACGACCAGCTTGGTCCCGAAGGCATGGACCGCGTGCGGGCCTGGTTCGCGGAACTGGTCGGCCAGCCCCAGGCAGTGCCAGCCGCGCGCGAACCTGCTCGGTAGCGCCCCGGCCTTGATGCCCCGGACACCGTGCCGTTCGTTCATTGTGCGGGCCTCCATGCTCAGCTTCTACCGCCTAGACTAGAACATGTTCTAGTCTAGGCACAGTCGCCGGCGGTTCCTGCCGGCGCGATCGGAGGAATTCCGGTGGGTGAGAAAGTCGGACAAAGCGTCCTCGACGGGGTCACTGACCTGCTGCCGGTGCTGCGGGAACGCGCTCAGGAGACCGAGGACGCGCGCGTGGTGCCGGCCGAATCGGTCAAGGCCCTGACCGATACCGGGTTCTTCCGGCTGCTCCAGCCGGCCAGGTTCGGCGGGCTAGAGGCCGATCCCTTCACGTTCCTGAGCGCGGTGCGGCTGATCGCCAGCGCCTGCGGGTCGACCGGCTGGGTCTCCTCTGTGGTCGGCGTGCACCCCTGGCAACTGGCCCTGTTCCCGCTCCAGGCCCAGGAAGAGGTCTGGGGCGAGGACGCCGGTACCCGGATGTCGTCGTCTTACGCGCCGACCGGCAAGGCGAAGGTGGTAGACGGCGGGCACGAGCTCAGCGGGCGGTGGAGCTTCTCGTCCGGATGCGACCACGCCACCTGGGTGCTGCTCGGCTCGATCGTGTCCGACGCCGAGGGCAACCCGGCCGACTACCGCACGTTCCTGCTGCCCGCCAGCGACTACGCGGTCGACGACGTGTGGGACACCGTCGGCCTGCGCGGCACCGGCAGCAACGACATCGTCGTCTCCGACGTCTTCGTGCCCGAGCACCGGTCGCTCAGCTTCAACGACGTCTTCCGCTGCGCCAGCCCGGGTCAGGAGGCAAACCCGGCGCCGCTGTACCGGCTGCCCTACGGCTCCTTGTTCTCCTACGCGATCACGACGCCGATCATCGGCATGGCGACGGGAGCGTACGACGCGCACGTGGCCTACCAGCGTGACCGGGTGCGTGCCTCCTACGTCGGGCAGCAGGCGAAGGAAGACCCGCACTCCCAGGTCCGGGTGGCCGAGGCCGCGGCCGAGCTGGACTCCGCCTGGCTGGCCCTGGAACGGAACATGACCGAGCTCATGGAGCACGCCCGCGCGGGCACGAAGATCCCGCTCCCGCTGCGGCTGCGGATCCGGCGCGACCAGGTGCGGGGCACCGCCCAGGCGATCAACGCGGTGGACCGGCTGTTCGAGAACTCCGGCGGCCGGGCTTTGCGCCGGGGCACCCCGATCCAGCGGTTCTGGCGCGACGCGCACGCCGGCCGGGTGCACGCGATCAACGACCCCGAGCGCGCGCTGACGATGTTCGGCCGGGGCGAGTTCGGGCTGCGCATCCAGCCCGACGGGATGCTGTGACGGGATGCTGGTGACGGGATGCTGTGACGGGAGCTGATTCGATGGCGGTAGCGCCCGCGGATTTCGCCGCGACGAGCCGCGTCGCGCACGCGGCGGGCCTGCGGCTGCACTACAACGAGGCCGGGCCGGGCGGGAGGGGCGGGTCGGAGGCCGCGCTGCCGGTGGTCCTGCTGCACGGCGGCGGGCCTGGCGCATCCGGATGGAGCAACTTCGGCCGCAACCTGCCGGTCTTCGCCGGCCAGTTCCGGACGCTCCTGGTCGACCAGCCGGGCTTCGGCCGGTCGGACAAGCCGCCGGTGAAAGGGAACTACTTCACGTTCGCGGCCGAGGCGCTGGCGGGCCTGCTCGACGACCTGGGCATCGAGCGGGTGCAACTGGTCGGCAACTCGCTCGGCGGCGGCACCGCGGTGCGCTTCGCCCTCCGGTTCCCCGAGCGCGCGGGCCGGCTGGTGCTGATGGCGCCGGGCGGGCTGGGCCTGAACGTCTTCGCCCCCGACCCCACCGAGGGCGTCAGGCGGCTGATGGAGTTCGCCGCGCCGCCGGGTCCCAGCCGGGACAAGATGGCCGCGTTCCTGCGCACGCTGGTCTTTGACCAGAAGCTGATCACCGACGAGCTGATCGACGAGCGGTACGCCATCGCCAGCGACCCGCAGTCGCTGGCCGCGATGGCCTCGATGGGCGCCTCGTTCTACGACCCGGCCACGGCCGAGGACGGCATGCTCTGGCGGGAAGCGCACCGGCTGCGGCAGCCGGTGCTGCTGATCTGGGGGCGCGAGGACCGGGTCAACCCGCTCGACGGCGCCCTGGTGGCCCTCAAGCAGATCCGCCGGGCGCAGTTGCACGTGTTCAGCGGCTGCGGGCACTGGGCCCAGCTGGAGAAGTTCGACGAGTTCAACCGGCTCGCGATCAGCTTCCTGGAAGGAGGCAGCCGATGACCCGGATCGGCTCGCTCGGCTACCTGCGTATCGAGTCCACCGACGTCGCGGCCTGGCGCGAGTTCGGCGTCCGGGTGCTCGGCATGGTCGAGGGCCGCGGCCCCGACTCCGGCGCCGTGTACCTGCGGATGGACGAATTCCCGGCCCGCCTGGTGATCCTGCCGGGGGAGCGGGACCGGCTGCTCGCCTCCGGGTGGGAGGTCGCCGGCGAGCCCGCCCTGGCCCAGGTCGGCCGGGCCCTGGACGAGGCGGGCGTGGCGGTCAAGACGGGCACAGCGGACGAGCTCGCCGACCGCCGGGTCGGGCAGATGCTGCGCTGCGACGACCCGTCGGGCAACGCCCTGGAGATCTTCTGCGGCGCGGCGCTGGAAGCCCGCCCGGCGGTCAGCCCCTACGGCAACCGCTTCGTCACCGGGTCGATGGGGCTCGGCCACGTGGTGCTGCCGGTGTCGGACAGCGAGGCCGCGCTGCGCTTCTACACCGAGGTGCTCGGGTTCCGGCTGCGGGACTCCATGCGGATGGCGCCCGAGTTGTTCGGCCAGCCGGCCGGAGGGCCGCCGCTGTGGCTGCGCTTCCTCGGCTGCAACCCGCGCCACCACGCGCTGGCCCTGGCGCCGTTCCCGGCGGCGGCCGGGATCGTCCACCTCATGGTCGAGGTGGAGGCGCTGGACGACGTGGGCCGCGCCATGGAGCGCGCCGCCCGGCGCGGCGCGCCGATGAGCGCGACGCTCGGCCGGCACGCCAACGACCTGATGGTCTCGTTCTACGTGGCCACGCCGGGCGGGTTCGACATCGAATACGGCACCGACGGCCTGCGTGTCGACGACGCGACGTGGGTGAGCAGGGAGACCACCGCGATCAGCCTGTGGGGGCACAAGTTCTCCGCCCCGGGCGGGCACTGAGGAAGGCCGGCGTCATAGGGGCACTAAAGCCGCAATTGTGCGGCGCACGGGCGGACACTATGGTCGGATTCGTGAGCGCTGCGAGCGAGCCGGCACGGAGCGAGCCGGTGCGGAGCAGATCGTTGCGTACGGGGAGCGCCGGATGAGCGCGGCACCCGAGGTCACGCCGTCCGGGTTCGAGCCGGAACCGACCCGGTTCCGGCAGGTGCTCGGCCACTTCTGCACCGGCGTCACCGTGATCACGACCGTCGACGAGGACGGCCCGGCCGGCTTCGCCTGCCAGTCGTTCGCCGCAGTGTCGCTGGAGCCGCCGCTGGTGCTGTTCTGCCCGAGCCGTACGTCACGCACCTGGCCGCGGGTCGAGCGCACCGGGTACTTCTGCGCCAACCTGCTGACCGCCGGCCAGCGCGAACTGGCCAGGATCTTCGGCGGGGCCACCGCCGTCAGCGGCGCGGGCAAGTTCGCCGGCGTGTCCTGGTCACCGTCGCCGTCCACGGGCGCGCCGGTCCTGGACGGCGTGCTCACCTGGGTCGGCGCCACCGTGGAGGCCGTGCACGAGGCCGGCGACCACTACGTGGTGCTGGGCCGGGTGCAGGAACTCGGCACCTGTGACGCCGAGCAGCCGCTGCTGTTCTACCGGGGCCGCTACGCCGCGACGCAGCACCGCCCAGCGGACGGCCCGCCCGAGATCGTCGACACCCTGCTCGCCTGGCCCCGCCACGCCGACTGGATGTAACCGCGCGCGTGCTGGTGCAGCCGAACACATCCTCCGACGCGGCCGCGCGGACGTGTTTGCCCGGCCCGCTGAGGGCAGGCGGTGTCCTGCCAGGTGTGGCGACTTGACGCGCATCCCCTGGATGTGAAACGCCGCCAGACTGTCACAGCGTCCGGGCAGACTTGGCCGATGACCGTCACGACAGTTTCGGGCCTGGCCGACCTCATCGAGCGGGGCGGGCCGGTCGAGTTCCTGTTTTCTATGGTCACCGGCCGGAGCCCGACGGCCGTCCCGGGCGCGGGTGCCTGAGCCAGTGGTGGCCGTCCGCGTTCACCGTCGACGGGCTGACGTTCGCCACGGCCGAGCATTACATGATGTGGCGCAAGGCGATGCTGTTCGCTGACGAGCAGGCCGCGGGCCAGATCCTGGCCGCACCGGACCCGGCCGGGGCCAAGGCGCTGGGCCGGAAGGTACGCGGTTTCGACCAGGCCGCATGGGAATCCCGCCGCTTCGAGTTCGTTGTCGCGGGCAACGTGGCCAAGTTCGGCCAGCATCCCGGCCTGCGCGAGTTCCTTCTCGCCACGGGCGAGCCCGCCACGGACCAGAGCAACGTGGCCGCGGGCGTGCGGCGCTGATGGCGACCGTGCTTTGGGCCCGGCACGGGCAGAACGTCGCGAACCTTAGCCAGACCTTCTCCCACCGGGTCTTCGACGGCGACCTGACCGAGACCGGCCGTGAGCAGGCTCTGCGGCTGGCGGTCCGGCTGCTGGCGTGCTCGCCGCTGCGCCGGGCCCGGCAGACCGCGGACATCATCGGGCGGCGGCTCGGGCTGCCGGTGGCGATGGAGCTTGAGGATCTGCGCGAGGTCAACGTGGGTGCACTGGACGGCCGCAGCGACGCCGAGGCCTGGGATACCTACGCGCGGGTGCTGCAGGCCTGGCGGGCGGGCGAGGCCGGGACCAGGTTCCCCGGCGGGGAGGACCGCGACGAGTTGTGCGCCCGGCTCGGGCGGGCCCTGGCGGCCGTGGCGCGCCGCGCGGGCGAGGTGACCTCGCTCGTCGTGGCGCACGGCGCGAACCTCCGATCCGCCCTGCCGGGCCTGGCCGGCGAGCCCGATCCCGGCGCTGACCTGCCGACCGGATCGGTGGCCGCGCTGTGGGTAGACCCCGGGCGCCCCCCGTATCCGCTGCTGCGGCTGCTGAGCTGGCCACGGGATACGGCGGCCTAGGCCTTGAACTCCCCGCTGGTGAGGTAGGCGGCGAGGAAGTGCTCGGAGGCGGTGATTGCTTCCTGCTGCATCTCGCCGTGACCGCCCGGATGGGCGTGCAGTCGTTTGTCCGGGCTGGCGATCGCGTCGAACAGGTCGAATGCCTCGGCCCGGGGGACCCGTTCGTCGTCCCACTGCAGGAGGAACAGCACGGGGCAGCGGATCCGGGCGGCGTCGGCCAGGATCTGGTCGTAGTAGCGGTTGTGCATGAGCCCGATGGTCGCGCAGCGCACCCGGGGTTCGGCGGCCAGCAGGGCGATGCCCAGCGCGGCGCCCATGGATATGCCCCAGTAGCCGAGTGCGCCAGGGTCGATGATGCCGCGTTCGGCCAGTACGTCGATGCAGGCCTGCCACTCCTCGCGGGCCTGGGCGGCGTCGGGCTTGGGCGGGGGCTGGGCCGGGTCGTCACCGGGGTCGCCGACGGCGACAGGAACACTCGCACGATAACCCCGGGCCGACGGCGGCGCCAACGAGTTTCCCGGCGGCCGTGTGCAGCGGGGCCGCGGCCTACTCCGGGCGGCGGTCGGCCAGGCCGGCCAGGGGCCAACACCAGGGACTTAAGCAGTCTGGGTCGGTGTGACCTGGGCGTTTGGCGTAGGGGTCCTTTCGTCCTAGTGCGCATTTGATGCTTTTGGCCGTCGGCGTCGCAGGTCAGGACCTGGCGGGTTCGGGCGGGCTGGTTCGTCACGTATGTGGGCTGGCGGGCCGGTTGCCGAGGATTCTGGTGAGCTCGCCGTGCAGCGCGGCGGCTGAGGTGGGCCGGGTGTGCTGCTGGACGATGGTGCCCAGCAGCCAGGACAGCAGCAGGTGCGCTGTCTGGCCGGGGTTGTCTACGGGCATGTCCTCGAGCAGGCCCCGGAAGAGGGCTTCGACGTCGGCGAGCATCTGGCTGGCCCGGTCTAGCGAGTGGCGGCGGCTGGCGGTGACCCAGTACTCGAACCAGAGAAACGCGGCGTGCGGCTTGTCGGCGAATGTGGCGAGGTAGGCGCTGATGACGGCCCAGAGACGGTCGTGCGGGCCGGCGGGCTGGCCGGCGACGTCACGGAGGCTGGTCAGCATGGCGTTGACGTGTGCGGCCATGGCCTGGTCGATGATCTCGTCGACGTCGCGGAAGTAGTAGTGGATGGCGCTTTTGGTCAGCGGACTGGCGTCGGCGACCGCGCGCGCGGTGCAGGCGGCCACGCCATCGCGGGCGAGCACGTCCCTGGCCGCTTCGATGATCTGGTCCCGCTTGGCGCGCCGGTTGTCCGCGGTGTGCCCGGCCCTGCTGGGCTGGGAGTGTGCTGGGGATGCCGCCACAGTGGACAGCGTACCTGCGCTTCTTGCGAAGTTGGGACACGTGTCCTAAGTTGGGACACGTGTCCCAACTTCGGGCCTGGTGCGGTCCGGGTTGTCTGCAAGAGGAGGAAAATTGACCAGCCCGTTTGTCTTCATGGATCTCCGGACGACCGACCTGGACCGCTCGCGGCGGTTCTACTCGGAGCTGTTCGGCTGGGTGGTCACCGACGTGCCTGCCGGGCCTGCGACCGTGCCGATGTTCACCGCCGCCGACGGCCCATGGGGCGGTTTCACCGAGCTCGGCGCCGGCGATCAGCGCCTGCCGCAGTGGATTCCGTATGCGCCGGTGACGGACCTGGGTGCCGCGGTGGAGTATGCCGTGCAGCTGGGCGCGGCCGTGGTCAGGGAGCGGGTGGACCTGCCCCAGGGCTCGGTGGCGGTGGTCACCGATCCTGGCGGGGCCACGGTGGCCCTGTGGGAGCCGGCGCCGGGCACGCGCCCGTGAGGTACTCCTGCGCGTTCCCGCCCGGTATCGATGTCACCGGCAAGGCGATGTGTGCCGAGCGGCTCGGCTACCACCGCGTCTGGGTGCTCGAGTCCCCGGCGGCATACGGCGACCTGTGGGTCGCCTTGGCCCGCATCGCGCAGGCGACCGAACGGATCGGCCTGGCCACCGGCGTCGCCATCCCCGGCCTGCGCCACCCCATGGTGACGGCATCCGCCATCGGGTCGGTCCATGAGCTGGCACCAGGCCGGCTGGCCGTCGCCTTCGGCACGGGTTATACCGGCCGTATCACGCTGGGGCAAAGGCCGGTCCGGTGGGCCGAGGTGGCGCGCTACGTGCGGCAGGTCCGGGCGCTGCTTCATGGTGAGCTCGCGGAAGTCGACGGCCAGCTATGCCAGATGATGCACGAGCCCGGCTTCGCTCCGGGCCGCCCGATCGACGTGCCGCTATGGATCGCGGCATCAGGACCCAGGGGGCTTGCCGCCGCGCGGGAACTCGGTGCGCAGGGCGTTGTGGTCACCACGATCCCGCCTGAGGGCACCCCGGGATGGGCCGACTGCGCCCTGCTCCGCTTCGGCACCGTCCTGCGGCCTGGTGAAGACCACACCAGCCCGCGCGTGATGCAGGCCGCTGGCCCTGGCTATGCCAGCACCGTCCACGCCACCTGGCAGCACGCCGGGAATGCGGTCGATGCGGTGCCGGGCGGCGCGCAGTGGCGCGCAGCGCTTGAAGCCCAGCGCCCGGAAAGCCAGCGGCATCTCATCGCCCACGCCGGACATCTGCAATTGCTTACCGGACGAGACCGCGGCCTCGTCGCTGCCGCCGGTCCAGCCATCCTGGAGGCAGGCTGGACCGGCGATCCGCATTCGGTCCGTGACCGGATCGATCAGGCCAGCGCGGCCGGCATAACCGAGATCATCTACGTCCCGGCCGGCCCGGACATCGACAGCGAGCTAGAGGCATTCGCGATGGCCGCGGGTTCCTGACCTGACCGCCTCATTCCAGGAGCCCCCGTGCTTTCCTGTCTGCCTGCTGCTGTCTGCGCAAGCCCGGATCCGGGGCTGCGGCCCGCCGGGATGATCGCGATGCGGGCCGCTGACCTGCGATCCCTGCCCGGGACGGCGGTTGCGCCGGGTACGCTGGTGACGTTCTGCCAGCCAGCGGCCACAGTCCCGGCGGTGGTCCGAGGCGGGCGGGTGCTTGCTGACGGCTGGCTGCCTGACCTGGTGCGGCTGGGTGAGCTGGAACGCCACCTAGGCGACAGGGTGATCGAGGAACTGGTGTCCGCGGCGACGGCGGACGGGCGGCTGCCGGTGCCGCAGCGTAAGCGCCTGATGTCGTTCCCGCTGGTGATCCGCCTGATGATAGCGATGACGCTGATGCCCGACGCCTCGTACTGCGAGGCGCTGCGGCGGCTTGCCGGGCTGCTGGCGCGAGTGCCGTTCGCCCGGGAATGGCACGTCCCCACGCCGAAGGTGATCACCTGCTGGCGGGCACCGGTGCCGCCGTCGGTGATGGAAGAACTGTTCTGGCAGGCGGCCGGGCCGCTGGTCGCAGATGACGCGCCGTCGGCGGTAATGCTGGCGGGCATGCCGGCATGCGGCATCGACGGCTCGCTGGTCAACGTCGCGGACACCGAAGCGAACCGGAAAGCATTCGGCTGCTCGGGCACCAGCAGCCAGCACGGCACCGGGTCAGCGCCGTTCCCGCAGATCCGCGCAGTTGTGGTGACCGCGCGGGCCGGCCGCGCCGCGCTGGGGGCGATCTGCGGCCGCGCGCGGGCCGGGGAACAGGCCCTGCTGGCCCGGCTGATCCGCCGCCGCCCAGGGCTATTCGCCGGCCGGGTGTTCTGCTTCGACAGGAACTTCCCCGGCCACAAGATCATCACGGCGATCCTGGACGCCAGAGGGCACGTGGTCGCCCGGGTCAAGGCCGGGATCTCACTCCCGTTCGCCGAAGACGGCGGCTGGCTGCCGGACGGGTCCCGTCTGAGCTGGCTCAACGCCCCGTCAGGGAAGAGCAACGACCGGCTGCCGGTCCGGGTCGCCGAGCACAACGCGGTCCTGCCCTGCCGGGGACGACGAGCAGGTCTCGGAGGCCTGCACCCTGATCACCACGCTGCTAGATCACCAGGCCGCGCCCGCAGCCGTCATCCGGGACGCATACCAGGCCCGGTGGAGCGCGTCGGAAACCACGTTCGGGGAAGACAAGGTCACCATCGCCGGCGCCGGTGACCGCACGTCCGGACCGGTGCTGCGGTCCGGGTCCCCGCGCCTGGCCATGCAGGAGTTCTGGGCCTGGCTGACCGCCACGCAGCTAGTCCGCGCCAGCGCGGCCGCCACCCTGGCCAGCGGTGCTGCCGCCGTCCGCACCCTCCGCCGCCGGAAGGACAGCGGCCCGGTCACCGCCGATGAGGTGTCCTTCACCGCGGTCCGCCACCATGCGATCCGGTCCATGACATGGTCCCAGGTCACCGCATCCACGTCCCTGCCCGCCCTCGCCGCCGCGGCCGACGACGCCGCCCTCGCCGCACTGCACATCCTGAACACCATCGGACGGCAACGCCACGCCGAGCGGGTCCAGAAGGCCCGGCCGAAATTCCCGCACACCGCCGCCACCAAGAAAACCGTCACCGGCATCCCGCAAGTCACCGCGTTCGCGCCCCGCCCGCCATAACGACCCGGCCAGCCAGAACATCCGTACGGAAGGAGGAACCACCCCGCCCGCTAGGGCCCGCGGCCCGTGGAACCGCGCGTCACCCCGCCGCGTCAGGCGGGACTCAATCATGCATTCCAGCGACACGATCCACCGGAAAACCGGACCTTCGACCGATAAAGAACACAACAATCACAACACCGCAGGCAGGAACAAACCTCTAAAATCCCTGGTGTTGGGCCAGGGGCGCGGCGGTTTCCCCCGCTCCGACGTTGGCGGCTAGGTGGCCGAGCAGGGTACTGAGCGTCGCCAGGTCTGCGTCGGCGAGGCCCGCTCGCAGCCTGGCGTCGAAGGCGATCGCGGTGTCCCGCAGGCGCACGAACGTCGCTTCGCCCGCTTCGGTGAGCGCGACCACCTGGACTCGCCGGTTGGCGGCGTTGCGGGTCCTGGTGACCAGCCCGCGGCCGTCCATGCCGTTCAGGTGGTGTGTCAGCGTGGCCTCGCGCACGCCCACCGCCTCGGCGAGTTCCCGCTGGTTGGCGGGCCTGCGGATCTTCAGGTTGAGCAGGATCAGCCAGACCGGCAGGGTGCCGCCCGCTTCGCCGAGAGCCTCGTCGAACGCGCGCTCCACGGCGCGGGCCGCCTGACTCAGGCGGAGCCCGATCGGGAGCGGAAACGGTGCCGGCACGTCGGCCAGCGTATCACCAAGCATCGACATCTAATGTATTGACATCTAATTCTTAGCTGCCTAATGTTCTGCGGTAACGGCGCCCGCGCACTCGGGCCACGGTGGCGCGGCGAGAAGGGACTTGCGTGATGAGCAAACCCACCGTTGAGGCCCGCGGCCTGCGGAAGGCCTTCGGCGGGGTGCAGGCGCTGGACGGACTCAGCCTGGAGGTGACCGCAGGATCCGTGCTCGGGCGGCTCGGGCCGAACGGGTCGGGCAAGACCACCACCGTGTCCATCCTGGCCACCTCGCTGTGTCCTGATGGCGGCCGCGCGACCGTCGGCGGACTAGACGTGGTGACAGACGCGGCCCAGGAGCGCCGCGTTATCGGCCTGGCGGGCCAGTTCGCGGCCGTGGATCCCAACTTGACCGGACGGGAGAACCTCAGGCTGATCGGGCGGCTGTCCCGGGTTGGCCGCAGGCAAGCCCGGGTCCGTGCGGACGAGTTGCTCGACAGCTTCGGCCTTAACGCGGCGGCCGACCGGCTCGTGCGCGGCTACTCGGGCGGGATGCGCCGCCGGCTTGACGTGGCGGCGGCGCTGCTGCACCGGCCGGCGGTGCTGTTCCTCGATGAGCCCACAGCCGGCCTTGACCCGGAGAGCCGCTTCGCCCTGTGGGACTCGGCGCGCGACCTCGCCAGGTCCGGCACCACCGTGCTGCTGACCACGCAATACCTGGAAGAAGCCGATGCGCTGGCCGATCAGGTGGTGATCATCTCCGCCGGGCGGGTAGCTGACACCGGTACCCCCGCCGAGCTGAAGACCCGGTTCGGCACGGTGGTCTTTTACCTGGGTTTCGGCAGGCAGGAGGCGGCTCAAGCCGCCCATACGGCGCTGGCTCCGGCCGGCTACCGGCCGCAGCGCGACGGCGCCGACATCCAGATCCGGTCCGCTGCCGGTTCTGGGGAGCTCACCGGCATGCTGCGCGCCCTGGACGGCCGGGCACCCGACCCGGCGTCCGTCGGGGTGCGCGAACCCACCCTGGACGACGTGTTCCTCTCACTTACCCGTGGCGGCGAAGCAGCATGAGCACGATCGCAATCGCGCCGCGCCAGGCGATGGTGTTCGCCACCATCCAGCCAGTGATCTTCGTGCTGCTGTTCCGCTACGCGTTCGGCGGCGCGATCCACGTGCCGGGTACGAACTACGTGGACTTCCTGATGCCCGGCATCTTCGCGCAGACGGTCGCCTTCGGCGCAGATGGTCGCCTTCGGCGCAGATGGTCGCCTTCGGCGCAGACGGCACCGCGGTCGGGCTGTCCGGTGACGTGCGTACCGGCATCCTGGTGCGCTTCCGCACCCTGCCCATGGCCCGGATCGCCGTGCTCGGCCTCGTGGTCGCGTTCGGGTACGCGATCTCCTGGGGCTTCGCGTCCCTCGGCCTGCGGGTCAGCGACCCCGAAGCGGCTCAGGCCGTGGCGGTGCCCGTGATATTCGTGCCCGTCTTCACCTCCGCCGCCTTCGTGCCGGCCGCCGCCATGCCCGGCTGGCTGCAGGCTTTCGGTACCCGTCAGCCAGTCGACGCCCTGGTCAACGCGGAACGTGCGCTGATACTCGGCGGCCCGGCAGCACATGACGTCCTCATCTCGCTGGCGTGGAGCGGCGGCATGCTGGTCGTGTTCGTCCTGCTCGCCGTCCGCACCTACGCCCGCGTGGGCCGCTAACAAAGGAGTCCGATCATGGCAGTCAACCAGGCCGCGATGCGGCGGCGCGCGCGGATCATGCGCGCGGTCAACGTGCCCATGCGGGCAGCACTCAGCCTGCCGTTCGCGTCGCCGCTCAGCGGGAACCTGATGCTCATCTCCTACACCGGCCGCAAAAGCGGGAAGGCCTACCGGCAGCCGGTCAGCTACGTGCGCGACGGCCGCGTGCTGCTCACCCCGGGCGGCGGCCGCTGGACACTCAACCTGACCGACGGGCGGCCGGTCCGGATCCGGTTGCGCGGCCGCGACGCGTCCGCCCGGCCGGAACTGGTCACCGATCCCGCCGAGGTGGAGCGGCTGCTCGGCGTGATCGCCGGGAAGAACCCGCGGGCGGCCAGGTTCATCCCCATCCCGCGCCGCCCCGACGGGCGCCTCGACCCCGACGTCCTCGACGCCGCGCTGCGGAACGGCTTCTGCATCGTCCGCTGGCACCTCCCGGAACGGGGGTGACGCCGAAGAGCCCGTCAGGACCCGGGTCCCCGGGCGGCCGTCCTGGGCGGGCTGTCGGTGGCCCCGTCTAGCCTGAGCGCATGCGGCATCCGGCCGGAAGGAGGAACCGCGATGGCTGATGCCGACGACGTGCGCCGCCTCGCGTTGGCCCTGCCGGGCGTGGAGGAGATCGACAGCGACGGCTTCGATTTCCGGGTGGGCGGCAGCGGGTTCGTCTGGTCGTATCCGGAGCGGGAGCCGGGCCAGCGCCGCGTCATCCGCACCGACATCGCGGTGCTGTACGTCGGCGACGAGGCCGAGAAACAGGCACTGCTGCTGGGCGAGCCGCGGCTGTTCTTCACCGCGCCCGGTTACGGCGACTGGCCGCTGGTGATGCTGCGCCTGGACGAGGTTGACGACGAACGCCTGGCCGAACTGGTCACCGACGCCTGGCGGATGCGCGCCCCGGACGACGTCGTCGCCGAACTCGGCGGCTGATCCCGGTCTCTCAGCCGTAGTGGCGCAGCGTGGGCCAGAGCTGGCCCCAGGGCCGCCGCGGGTCGCGGCACAGGTAGACCACCGCCAACCGGGGCGGCCATGAACGACTGGCTGACCAGGAAGACGACGGCGTTGCCCGGGCCGCCGTTCTCCTTGGCCAGGGCCCGCGTCATCGCGATCGTGGCCCAGCCGTGGTGCGCCTGCCACCACAGGTCAGGCACCGTGAACAGCAGCGCGATCACCGCGCCCAGGGCGAACCACCGGTTGCCGACCAGCCGGCGCCCGCCGCTGGCCAGCAGGCCGACGGTCAGGGCCACGGCGAAGAACCCGATCGAGTGCTTGTTGGCCAGGCCGAGGCCCAGGACCGCGCCCGCCGCGAGCCACAGGCGGGTGTCGCCGGTGCGGCCGATGCGCGCCACGATCAGAGCCAGCGCCGACCAGGAGAGCAGGTCGAACGCGGTCGGCCCCAGAATGTGGTCGGCCCCGAGCAGGGCTGGCGCCGTAGCCACCCCCACGGCGCCGGTGAACTGGGCCGCCCGCCGCCCGCCGAACTCGCGGGCCAGGAGCCCGCCGGCGATGACGGTCCCGGCCGCGGCCAGCGAGGGCCACAGCCGCAGGCCGGTCAGCGACACCCCGAACAGATCGAGCGAGACCCGGGCCACCAGCGGGGCGAAGACCGGCTGGTCGACGTAGCTGAGCGACAGGTGCCGCGCGCAGTCTAAAAAGTAGAGCTCGTCCCGGTCGAAGCCGTACCGGGCCGAGAACGCCATCAGGACCGCGAACACCACTGCGGCCACCGCGAAGATCCGCCGGTCGACCGGCGCCAGCGCCGGGCCCGCCCCGTCGGCCGACCCGCCGGGCGCGCCGCGCGATCCGCCAGGGGCGTCGCGCGATGCGGCGGGCGCGCCCAGGTCGCCCAGGTCGCCCAGGTCGCCCAGATCGTCCTGGCCCGCCGGGGGCGGCCCGGTCATGATCGCGCCGACAACATCGCAGCGCCGGCCACCGTCTTACGCCGCAAACCCCACCCGTCACACACCACCCAGCACCCCCGTGAACAAACACAGGATTCCTGACCGTGGAGAGTTATACGCGGAATTCCGCGTATAACTCTCCACGGTAAAAGGATCATGGAAATCCGGGCCGGCCAGGCCAAGCGGGTGAGGCATCTCCGGGATGACTGGCGGTCCGGTACGCCCGATTTTACGAGGTTTGGCCGCCGGGCGCGGCTCAGCCGTCGATGACGGCGGCCGCGATCCTGGCCACGTGCTCGGCGGGCTGGCCGAAAAGCTGGGCCGCGGCGTGGGCCCGCTTGAGATAGCGGTGGGCGTCGTGCTCCCAGGTGATGCCGATGGCGCCGTGCAACTGGATGGTCTCGGCGGCCACTTGCTGCAGGGTCTCGGAGCAGTAGACCTTGGCCGCCGCCGCACGCAGGCCGAGTTCGTCCGCCTGGTCCGCGCCCGCCTGGTCCGCGCCCGCCTGGTCCGCGGCGGCCTGGTCCGCGGCGGCCTGGGCGGCCGCGTAGGAGAGCGAACGGGCGGAGGAGACCAGGACGTGCAGGTCGGCCAGGCGGTGCTGGAGGGCCTGGAAGCCGCCGATGGCCCGGTCGAACTGGACCCGGACCTGCACGTAGTCGGCCGTCATCCGCAGGGCCTGCGCGGCCGCGCCGACCTGCTCGGCGCTGAGCGCGATGCAGGCCAGGTCCCGGGCGCGGGCCAGGGCGGCCGGGGCCGGGCGGGCCGCGGGGTCGTCGACGCGGCGGCCCGGCGCGCCCGCTAGGGCGACGGTGGCCAGCCGTCGGGTGGTGTCCATGGTGGCCACGGCCGACCGGGTGACCCCGGAGCCGGCCGGGTCAACCTCGAACAGCCCGATGCCGTCCGGCGCGCGCGCGGTGACCAGCAGGACGTCGGCGGTGTCGCCGTCGAGCACGTAGCGGGCCTCGCCGTCGAGGACCCAGCCGTCGGCCGACCCGGGGGTGCCCGACGCCGCGCAGGCGGCCTGGGCCGGATCCCAGTGGCCCGCCTCGCCGGTCCAGGCCAGGGCGGCGAGCGAGGTGCCGTCGGCGATCGCGGGCAGCAGGCGCTCGCGAGTGGCGTCGTCGCCGCAGGCCAGCAGCGCCTGGGCGGCCAGGACGGCCGAGCCGAGCAGCGGCGAGGGGGTGAGGCGGCGGCCGAGTTCCTCGGCCACGACGTGCGTCTCGACCGGCCCGGCCCCGGCGCCGCCGTAGCGTTCCGGCACGGCGAGCCCGGCCACCCCGATCTCGCACAGCCGCACCCAGAGCGCGGGATCGTACGGGGCGGGGAAGGCGGGCGGCGCGGTGTGCGGTGCGGGGGAGGGGGGCGGGGCGGTGTGCGGTGCGGGTGGCTGGTGCGGGGTGGATGAGGGGGGCGGGGCGGTGTCCGGCGCGGGTGGCTGGTGCGGGGTGGGGGAGCCGGGGCGGGGGGGCTTCTGGGCGGTCTGCTCGTGGCGGGTGAGCAGGGTGCGGACCGCGTCGGCGAGGGCGGCCTGGTCGGGGGTCAGTTCCATGCCGACTCCTCGTCGCGGGTCAGCGCGGCCATGACCCGGGCCCGGTGCTCGGCCTGGGTGCCCCAGGCCGGGATCAGCGCCCGGACCTTGGTCAGCCACAGGCTCAGGTCGTGCTCGCGGGTGTAGCCGATCGCGCCATGGACCTGCAGCGCGGTGCGGGCGGCCCGGTGGGCGGCGTCGGCGCAGGCCACCTTCGCGGCGGAGATGTCCCGGGCGGCGTCCAGTCCGCCGTCGGGCCCTCTGTCGGGGCCGCTGTCGGGGCCGCCGTCGGGGCCGCCGTCGGGGCCGCCGTCCGCCAGCGTCAGCGCGGCCGCGTACAGCAGGGGGCGGGCGAACTCCAGGGCGATCGCCACATCGGCCAGGTGGTGCTGCACGGCCTGGAAGGCGCCGATCGGCCGGCCGAACTGTGTCCGCTGGCCGGCGTGGGTCACGCTGGCCTCGAGCAGGGCCCGGCCCGTGCCGAGCAGTTGTGCCGCGGTGGCGAGGGCGCCGAGGTCGAACGCGCGGGCGAAGGCCGCGGCCACGGCCGGGCCTTCGGCGAGGGCCGGCCCGGCGGTCACCTCGAACAGCCACCGGGCCGGGTCCACCGACGGATGCCGGGTGCCCGCCGCGGCGGCACGCACCGCGTCCGGGCCGGCCAGCAGCACCAGTCCGGCCACGTCGGCATCCAGGGCGTAGGGGAGGCCCGGCGGCGCAGCCAGCGTGGCGATGACCTCGCCCTCGGCCAGGCCGGGCAGCCACTGATGGCACAGCCGGTCGTCTCCGAGCGCGGTCAGCAGGGCCGGGACCGCGGCCAGCGACTCGGCCACCGGGCCGGGCAGCGCGTGGTGGCCGGCCTCCTCGCAGGCCACCACGAGGTCCATGGCGCTCGCGCCTAGGCCACCCCAGCGGGCGGGCACGGCCAGCCCGGTTACGCCCAGGTCGGCCAGGCTGCGCCACAGGGCCAGGCCGGGCTCGTGGTCGCCGTCGGCCCAGCGGCGGGCCGCGGCGAGGCCGCCGCCCGCGCCGGGACCGCCGGGCGCGGCGGCAGCGCTCGTGCCCAGCATGTCGTGCAGCGACGCCGCGAACTGGTCCTGCTCGGCCGAGCGCACGGGCATCGGGGGCAGCCCGGCGGGTGGCGGGCCTGCGGCCTGCCCGGGGGGCGTCACCGGAGCGGCCGTCATCGGGGCAGCCCCAGCAGGCGCTGGGCGATCACGTTGCGCTGGATCTCGTTCGTGCCCGCGTAGATCGGCCCGGCCAGGGAGAACAGGTAGTCGTGCAGCCACCGGCCGTCCGGCTCCTCGCGGTCGCGCACCTCGGCTTGCGGGCCGAGCAGGTCCAGCGCCGTCTCCTGCAGGTCCAGGTCGAGTTCGGACCAGAACACCTTGCCCAGGCTGGCCGACGCGCCGATCGCCCCGCCCGCCGCGAGCCGCCCGACCGTGGCCAGCGTGTGCAGCCGGTAGGCGCGCGCGCCGATCCAGGCGTCGACGACCCGGTCGGCCAGGGCCGTGTCGGCGGGGTCGGCGGCCCGGCGCCACAGCCCGACCAGGCGGGCGGCGGCCGCGGTGAACCGGCCCGGGCTGCGCAGCGACAGGCCCCGCTCGTGGCTGGCCGTGCTCATCGCGATCCGCCAGCCCTCGCCCGGCGCGCCGACCACATCGGCGTCCGGTACGAACACGCCGTCCAGGAAGATCTCCGCGAACCCGGGCTCGCCGTCGAGTTGCGGGATCGGGCGCACGGTCACGCCGTCGGCACGCAGGTCGAACAGCAGGTAGGTCAGGCCGCGGTGCCGCTCGGCATCCGGGTCGGTGCGGAACAGACCGAACGCGCGGTCGGCGTAGGCCGCGCGCGAACTCCATGTCTTCGCTCCCGAAAGCAGCCAGCCCCCGTCGGTGCGCGCGGCGCTGGACCGGATCGCGGCCATGTCGCTGCCCGCGTCCGGCTCCGACCACGCCTGGGCCCAGACCTCGTCGGCCCGGGCCATCGGCGGCAGCAGCCGGTCCCGCTGGTCGTCGGTTCCGTGCGCGAACAGGGTGGGCGCCAGCAGGAACAGCCCGTTCTGGCCGACCCGCACCGGTGCGGCGGCGGCGTGGTACTCCTCCTCGAAGACCAGCCATTCCAGCAGGGATGCGTCCCGGCCGCCGTAGCGTTCCGGCCAGGAGACCACGGCCAGCCGGGCCGCGGCCAGTTCGCGCTCCCAGTCCCGGTGCCGGGCGAACCCCTCGGCGGTGTCCACCGACGGCAGCGGCCGGGCCGGAACGTGCGCGGCCAGCCAGTCCGCCACCTCGGCCCGGAACGCGGCGATGCCGCCGCCGGCCTCGCCGCGGTCCTCGCCGGGGTCCTCACCAGGGCCATCGCTCACGAGGATTCCTCCCGCAGCAGGCGCTTGAGCACCTTGCCCGACGGGTTGCGGGGCAGGGCGTCGCGGAACTCGACCAGGCGCGGGACCTTGTAGTTGGCCAGCCGCTCCTTGCAGAACGCCAGCACGTCGCCCGCGGCGAGCGCGTGGCCGGGCCGCAGGACCAGGTAGGCCTTGCCCACTTCGCCCAGCCGGGCGTCGGGCACCCCGATCACGGCCGAGTCGGCGACGCCGTCCAGTCGGGCCAGCGCCTGCTCCACCTCGGCCGGGTACACGTTGAAGCCACCGCAGATGTACATGTCCTTGAGCCGGTCGGTGATCGTGAGGTACCCGCGCGCGTCCAGGTGCCCGACGTCACCGGTGTGCAGCCAGCCGTCGCCGTCCACGGCGGCGCGGGTGGCCTCGGGGTCGTCGAGGTAGCCGAGCATGGTATTCGGCCCGCGGAGCAGGATCTCGCCTGCGTCCCCGCCCGCGATGCGTACCTCGAAACCGGCCGTGGCGCGGCCCGAGGTGTGCGCGACCGTGTCCGGGTCGTCGCCGGGTCGGCACATCGTCGCGACCACGGCCTCGGTCAGCCCGTAGGCGGTCAGCACGGTGTCGAAGCTCAGTTCGCGGCGCATGCGCTCGACCAGCGCCACCGGGACGACGGCCGCGCCGGTCACCGCGAGCCGCAGGCTGGACAGGTCCATCGACGCGCGGCCCGGGTGGTCGAGGATCGTCTGGTAGATCGTGGGCGCGCCCGGGAACACCGTGATCCGCTCGGACTCGACCAGGCGCATGGCCTGCTCGGCGTCGTAGACCCGCTGCGGCACGATGGCGGCCCCGCTGACCAGGCAGGCCAGGATGCCGGCCTTGTAGCCGAAGCTGTGGAAGAACGGGTTCACGACCAGGTAGCGGTCGGCACCGGTGAGCCGGCCGCACTGCGCCCAGGCCCGGGCCACCGCCAGCGCCTGGCGGTGGGCGCTCATCGCGCCCTTGCTGCGCCCGGTGGTGCCCGAGGTGAACAGGATGTCGCTGACGTGCCCGGCGGCCACGGCCGCGGCCCGCTCGTCGGCGGCCTCGGGTGGCACCCCGGCCGCGCGCTCGTCCAGGGCGGCCCATTCGACGACCCGCTCGCCGCCAGGGTCGCCAGGGTCGCCAGGGTCGCCGGGATCGCCGGCGCCGGCCTGCGGGCCGGCCTCGACCGGCACCCGTATCACCAGGCCCGGCAGGGGGCGGGGCGACGGGCCGGGAGCCGCGTTAAGGCTGTCTGCGGGGTTGGCCGCGGCGGCCCGGAGCGCGGCGAGGCGGTCGGTGCCCAGGAACGGCCCGGCCACGATCAGCGCCCTGGCGCGGCTGCGGCTGATCACGTCGAGCGCCTCGGGACCGGTGAACCGGGTGTTGACCGGCACGATCGTGGCGCCCGCGTAGTGCGCGCCGAGCGCGGCGAGGACCCAGTGGTGGGTGTTGGGCGACCAGATCGCCACCGTGTCCCCGGGGGCGACGCCCTCGGCGATCAGCGCCCGAGCGACCGTGCGGACCCGCTCGTGCAGGTCGCGGTAGCTGAGCCGGGGGCCGCCCGGCTCGACCAGGGCGGGCGCGTCACCGAACGCGGCGGCCGCGCTCGCCACGGCGGCCGGGATCGTCACCGGCACGGGTTCGGTCAGCGGGAGTCACCCCTTTCCGGCAGGCCCGGTGGCACGGGTTAACGAAGCAAGTGCTTGGTAGGGTGAGAATACTTGCGGCAGCCGGTCGCTGGCCAGAGACGCAGGTTCTTCGGCCCGGGGCATGGGAGGCATGGGTGCGGTTCAGTCCGCAGGACGAGGGATTCCGCGGCCGCATCCGGCAGTGGCTGGCCGAGAACCTGGCCGGGCGCTTCGCCGGGTTGCGGGGCGCGGGCGGCCCGGGGCGCGAGCACGAGGCCCACGACGAGCGCGTGGCCTGGAACCGGCACCTGGCCCAGGCCGGCTGGACCTGCCTGGGCTGGCCGGCCCGCTACGGCGGGCACGACGCCACGTTCGCGCGGCAGGTCATCTTTCACGAGGAGTACGCGCGCAGCGGCGCCCCGGCCCGGGTCGGCTACATGGGCGAGGAACTGCTCGGGCCCACGCTGATCGCGCTCGGCACGCCGCAGCAGCGGGAGCGCTTCCTGCCGAAGATCGCGGCCGTGACCGAGTTGTGGTGCCAGGGCTACTCCGAGCCGGGCGCCGGGTCCGACCTCGCCGCCGTGGCCACCACGGCGGTGCCGGACGGCGACGAGTGGGTGCTCAACGGCCAGAAGGTCTGGACCTCGCTGGCGCACGTGGCCGACTGGTGCTTCGTCCTGGCCCGCACCGAGCCCGGCTCGCGCCGCAGCCGGGGCCTGTCCTACCTGCTGGTCCCGATGCGCCAGCCCGGGGTCACGGTCCGCCCGATCCGCCAGCTCACCGGCACCTCGGAGTTCAACGAGGTGTTCTTCGACGATGCCAGAACGCGGCGCGACCTGGTTGTGGGCGAGCCGGGCGAGGGCTGGCGGGTGGCTCAGGCCACGCTGGCCATCGAGCGGGGCGTGGCCACGCTGGGCCAGCAGGTCGGGTTCCGGCGGGAGTACGGCGCGCTGGTCGAGCAGGCCAGGGCCGACGGGGCCGCCGCCGATCCTGTGCTGCGCGACAAGCTGGCCCGGGCCTGGATCGGCCTGGAGGTCATGCAGGCGCACGCCCTGGCCACGCTGGAAGACGCCGGGGCCGGCGCCGACCCCGCAGCGGCCTCGGTGACCAAGCTGCTGTGGTCCCGGTGGCACCGGGGCCTGGGTGAACTCGCCATGCAGGTGCGGGGGGCCGCGTCCATGACGGCCCGGGGCGCGCCGTACGACCTGGACGAATGGCAGCGGCTGTTCCTGTTCAGCCGCGCCGATACGATCTACGGCGGGTCCGACGAGATCCAGCGCAACATCATCGCCGAGCGCTCGCTCGGACTGCCCCGCCAGGCCAGGCCGGCATCCCGGGAGGCAACGACATGACCGCGACCAGCCCCCCGGGCGGGCACGACCTGCTGGCCGGCAAGGTGGCGGTGATCACGGCCGCCGCCGGCGTCGGCATCGGCTCCGCGACCGCCCGGCGCTGCCTGGAAGAGGGCGCCCAGGTGGTGATCAGCGACCATCACGAGCGCCGCCTGGCCGCGATGTGCGAGGAACTCACCGCCGAGCACGGGGACCGGGTGTGGTCCCGTGTCTGCGACGTCACCCGCGACGGGGATTTCGAGGCGCTGATCGAGGCGGCCGCGGGCCGGTTCGGGCGCATCGACGTGTTCGTCAACAACGCCGGGCTCGGCGGGACCACGTCGGTTCTGGACATGACCGACGAGCAGTGGCAGCAGGTCCTGGACGTCACGCTCAACGGGACGTTCCGCGGCACCCGGGCCGCGCTGCGCCAGTTGGTCGCGCAGGGCCACGGCGGGGCCGTGGTCAACAACGCGTCGGTGCTCGGCTGGCGCGCGCAGCCCGGCCAGGCGCACTACGCGGCGGCCAAGGCCGGGGTCATGGCGCTGACCCGGTGCGCGGCCCTGGACGTGGCGTCGCACGGCATCCGGGTCAACGCCGTCGCTCCGAGTTTCGCCACGCACCCGTTCCTGGCCAAGGTGATGAGCGAGGACGTGCTCGCCGACCTGGCCCGGCGCGAGGCGTTCGGCCGCGGCGCCGAGCCGTGGGAGGTGGCCAACGTCATCGTGTTCCTGGCCAGCGACTACGCCTCGTACATGACCGGCGAGGTGGTCTCGGTGAGCAGCCAGCACGCCTGAGCGCCCTGGCTGCCTCCCGAGACCACCGTCACGACCGGGTCAGGTGTTCTTGGCCAGGGCCTGCAGCCGGGCCTCGGTGCCGTTGAACACGTCCTGGTCACCGGGGAAGGTGCCAGAGTCCGCGTACTGCCAGATCGTGTAGAATCCCCACCCGGCGGGCAGCGCGCCCGGGCTGCTGGCGAAATCGGCCAGCCAGAGCGGGTCCTCGGAGCCGAACCCGCTGTTGTTGCCGGTGCAGGTGACCCACCAGTTCGTGGTGCTGTAGATCGTGGCCCAGCGGCCGGTCTTGGCGTGGTACTCGTTGATGAAGGCCCTGATCCAGGACACCATCGCCGACTGGCTGAGGCCGTAGCACTCCGCGCCGTACGGGTTGTACTCGATGTCGAGCGCTCCCGGCAGGGTCTTCCCGTCAGCCGACCAGCCGCCACCGTGGCTGACGAAGTACTCGGCCTGGGTCGTGCCGCTGGAGTAGCTCGGGTTGGCGAACGCGTAGGCGCCCCGGATCAGCCCGGCATTGTAAGAGCCGTCGTACTGCTGAGCGAAGTACGGGTTGACGTAGTAGGAGCCTTCCGTCGCCTTGACGTAGGCGAACTTGGCTCCCTTAGACGCGACCGAACTCCAGTTCACGTCGCCCTGGCCGGAGGCCACGTCCAGGCCGAGCACCTCCGACGAGGCGGCGGCCGCCATCATCGGCGAGTCCGTCCGCTGGCCGAGCACGCCGGACAGCAGCGGCACCGCGCTGGCGGCGGGCGCAGTGGTGGCCCGGCGAGGGCTCAGGTTCGAGCCGGCGTGATCGTACTTCGCGTGCGCCTTCAGGTAAGCGAGGCTGGGATGCTTGGCGGCGGACGCGGCCGATGCCGGGCCGACCGCGGACACCAGCGGAGCCGCCGCCATCGCCAGGGTGGCGAGCGCGGCCACCGTGTAGCGGCGTCGTCGCTGGCCTGGGGCACGGACGTGGCTCTGCGGGGTTGGGAGCACACATCCTCCTTCACGGGATAAGGCACGGGACCCGTCAGCGCCCGTGCGAGTGCCACCATTGTGCGGAAATTTATTACTATCGTCAGGCAAATGGTGGTAATCAGTGACGTAGATCTGGTGGCGGCCGGACCGGACGTGACCACTCCGGGCGGGTCAGAGCACGGCGGTCATGCCGCCGTCCACGGCGATCACCTGGCCGTTGACGTAATCCGAGGCCGGGGCGGCCAGCCAGACCAGCGTGCCGACCAGTTCGTCCAGGCGGCCCCACCGGCCGGCCGGGGTCCGCCGGCGCAGCCAGGCGTCGAACTCGGGGTCGTCGGCCAGCGGCCGGGTGAGGTCGGTGACCACGTAGCCCGGGGCGAGCCCGTTGGCGGTCACCCCGCTGGGCGCCCACTCCGCGCACATGCTGCGGGTCAGCATGGCCAGGCCGCCCTTGGCCGCCGCGTACCCCGCGATGCCGGGCCTGGTCACCCAGCTCATCACCGAGCAGACGTTGATGATCTTTCCGTAACCGCGCTCGACCATGCCCCGCGCGGCGGCCCGCCCGACGATGAACGCACTGGTCAGGTCGGTGTCCAGCAGGCGCTGCCAGTCCGCGAGCGGCATGTCAAGCATCGGCTGCCGGTGCATGGCGCCCGCGTTGTTGACCAGGATGTCCACCGGCCCGGCGGCGGCCTCGATCTCACGCAGCCCGGCGTCCACCGCCTCCGGATCGGTCACGTCGAACGCGGCCGCGTACACCGTGGCGCCGCCCCGCCGGGCCAGTTCGTCCCGGGCCCGGGCCAGGGTGGCGGCGTCGCGGCCGTTGAGCACGACCTGCGCCCCGGCGTCGGCCAGCCCGGCCGCCAGTGCCGCGCCGATGCCCCGGCTCGAGCCGGTGACCAGGGCAATCCGGCCGGACAGATCGAACAGCGAGCTATACACGGGCCTCAGGCCTCCTTTTGGTCGCTAACCTGCGAACGTACGGTAAGTGGGAGGCCCGCCGGTCACGAAGGAGGAGCGCGATGGCACGCACGCCCCAGGAAGTGTTCCAGCACCACGCCGTCCGCTACACCCTCCAGCACAAGACCTGAGCAGCTTTTCCGGGGTCTCCTCTCTTCCCGGCAGCGCGGCGCCGGGGCAGGATGGGATGTGGCGCCAACCCCCCTGCGGTGGCGACCAGGGAGGATGACGTCATGAGCGACGCTTCAGACTGGCCTGCTCAGCGGCGGATCACGGTCCGCGACCTGCAAGCCGCCACCGACCGGGGCGAGCGGTGGTCGATGCTCACCAGTTACGACACGCTCACCGCCGGCATCTTCGAGCAGGCCGGGGTGCGGGCCCTGCTCGTCGGCGACACCAGCGCGGAGATGGTCCTCGGCTACGGCGACACGCTGCCGGTGACGATGGACGCCCTGGTCAGCATGGTCCAGGCCGTCGTGCGCGGCACGCGGACCGCGCTCGTCGTGGCCGACCTGCCGTTCGGCAGCTACCAGGCCAGCCCGGAGCAGGCCCTGGACAACGCGGTCCGCCACCTGAAGGAGGGCGGCGCGCAGGCGGTCAAGCTCGAAGGCGGCCGCCGGGTCGTGCCGCAGGTGGCGGCGATCACCGGGGCCGGGATCCCGGTCATGGGCCACCTCGGGCTGACCCCGCAGAGCGTCAACGTGCTCGGCGGGACGCGCCGGGTCCAGGGCCGCGGCGACGCGGGCGAGGAACTGCTCGCCGACGCGCTCGCCCTGGAACGCGCGGGCGCGTTCGCGGTCGTGCTGGAGTCGGTGCCCGCCGAGCTTGGCCGGCGCGTCTCCGAGGCGCTGCGGATACCCACGGTCGGCATCGGGGCCGGGCCGGACTGCGACGCCCAGATCATGGTCTGGCAGGACATGGCCGGGCTCACCACCGGCCGGCTCCCGCGGTTCGTCAAGCGCTACGCCGACATCCGGGCCGGGCTGCTCGACGCGGCGAGCCGTTACGCCGCCGAGGTGGCCGACCAGAGGTACCCGGACACCGAGCACAGCTATGCGTAAGCGTTCCGGTCGGGAAGCGTCCGGAGCCGGGCGGGGCCACGCGGTAGTGGTACTCGTGGTGCTCGGTGAAGCCGGCCTGGGCGTACAGGGTGCGGGCGGCGTCGTTGTCGCTGCGGACCTGCAGGTATAGGCCGGACACGCCGCGGGCGGCGGCCGCCCCGGACAGGGCGCCGGTCACGGCGCGGCCCAGGCCCCGGCGGCGGTGGCGGCGGTCGACCTCGACCGCGGTCAGGCCCGCCCAGCCCCGGGCCGCCGCGACCCGGCCGATCGCAAGCGTCTGGCCCGCCGCGCGGGCCGAGGCGAACGACTGCCACGGGACGGACAGCAGCAGCCGCCGGGAGATGGGCGGCGGCCTCTCGTCCAGGAAGCGGTACAGCCCCAGCCAGCCCGGGTCGGGCTCGGGGTCCAGGTCGACCGGGGTATCCGGGTCCGTGGTCCGGGCCACCACCACCCCCGGCGCCCCGGTCATCACGATCGCACCGTGACTGACCATCCAGCCGCGTTCGGCTAGAAGATTGTCCAGCTCGCTGGCCTGTGGGTCTCCTACCGGGAACGCGATCGCCACCATCCCGGGCAGGACTCGGGCCGCATACCAGCGGCCGACCTCGGCGACCGCCTCGGGCAGCGGGAGGCCCGGGTCGCCGACCGCGAGCGCGCTGTTGGCCCGGCCGGTGAAGCCCTCGGCCGCGCGCAGCCGCCAGTCGCCGAGCGCGGCCTGTTCCGGGGCCCGCCAGCCGTCGGCGGCCACGGCCTCGAGTTCGGCGATGGACGTCATGCCCGCCGGGCTGCGACGTGGGACTGCGCGGCCTGGGTGGCGGCGTGGGCGGCGGCGTGGGCAGCGGCGTGGGCGGCGGCGACGCGCTTGGGCACGACCATGGCTCGGTTCCTTCCCTGGGCGGCTCATCCTCATCTTTTTGGGCGCGCGGGTTCGGCGCGGGCGGGCTCGGCGGCGGGCTGCTCCGTGATGCGGTACCCGACGCTGGGCGTGGTCGTGACGACCGGCGGGTCGCCGAGTTTGCGCCGCAGCCGGCCGATCGTGACCGTGACCGTGTTGGTGAACGGGTCGGCCTGCTCGTCCCACACCTTCTCGAGCAGGTCCTCGGCCCGCAGGAATCCCGGCCGGGCCCGCAGCAGCGCTTCCAGCACCCCGAACTCCTTGACGGACAGGTCGAGCTGGCGCCCGTCGCGGGTGACCGTGCGCCGCACCGGATCGAGCTCGATCCCGGCCGCGCGCAGGACCGGGGCCCGCGCGGAGGGCTGGCGCCGGGCCAGCGCGTGGATGCGCAGCACGAGTTCGGGAAAGTGGAACGGCTTGGGCAGGTAGTCGTCGGCGCCCAGGCCCAGGCCGCTGACCCGGTCGCCGGGGGCCCCGGCCGCGGTCAGCATCAGCACCATCACCCGGTCGTCGCGCTCGGTGATCATCTGGCAGAGCGTGTCGCCGTGGATGCCCGGCAGGTCACGGTCGAGGACCACCACGTCGTAGGCGTTCACGCCGAGCTTGGCCGCCGCCTCCAGCCCGTCGCGGGCCACGTCCACGGCCATGCCCTGGTCGCGCAGGCCCTCGGCGAGGACGTCGGCCAGCGACCGGGAGTCCTCGACCACCAGCACTCTCATGCGGGCACACCCGCAGGCAGGGACCGGGCCACCCGGGGCAGCCCGATGCTCACCCGCAGCCCGCCCTCGGCCCTGGCGTGCAGGTCGAGCGAGCCGCCGTGGGCAGCCGCGATGGCCGCAACGATGGACAGGCCGAGGCCGGCCCCGCGGTCCGAGCCCGTGCGGTCGGCGCCGAGCCGGCGGAACGGCTGGGCCAGCTGCGCGACCTGCCGCTGGTCGAGGAGGGCCCCGCCGGTCTCGACCACCATCCGGGCCACCCCTCCGTCGGCGCCGGTGGCGACGCGGATCCAGCCCCCGTCCTGGTTGTGGCCGATCGCGTTGTCGATCACGTTGTCGACCATCCGGCTCAGCAGCGGCTCGCTGCCGTCGACCCAGGCCAGGTCGCAGCCGTCGGAGAACTCCAGGGTCAGATCGCGGGCGGTGATGGCCTGCGCCCGCGCGCCCAGCGCGGCCGATGCGATCCCGCCGAGCGACAGCCGCGCGTGCCCGGGCAGCGCGCCGTGCTGGGCGCGGGCCAGGACCAGGAAGCCCTCCAGAAGCTGGTCGACCCGGTCGAGTTCGGCGCGGACCCGGTCGGCCAGGGCGACCGTCTGCGGGGGGACGGGCTCCGGCTTGGCCACGGCCACGTCCAGGCTGGCCCGCATCGTGGTCAGCGGGGTGCGCAGCTCGTGGGATGCGTTGGCCACGAATCGGCGCTGCGCGGCGAACGCGCCCTCCAGCCGCTCCAGCAGCCCGTCGACGGTGTCGGCCAGGTCCTTGAGTTCGTTGCCTGGGCCGGGCATGGCCAGCCGCTCGTGCAGGCTGTCCGCGGAGATCCGCTGGGTGGTCGCCGTGATGTCCTGCAGCGGGCGCAGCACCCGGCCCGCGACGACCCAGCCCACCACCAGCGACGCCGCGGTCATGATGCCCAGCGCGATCAGCGACCCGGACAGCAGCAGATGGGCCAGGTCCTGGCGCGGGGCGTTCTGCGCGGCCAGTTGATGCTGCAGTTCCTGGATGCGCTCCTGGGCCTGCTGCAGCGGGGTGAGCGCCGGCGGGTTGGCGGCCACCGCCTCGACCGAGGACCGGGAGACGACCAGCCCGCTGGCGATGGCCAGCAGGACGGCGCCGGACACGACGAACATGAGGCCGTAGCCGGCCGTCAGCCGCAGCCGCACGCTGCGGCGCCGCGGCGTCCGGCGGCCGGTCACGCGGGCGGGGCGCTGCTGCAGACCCATCGGCATCCTTACCGGACCTCCCCGGTTCGCGGTCGGGACGTTCCCGCTGCGGGCCTCGCCGCCAGGGCCAAGCACGACCATCCCGGTCTCCAGCATGCCGGGCCGGGCCTAACAACGAGATAACAGCCGCCGTTCGGCCCCTGTTATCGCCCGTGCCATACAACCAGTTCAGCGGCGGGGCCACGGTCGCGGCGGCCGCCGCTCCGCCTTCCCGCAGCCTGACATAGGAGCACACGGCATGGAAGCCAGCATCGGCGACGACGCGGCGGGCGACCCCGGCGGGGACGGTGGCGCGGGCGCGGCGCCGGGGCGGTGCCGCGCGATGACGACGACGCTCACGCGCCGCCCGAGACCGCCGCGCCCGGCTGTCACGCCGCCGGGGGCGCCTGGCGGCATGGCTTGCCCGGGGCCCCGGGATGCGGCCTGGCTGGCTCGCAGGCTGTTCCCGGTCCTGGCCACGGCCGGGCTGATCGCGCTGAGCATGGCGTCGACGACCTGGTGGGGGCCGGTCCTGTCCGGGAGGCCGGACTGGTTCCGGCCCGACGACCTGTGGGGAACGCTCGTCGCCGCGCAGCGACTGGCCCACCTGGACCTGGCCGGCCTGTACACCCGGCCCACCGGCCTGATCAGCCTGCCGGGCGCGGCCGTGGTCCTGGTCCCGGTCGTG
The DNA here is from genome assembly GCA_036267555.1 of Streptosporangiaceae bacterium. Classification (GTDB taxonomy): domain Bacteria; phylum Actinomycetota; class Actinomycetes; order Streptosporangiales; family Streptosporangiaceae; genus JASHPR01. Next base: position 2,187 of record DATAVV010000198.1, on the reverse strand, counting down.
GCCCTCGCCGACGCGGCCGGGCTGCCGCTGCAGGCCCACGCCGTCCATCCAGTGGTGTGGCTGCTGGCCGGACCGTACGAAATGGCGCTGTCGGCCGTGGTCCTGTTCGCCGCCGACGCGCTCGCCGAGCGGCTGGGCGCGAGCCGGCCCCGGCGCGCGCTGGTCGCGGGCGCCGGGGCGGTCGCGCTGAGCAACGTCTCGGTGTGCTGGGGTCACCCCGAGGACGCGGTGGCCGTCGGGCTGCTGCTGCTGGCCTTCCTGGCGCTTTCGCGGGCCAGGACCGCGCGCGCCGGATGGCTGACCGGCGCGGCGGTCGCGGTGCAGCCGCTGGTCCTGCTCGCGCTGCCCGTCCTCGTCGCGGCCATCGAGCCGCGCCGGCGGCCCGGCTTCGTGGCCCGGGCCGCCGCCCCCGGCGCCGCGCTGCTGGCCGCCGCGGCCGTCGCGAACTGGACGGCCACGGTCAACGCGGTCACCCGGCAGCCCAACTGGCCCTCGGTGGACCACCCCACGCTGTGGTTGTCGCTGGCGCCGCACCTGCCCGGCGGAGCCGTGGCCGCCGGGCCGGCCCGGATGCTCGCCATCCTGGCGGCCTGCGGCTGCGGGCTCGCGGCCTGGCGCCGCTGCGGCGACGCCCGGCGCCAGGATGGAAGCGTCGCCGGCGGATGGGAACCGGACCTGCTGCGGTACCTGCTGTGGCTGGCGGCCGTGGCCCTGGCGCTGCGCTCGGTGTTCGAGCCAGTGATGGTGGCCTACTACCTGTGGCCCCCGCTGGCCCTGGCCCTGATCACCGCGGCGAGAAGCGGGCCCCGCCTGGCGGCCACCGCGATCATGGCCGCGGTCATCACCTTCGTCTCGCAGGCCACCTGGCACAGTCCCTGGATCTGGTGGCTCCCCATGCTTGCCGCCCTCGCCCTCGCGCTCGCCCTGGCCCGGCCGGAAATCGATTGGCAGCGGGAGCGCGCGCGGCTAGCGTGAGCGCGCCATGTCAGACGCGGAAGGCGGTGGTGACATGGAGATGCTGAGCAAGAAGCTGATGAACTGGGCCTCGATCCTTGAGGACACGACCCGCGAGCAGGCGGAGCGCACCGCCGCTATGCCGTTCATCTTCCCGCACCTGGCCCTCATGCCCGACGCGCACCTCGGCAAGGGCTCGACCGTCGGCTCGGTGATCCCCACGCTCGGCGCGATCATGCCTGCCGCGGTGGGAGTCGACATCGGCTGTTTCCGTGGTGACACGCGAGTGCCGCTCCTGAACGGGACGCAGCGGTCGCTGAAGGAGCTTGCCGAGGGAGCGGGGCCGTACTGGGTCTACTCGCTTGATGAAAACCGTCAGGTCGTACCGGGTCTTGCCGTCGCACTTCGAACTCGCTGTGCTGCCAGGCTCATGAGGGTGACCGTCTCTGGCGGGGACGAGATCGTCTGCACCCCTGATCACCTGTTCATGCTGAACGACGGAACCTACCGGGAAGCCAGGGCGCTTCGCTTCGACGACAGCCTGATGCCCTTGTATCGCCGGTGGCAGACCCGTGCCGGGCACGAGAGCGTGAGCATCGGCAAGGGGACCTCGCGGCAGACCCGCAACCTCGTCTGCGACGCGCCGCGGGAGCATGGCTACAACCACAAGGTGATTGGCGTGGAGTTTATTGACGAGCGCGCCGATGTGTACTGCCTCCAGGTGGAGAAGCACCACAACTTCGCCCTGGCGGCAGGGGTCTTCGTGCACAACTGCGGCATGATCGCGGTGCGCACCCAGTTCACGGCGGCGGACGCCGAGAGCCGGGGCGACCTGGCCGCGCTGCGCACGGCCATCGAGCGGGTGATCCCGCTGTCGGCCGGAAAGTACAACGGGTCCATCTACAGCACGCAGACCGCGGGCCGGGTCGAGGCGCTCGAGCAGCGCGAGGGCGCGGACAGCGCCGAGAAGATCGCGCCGAACTGGCGCCTGCAGTTGGGCAGCCTCGGCTCGGGCAACCATTTCATCGAGGTCAGCCTGGACGAGGAGGACCGGGTCTGGCTGTTCCTGCACTCCGGGTCGCGCGGCGTGGGCAACAAGCTCGCGCAGCGGCACATCAAGATCGCCCGGGAACTGGCCGTGAAGTGGTGGATCCCGCTGCCCGACCCCGACCTGGCCTACCTGGTCGAGGGCACCGGTGAGTTCTGGGCCTACATCCGGGACCTGCGGTGGGC
>DATAVV010000197.1:0-20756 GCA_036267555.1 Streptosporangiaceae bacterium | reverse complement strand
CCGCCGACCGACGGGGTGGGCCGCGCCGGGTCGTAGCGCAGCGACGACACCGCCGCCCGGGCGGGCGGCGAGGCGGCGAGCGTCCCGTCGCCGTGGAGGTGCCACGGCTGGGACAGCGTGCCCGGCGGCGGCCAGTCGGGCAGGTCGCGCCACTCACCTGGTCCGCCGATCTCGCCGACGTGGATGCGGACCGGCTGCCGCGGCGGGTGGTCGCGGTCGTCACACAGGCAGGCGCGCAGCCAGGTCAGCGCCTCGCCGAAGACCACCGGCATGTCCTTGTCGAACCCGGACGTGTGGTTCCACGGGCCCACGACCAGGCGGACCTCGCGCCCGGCCGCACGAAGCCGCCGGTACTGCGCCAGGGTCGCATCGAGGCACACGTCCGACCAGCCGCCGAGCAGGTGCGCGGGCGGCACCCGTTCCGCGGGCGCGACCACGCGCCGGGCGGCCCAGTAGGGGTCGCCCGGTTCGGGGCGAGCCAGCCACTCCTCGAAGAACGCGGCCCGCCGGCCGAAGGCCGCCGGGTAGGCGTCGATGAGCGGCAGCGTCCGTTCGACCCGCCGGTGCTGGCGCAACAGGCGGGTCATGGCCAGCATGAACCGGCCGAAGCCCCGGTCCATCGACAACATGGCGGCCGTGCCGGTCAGCATGGCTTCGAGGGCGAACGCGCCGCCGGGGTAGATGATCTTGGGGAAGTCGTCGGAGCTCACCTGCACGGCCATGGCCCGCAACTCGGGCGGCGGGTCGGTCGCCAGCGCCCACTGGGTGAAACCCAGGTAGCTGGCCCCGATGGTGCCGAGCGCGCCGTTGAACCACTCTTGCCGCCGCAGCCAGGCCACCGTGGCCCGGGCGTCGGCCGCCTCGTCGCGGAACGGCTCGAACTCGCCGCCGGACCCGCCGGTGCCGCGGCAACTCTGGATGACGACGTGGAAGCCCTGCCCGGCGAACAGCGCCCCGTACATGTAGTCCCACGGAAAACCCCGGCCGTAGGGGGAGCGGACCAGCAGCGTCGGCGCCGGCCCTTCGGCCAGCGGAACGTAGTGGTCGGTCACCAGCGTGACGCCGTCACCCGCGGGGACCGTGACCCCCCGCTCGACCGCGACGCCGCACCGCGGCGCGGGCAGGTGCCGCCGCGACAGCCGCAGGAGGACCCTGGTGTGCCTCGGCAGCGCCGCGGCGGGTCCCGCGCGCGCCACTTCCCCTGTTTCTCGCATTTCGCTTGCCCCGTTCCTAGGTGCGGATACTTCGCGTACATCGTTCGCAAACTAGTCTAGGGTTTGGGTACAGTGATCGCAAATACAAATCCGGGAGACCTGAGATGGCGGCCGACCAGTCCAGCGTCTGGCTGCGCGCCGAACGCGCCGAGATGGGCCGGCCGGCCAGGCGCAGCCGGGCCGAGATCACCGCGGCCGCGCTGGACATCGCCGACCGGGACGGGCTGGACGCGGTGTCGATGCGGCGGGTCGCCGCCGAACTCGGCACCGGCGCCGCCTCGCTGTACCGCTACGTCGAGACCCGCGAGGAACTGCTCGACCTGATGGCCGACGCCGTGGGCGGGGAACATCCGCTGCCCGCGCCGACCGGCGACTGGCTGGCCGACCTGCTGGCGATCGGCGAGCGCTCGCGCGCGCTCATGCGCGCCCACCCGTGGCTGCCCGGCCTGGTGATCACCCACCCGGTGCTCGGGCCCAACGGCGTCGCCCTCCTCGAACACGCCCTGACCGTGCTCGCCCCGCACCCGGCCGACGTGGCCACCAAGCTCGAGGCGTTCGCGATGATGAACGGGATCAGCGCGCTCTTCGCCCAGCACGAACTCTCCGGCGGCTCGGCGCTGCAGCAGCGCAACGCCGCCTTCCTGCACCACGCCGCCGCCTCGGGCGAGCACCCCCGGCTCGCGCAGTTGCTGTCCCAGGGCCCGGCCGGCCCGGCCAGCCCGGCAGACGACTACCGGCCGGAAGACCGGTACGCCACGGTCCTAACCCGCATCCTCACCGGCCTGCTCGGCCCCGCCCCGGACCCGGCGGACCGCTGACCCGTAGTCAGCCATGAGCGGGCTTGCGGGCGACGGCGCCACGCGCCGGTTCACGCGCCGGTTCACCACGACCGCGTGCGGCTCGTCGCGGTCCCCGACCATGTGCAGGACCGAGACCAGCATGACCGCCACCGGCGCGGCGAGGTCCAGCACCGCGTTGGCCCGCACCGACGACACCAGGTCCGGTTAGGCGGCCATGGCCTCCTCGGCCGCGACCCGGTCGGCCGGGAAGTAGTCGGTCCCGCCCCGCCGGTGTCGAGCCCGGCCGGCTCCTCGCCGCTTGTCATGCCGGTATTGTCCGCCCCTTACGGGGTCTGGGCCGCGTCGCCGGGGGCGGGCTCGATCCGGTAGCTCAGGAACCTCGGCATCAGCTTGCCGATGACCGCGATGCCGAGCAGGCAGCCGAGCCCGCCCGAGACCACCGAGACCTGCACGTTGCTCAGCGCGGCGACCAGGCCGGCCTCGGCGTTGCCGAGCCTGGGCCCCGTCGTCACCACGGCGGTCTGGATCGAGGACAGGCGGCCGCGCAGCCGGTCCGGCGTCTCCAACTGGAGGATCGTGCTGCGGAAGATCGCGGAAATCACGTCGGCGGCGCCCGCGACGGCCAGCAGGACCAGCCCGAGGCCGAGCCACGGCACCAGGCCGAACGCGGTGATGGCCGCGCCCCAGACAGCGATCGCCACCACGACCGCCCGGCCGGGGCGGCGGATGCCCGAGGTCCACCCGCTCAGCACAGTGCCGAGCAGCGCCCCGACGCCCGGCGCCGCGTAGAGGTAGCCGACCGCCTGGGCGCCGCCGTGGAAGGCCACCAGCCCAACCGCCGGGAACAGCGAGGTCGGCATCCCGAGGACGGTCGCGTTCAGGTCCGCGACAAAGCAGCCCTGGATGGCCTGGCGACCGCGCAGGAACCCGAATCCCTCCACGATCGACCGGAAGCCGAAACGCGTCACCGTCTCGGCCTGGTGTCCCGGCCCCAGTCGCACGAGGGCCACGAACGACGCGGCGAAGCTGGCCACGTCGGCCCAGTAGACGATCTGGGCTCCGGCGGCCGCCAGCAAGATGCCGCCGAGGGCGGGCCCGGCGACGAGCGCGACCTGCTGGACCGACTGGCGCAGCACGTTGGCGCTGACGAACGCCTCCCGGTCGACCAGGTTCATCATGATCGCGACCCGGGACGGGTTGTCCGCCCCGGCCAGGCCCGCAATGAGCGCGGGCAGCACGTAGAGGGGCCAGAGCGCCGGGTGCGCGGCGTTGACCGCGAGACCCACGCTGCACCCGGCGAGCAAGACCTGGATGACGAGCAGCAGTCGCCGCCGGTCCACGGCGTCCGCGAGTGAGCCCGCCACGATCGGGCCGACGATCGCGGGCCCGACCTGAGCCAGGCTGACCAGCCCGACGTCGAGCGAGGAGCGCGTCACCTGGAAGACCTGGTAGGCGACCGCCACCACGGTGAGCTGAGCCCCGGTCTGGGACACCAGGTATCCCAGCCACAGCCGCCGGAAGTTGGGAAGCCGCAACGGCCCGATGTCGGGAAGGATGCGGAAGGCCACATGTCATGCTTTCGTACGCCCCCCGGCCCGCCGACTCCGCCCACTTGCTGCCCGGCCCTGGCCTTAGCCAGCGCCGCCGAGTAGCGGTCGGCGTACCCGCCGGAGCGGGGGCCCCCGGTACGCCGTCGGGAAGCCCAGCACCCGGACCCCGTGCACCGCCAGGTCCTCGGGGGCCGACTGATACGCCACGTCACGGCCTCTTCTCGGCCCGGCCCGTGACCCGGTCGAACCGCTGCTGGGCCGCCTGCGGCGACCCCAGCCCCAGGGCCTGGGCGACCCGGGCCCACGACAGCCCCTCGGCCCGCGCCGTGAACAGCAGCGCCGCCTCGATCTGGTCCGCGCCGCTGCCTCGCGCCCCGCCTGCTCGTTAGCCACCCCCGCACCGTAGATCTTCAACGCCTCGTTGCAGTCTTTTACTTCAGCGGAACGCTGAGATCGCATACGGGCGTGCCGGGTGTCGCGCTGCGCTGGTCGGCGATCAGGACCTGGCGGAGAGCGCCGGCTGGTTCCCGGTGCTGGTCGCTGATCCAGGCTTCGAGCGCGTCGACGACGGGGGCGAGCGCGGGCCAGCCCATGTCCTTCAGGGCGACACGGATGTAGACCTCGTCGTGGGCCGGTTCCGCGCGCGACTCGATGTCGGCCGGGACCGGATCCATGGCGGTGCCGTCGGCCACGGGCCGGCATAGCTCGATCGGCCCGTCGCTGTCCTGGCTCACCTCGCCGTAGAAGACGAGGAACGGGCAGCCGGCGATGCCCGTCACACCGCGGGCGGCCGAGCGCAGGCGGGTGAATGCCTCGTCGAAGAACGCGCCGGCCTGGTCGGCGTGGAGGTGCCGGCGCAGCGACAGGAGCTTGCGCTCGGGGATCGTGCGGGTATGGATGTCGTACCTGGCCATGGTGACTCCCCTGAGTCTGGCCTGAAGGTAGGAGACCAGGACCCGGCGGTCGGCCGTGACCGCCTCGACCCGGGCCCAGTAATCCCCGATCGCCTGCGCCGCGTCGGCGGGCGGCTGGGCCAGGATGCCCTTGATGATCGGCAAGGGCATGTCCAGGCGCCGCAGCAGCCCGACGAGCCGGGCGCTTTCCACCTGGTCCTCGCGGTAGAAGCGGTAGCCGCTGCCCGGTTCGACCCGGGCCGGGGCCAGCAGCCCCAGCCGGTCGTACAGGCGCAGGGCTTTCGGGGAAAGCCGGGTACGGCCGGCGAACGCGCCGATCGTCATCAGGTCCATGCGTCTTCCTCCAGGGCCGGGCGACTTGCCCGGCCCCGTGAGCATGCGGCTTGCCCCAGGGGAAAGGTCAACCAGCATATGCCGGCGATCCGGTGGGCTGGGGGCCGGGCGACGGCTGGACCGGCTGGTCGGCCCGCTGGGCCCGGTGAAGCGGACCTGCGGGGACCGCCGACCCCGCCCCACAGGCCCGGGGCGCCCCGCGCGTTTGGTCCTGCCCCACGTGGCTGAGCTTGACCGCGCTCGTCGCGTTCGTGCTCATGGGGGTACTAACCGTCGTCGCCGGACAGCGGCGGGGCGGGTGGCCCGGTGCGGCGGGCCCGGCGCGCCCTCCTGCGGCCGACGTCGATGATCACGACCGCCGCTATCACGCCCGCCTCGATGACCACTGTGTGCCGCAGGACGGGCAGGTTCACCGGGTCGAGCATCGAGGTCAGCCCGAGATTCAGGCCCCCGTTGCGGATCACCCCGGGCACAGGCACGGGCACTCGGCCGCGGGGCTGGCTGTGGTTGATCTCGCGCTGCAACGGGCTCGGGACGCTGCCGACCAGGGTGCTGGCCGCGAAGTGATTCCAGGCCAGCCCGAGGACGACGACCACGGCGACGACCAGGGCGGTGGCGGCCAGATGGCGCAGGAACTTCACCGGGGGTGCCTCGCTCCGAGCACCCTGCGCCCGACCTGGACGATCCATCTCCAGCGCAGCGCCACGTGCACCGGGACCAGGCCGAGCGTGACCTCCGCGGTGAGGTCGTGCAGCCTGGTCCAGAACGGCCCGGCCAGGAGGGAGAACCCGAAATACGGCAGGGCGACGCGGGAAATCAGCACCCCGGAGACCACGCACAGGGTCATGGCCACGAGAAGGGCCAGGTTTACCAGCCAGATGAGCTTGTCGTGGCCACGGGGGTCGAGCAGCCTTCTGGTCGTGCGGATGACCCAGTCCCAGTGCAGCGTGATGTGGAGCAGCAGGGCCACGCCGAGCCCGAGGCCGAGCCATTCGTGGATCCCGATGCCGGTGAAGCTGTAGCTGTACGCCAGCGTGTAACCAACGAAGAGCACGGCGTCGAACCAGAAGTCCACCCGGGTGCGCGCCGCGATCCTTCGCCGGCGGCCGGGACCGGATTCCGCCGCGGCCGGCGCGGTCGGCGCGGTCGGCGCGGCCGCCGGGGGGCCGTCGGCGGCCTGAGTCTCTGGCACGGCATGTCCGATCCGAATGAGGCGCGTGGGCTATCAAGATGCATGGTAGGCGGCCGACTTCGGCGGACGATGCGAGCGCAGCGTGAGTTGCGTGCGAGGTGCGGCCGCCAGTTTTTGTCGGTGGCCGCCGCTAGCGTCGTTCGTGGGCCGGTGGCGAGCGAAAGCTAGACGGTGAGCGCAGCACAGAGGAGAGCCTCATGATGGACGGGACCCTCATACTGGAGAGCCTCCGGGTCGGAACGAGCCTCGAGCACCTGAACCTGACCGTGCGCAAGATCAGCAGGTACCAGGTCACGGGGGCCACGGCCGAGCAGCCGGGCATCTGGACCGCCCTGGAGTTCGAGGCCGACGAGGCCGAGGCGGACAGCCTCGCCCGGGCCTTCGCCGATGTGCTCGACGAACCGGCGTGGTACGCGAACTTCCAGTCGCCCGCGGAATCCTTCATCGTGTTCCCGAGCCGGGTCTTCCGCTACCCGCGCGGCGAACAGGACGGCCGGGAACAGGCGCAGGCGTACGGACGGCAGCACGGCATCCCCGAGCCGCAACTCGACTGGACGGTCTGAGCCGGGCTCCGACGGTCTGAGCGGGGCTCCGACGGCCCGAGCCCGGCCGGACGGCCCGAGCCCGGCCGCGACCTGGTTGCAACCGCGTCTGGGTGGCTGTTGTCGAGGTGCTGCAACCGGGCTTTTCCGGCACCCTGTGAAGCATGCGTCAGCCTGCCCCGGGTGTCCGCCACGGGCACGACCACCACCGCGAGCACGGCCGTGAACCCGGCCACGAACACCCGCACCGGTCCGGGTCCGGGTCCGGGCCCGAGCACGGCACCGGGCCCGAGCACGGCCACGTTCACCAGCCCGGCGCGCTGAGCCGGGTCCGGCATCTGGGGCGGCCGCACTCGCACGATGCGGCCGACAAGGTGGACGCGGCCATGGAGGCCAGTCGCGAGGGCATGCGCGCGCTGTGGGTGTCGGCGGCGTTGCTCGGGGCGACCGCGCTGATCCAGGCGGCCGTGGTGGCCGTGTCGGGTTCGGTCGCGCTGCTCGGCGACATGCTGCACAACGGCATCGACGCGCTGTCGGTGGTGCCGCTGGCGATCGCGTTCGTGGCGGGCCGGCGGCCGCCGACGCGCCGCTACACCTACGGGTACGGCCGGGCCGAGGACCTGGCCGGGGTGGTCATCGTGCTGCTGATCGCCGGGTCCGCGGCCGTGGCCGGGTACGAGGCGGTGACGAGGCTCGCCCATCCGCGCCCGGTGTCGAACCTGGGCGCGGTGGCGGCCGCGGCGCTGATCGGGTTCGCCAGCAACGAGGTCGTGGCCCGGTACCGGATCCGGGCCGGCCGCAGGATCGGATCGGCGGCCCTGGTCGCGGACGGGCTGCACGCCCGGGCCGACGGGTTCACGTCGCTGGCCGTGCTGGCCGGCGCGGGCGGGGTGGCATTGGGCTGGAACTGGGCCGACCCGGTCGTCGGCCTGCTCATCACGGTGGCGATCTGCGTGGTGCTGCGGCAGGCCGCGCGCGAGATCTACCGGCGGCTCATGGACGCGGTCGACCCCGCGGTGCTCGACCAGGCCGAGCAGACGCTGCGGGCCACGCCCGGCGTGCTCGGCGTGGGCCGGCTGCAGTTGCGCTGGATCGGCCACCAGTTGCGCGCCGAGTGCGAGGTCATCGTCGACGCCGGCGTCAGCGCGGTCGAGGCCCACCAGGTCGCGGTGGCGGCCGAGCACGGCCTGCGGCACGCCCTGCCCCGGCTGACCGCCGCGCTCGTGCACGCCGACCCCCTGCCCGGCGCCGACGGACCCGACTACCACGCGGTCCTGGCCCGGCACGGCCATTGACGAGGCGCCCGACCAGCGGGGACGCTGGTCGGTTATGGCGGACAACCGTGATCATGTTCGGCGCAACCAGGCGGCCTGGGACGCTTGTGCGAGCGACTACGCGGAAACGGGCCTGCGCAACTGGGCGGCGGCCGAGCCGACGTGGGGGATCTGGAGCGTCCCCGAGGCGCAGGTCGGGATGCTGCCCGAAGCGCTCGACGGGCTGGACGCGATCGAGCTTGGCTGCGGCACCGCCTACGTCAGCGCCTGGCTGGCCCGGCGCGGCGCCCGCCCGGTCGGCCTGGACGTCTCGACGGCCCAGTTGGCCACCGCGCGCGGGCTGCAGGACCGCTTCGGGATGCGGTTCCCGTTGCTGCTGGCCAGCGCCGAGCAGGTGCCGTTCGCCGGCGCGAGTTTCGACCTGGTGATCTCGGAGTACGGGGCCAGCATCTGGTGCGACCCGTACGTCTGGATTCCGGAGGCGGCCCGGCTGCTGCGCCCCGGCGGGCGGCTGGCCCTGCTGGTCAACTCGGTTCAGCTCATGCTGTCGGTGCCCGACGAGGACGGCGTGCCCGCCACCGAACGGCTGCTGCGCCCGTTCTTCGGCATGCACCGGTTCGAATGGCCCGACGACGACTCGGTGGAGTTCCACCTCGGGCACGGGGACATGATCCGGCTGCTGCGCGGGTGCGGCTTCGAGGTCGAGGACCTGATCGAGGTCCGCCCCCCGGAGGGGGCCAGTGCGTCGCATCCGCTCGCCACGCTCGAATGGGCCCGCCGCTGGCCCTGCGAGGAGGTCTGGAAGGCCCGCAAGCGGCACTGACCCCCGGCGGCCCTGCGCAAAAAGGGGCTGCGGACGGCAAACGGTTTCGCGGAGCCGCTAGGCGAAGCGTCGGGGGGTTATAGGGGGGGTCGTCCCCCCTGGGGCAACAGCGCACACGTAGGCGTCGCCGCGGTAGGAGCACCACAGTGCCGGGGCGGACGGGAAATGGCCGAGCCACGCCGTGGTGGGCTGGGGCCAGGTGGGCATGACACCGTGGAAGTTCGCGGCGTCGTTGATGCTGCCGCTGCCGTTGTACCGCGCGACCTCCGGATAGGGGTAGACCGGCCGGGTCCGCACCACCGCGGGCGGCGTCGCCGCCGACAGTTCGGTGGCGACCACCGACGCCGGCGCGGTGCCGTGCTCGACCCAGCTCAGCATCGGGTCGACCATGTCGATCTGGTTCGGCGCCGCGCCGCCGCCGCAGTGGTTGACGCCGGGCAGCATGAACAGCCGGGCGAACTGCTGGGTCGCGGCCTGGCCGCCCATCTTCCTGGTCATCGCGGTGTAGTAGTCGATCGTGCCGTAGGGCGAGATCGCCTGGTCCGCCCAGCCCTGCCAGATGATCAGCTTGCCGCCGTCGGCGCGGAACGCGGACAGGTCGGGGTTGTCGGCGTCGTACAGCCCGGCCAGCCGCTGCACCTTCGCGAACTCGGCCCGGGTGAACACCGCGTGGCGCAGGTCCGAGGTCTGCGAGCCGGGCAGCACGTTGTTGAACGTCATCCACTTCAGCCACTCGCCGCCGATGGACGCGGCGATCGTGGCAGCGAAGGTCTGGCCCGGCTCCGGGATCATCCAGCCGGCCCAGGCCAGTTCGGAGCCGTACGGCTCGCCGCCCGGGTACAGGCGCTGGCCCTGCGGGTCGACCGGCCCGGAGTAGATCTTGTGGACGACCGCGACCTGGGCGGCGGTCAGGCAGGTCGGCGCGGCCGCGCCGGGGCACTGCAGGCGGGCCGGGCTGAAGTCGCACTGGCGCGGATCGTCGATCTGCCCGTCCACCAGGCCGTCCTTGCCGTCACACGCGGCCAGCACCGCGTTGTGCAGCAGCGGAAGCTGGGCCGCGGTGAGGATGGGCTGGCCCGCGGCTGTCCAGTCCACGTTGGCCAGCCACGGCTGGTAGAACGTGTTGAGTTCCTGCGTGATGCTCGCGGGCGCCCCGGCGATGATGCCGTTGAAGTCGCGCGGGTACCGCTGGGCCTCGAGCAGGGCCTCATGCCCGCCCTGCGAGCAGCCGTCGTAGTAGCTGTAGGACGGGGCGGACCCGTAGAAATCCTTGATCAGCGTTTTGGCCACGACGGCCAGTTCGTGCTCGGTCACGTAACCGAAGTCGGCTCGCAGTTCGGGGTTCTCGCCGAAGGTGCCGCCCCCGCTCGTGTGCCCCTCGTTGTCGGAGGCCTCCGCGAACGCCCCGTTGTTGACCGGCGCGCAGTTGTAGGACGCCGGAGCGCTGATGGACAGCGAGCCGCACAGGCCGCCGCATCCCGTCTGCAGGTAGCGCTGCGTGTACGTGGTGAGCGGAAGCTGAAGCTGGAACTGGTCCTGGGGCGCGATCGTGCCGGTGACATCGCAGTACGTCCACCCGGCGGAGGCGGTCGCCGTGGTGGCGGAGTCGATCTGGGTGGGCGCGCCCGGCAGGCCGGTCAGGTCCAGGGCCGCGAGCTGGGCGCAGGTCTGCACCGGGGTCAGGACCGTCACCGGTTTCGGCGCTAAGGCCTGGCCAGCGGCCGTCGCCGCGGCTGGGTGAGCGGGGCGGGACGGGGCGGCGGACGCGCTGGCCTGGACCGCGACGACCGCCGCGGCGGTCATCAGCGCGGCCGCGGCCGCGAGCCACAGCCGGGCGACACGCGACGTCGGGCGGGGGCGGAGGTGGAGGTGCATGGGCGCTCCTTTCGCGTTCGGAAAGCGAACAGACGTTCCACATGCGAGCGCCAGTTAGCGGCCGGCGCGGCTGGCCCAGCCGGTGCTGCCGGTGGTCGTCGTGCGGCGGCCGAGCATCCGGTCGATGGCCGAGCCCAGGCTGCCGTCGTCGGCGATGATCCGGCGCACCACGACGATCAGCATGGGAATGGCCCAGAAGTCACCGCACACCCACAGGATCCCGGCCCCGATCTGCTGGTCGGCGAACGGCGGCAGCGTGACCCCGGGCACGTGGTCGTAGACCGGGTACCACGAGACCTGGGTCAGGAAGCTCATCGACATGGCCAGCAGCCACATGATCACGTTGGTCGCGACCAGGGCCGTGGCCTGCGCGACCGGCGGCATCCGCATCCGGAACGGCGGCGATCCAATGAACTGCAGCCAGAACGCCACCCCGGCCAGGAAGAAGCTCGCGTGCATCAGCCAGATGTGCACGGCCTGATTGCTGCTGGCCAGGTCGAACAGGGCCGGTACGTGCCAGGCCAGCATCACGATATTGAACGCGGTTACGGCCACCCACGGTCGCAGGAGCCAGCCGCCTGCCGCGCGCAACGGCCGGGACCAGCCGCCGGTCAGGACCTCGCCGGTGAGGCTGCGCCCGGTCCGCCCGGGCAGGCCGTCGAGCAGTGGCTGCCACGGTGCCCCGGCCACGACCAGCACCGGCGCCGCGAACATCAGCAGCAGGTGCTGGATCATGTGCACGAAGAAGTACGCGTCGGCCCAGTAGTCGACCGGCGACTCGACCGCGAGCAGCAGCATGGCCAGGCCGGCGTAGAACCAGACCGAGCGCAGCCGCCGCTCGCGGGTGCGCTCCGGACGGGACCGGCGGGCCAGCCGGGCCAGGCCGATCTCGTGCCAGACGGCCACGACGATCGCGACGATCAGGAACGGGTCGAACGACCAGTGACCGGTGAGGTAGCTCACAGCGGGCTCAACTCGATGACCCGTACGGGATCGTGATGTGGATGGTCTGGCCGCTGGTCCAGCCCGCGGCCCCCAGGCGCCAGTCCGTGAACGTGGCGCCGTGGGCCGCGAGCGCATCCACCTGGCCCGAGGACCCCAGTGCGAGGGTCGCCGACCACCTGGGCAGCGCCGGCAGCCGGCGCCACGACCCGGCCGGGCCCGACAAGGTCAGCCCGTCTGCCGCGTTAAGGATGATGCCCATGGACCATCCCGGGCCGACGGCCGTGGACGTGACGCGGCGCCCGCCGGTGCGCAGCGGGGGCGACAGCGTCCAGGCGGCACCGTTGCTGGCCATCCAGCCGGCCAGGAGCGTTCCGGTCCCGGCCCGCAGCAGCGCGACCATGCCGGACCCGGTCGCGGCCAGGCGGAGCACGTCGATGTTTTCTTTGGAGAACGCGGCAGGCAGGCGTGGTCCGGTCGCGTGCCAGGTGCCGTTGGTCTCGGCGAAGAGGCCGGCGACGCCGGGCCGCGCACAGGTCGCGGCCAGCATGGGCACGCCCGCGGGGCTGAACGCGGCGCCGGTCAGGCCGGTCACCTGGCAGGCCCGGGCCGCCGGGGTCGCGGCCAGGGCTTTGGCGGTGATCAGGTGGGTCCAGCTCGCCCCGAGGCGCTGGCTCAGCTCGGCGCCGCCGCTGGTCAGCGCGATGAGCCGGCCGCCGGGGCCGGCCGCGAGCGCGTCGGGCACGTCGGCCAGGCCGGGATCCACCGGGCTGGCCGCCGACCAGGTCGCGCCGCTGTTGGTGCTGGTCGCGAGCGGGGAGAACGTCAGGTCCTGGCTCGGCAGGAACCCGGTGAGCAGCGGGCCGGCCGGGGTGCCGGTGACCACCAGCCCGCCGTTGTCGGCCACGCCGGCCGGGGTGGCCAGCCGCCACGTCGACGCCTGCCGGTAGAACATCTGCCAGAAGTTGTCCTCCTGAGTGGCCGAGCCGCCCATCTGCACGATCGTCCAGCCCGCCCCGGCCCGGCCGGCGAACGAGGCCGCCAGCGGGGGCCGGGCCGGGCGAGCGGCGGATGTGGTCGCGGTCGCCGCGGGCGCACCGCTGCCGCAGCCCGCGGCCAGCGCGACGGTGGCGGCGGTGGCGGCGAGGACCGCGAGGCGGGCCTTCGGGACGCGGGCCTTCGTGACGCGGGTTCTCATGACGCGGGTTCTCATGACGTCTTCATGACGTGCTCGGCGGCGCTCGCGAGTTCCACGGCGAACGAGGATTCCGTGCTGGACGTGGACGGGCCCGGGTCGAAGCTGAGCTCGGTCCTGGTCTTGCCGTTCGCGTCGATGACGTAGGCGACGTCCTGGTGCAGCACCATCCCGCCCGCGGGCAGGATCTGCGAGGAGACGTCGTAGTTCTTCCATGCCTGCTCGAGCTGGGGCAGGCTGCCGGTCAGGTAGCGCCAGTTCGGCAGCGAGGCGAGCTGGTCCTCGCGGTCGAAGGCCCGGGTGTACACGGTCGAGCGGTACAGCGGGTTGGCGACGATCGCGACCATCTCGACGCCGCCCGCCCTGGCCCCGAGTACCTGGTCGGCCTCCTTGAACTCGGTCCCGATCACCGGGCAGTCGCTGGTGCAGACCGGGTCGAGGAACGTGAGCAGCACCACCTTGCCGCGCAGGCTGGCCAGGCTGACCGTGGCGCCGTTCTGGTCGGTCAGGGTGAACGCGGGCGCGGTGAAGTTCAGCGGGGCGGAATCGCCGTCGATGGCCTGGGCGATGATCGGGCTGGCGTCGCGGTTGACCTGGGCCAGGGCCATCGGGGCCGCGCCCAGCAGGATGATCACCACCGCCCAGGTGGCCAGGACCGCGCGGCTGCCGGCCGCGCCGAACGTGCGCAGCACCCGGGACGGCCGCCAGGCGGGCCGGCCGGGCGGCGGGGCTTGCGCGGCGGGTTCCGCCGTGACCGGCTCGGCCGCTGCCACCCCGGCCGTGGCCGGCTGCGCCGCGGCCGGCTGCGCCGCGGCGGGCTGCGGCACCGGGGCGGGCCCGGGCCGCAGGGCCAGGTAGCCGGCGACGACCAGCAGCGCCAGCGGGACCATGCTGTTGAGGTCGGTGCCCACGCCGCCGAAGAAGCCGAAGTCCTCGATCAGCACCCAGTCGGCCAGGCAGAGCACCACCGTGGCCGCGACCGTGGCCCGGATCAGCCAGGCCGGCCCGCGTCCGGCGTTGATCAGGCCCGCGCCGAGCACGGCCAGCGCGATCACGGTGAACAGGTTCACCACGAACCCGTGCGCCGCGGTGAACGACCCGAAGTCGCGCGCCCACCCGGCGAGCAGCGCGGGCTGGGGGGTGCTGGCCATGTCGGAGACCATGCCGGTCAGCGTGCCCGGCTTGCCGTGCAGCGTGCCCTGCCAGAAGCCGCGCCCGGGCCAGGCCTGCAGCACGGCCATGCCGATGAAGAACACGCCCAGCACGCCCAGGACCGTGCGGCCCAGCCGCGCCTGCCAGTGGCGCTCGGGCAGGGCGATGAGCAGCCCGGCCGCGCAGTAGAACACCACGGCGCCCGGCGCGCCGAACAGCCAGGTCAGGCCGGGCGCGAAGATTCCGCCGAACGCCTCGCCGAACACCCAGACGACCAGGCCCCAGGCTACGCTGGCCAGCCCGGCCAGCCGGGACCACGGGCCGCGGGGCGCGGCGATCAGCCAGGCGCCGATCCCGATCTGGATCCAGACCGTGGCCGCGGCGGCCTGGACCGGGTGGTAGGACCAGCTCGTGCCCGCCCAGTTCACGATGTCCTGCACCCAGCCGGGCGAACTTGACGCGGTGGGCTCGATGACCTGCGACGGCATGCCGCCCGGCATGTCGGGCTGAGCCTGCAGCAGGCCGTCGAAGATCCAGATGACGCCGAAGCCGATCCGCAGCAACTGCCGCCAGGCGGGCTCGGGCGCGGCCGGCCGCGGGCGCGGCGGCCGCAGCCACTCGCGCACGGCCACCCAGGCCACGGCCAGCATCGCGAAGATCAGCAGCACCCAGAGGCCCTGATGCAGCAGCGCCGACCTGAACGCGGCGACCAGGGTCGCGTTATTGCTGTTGAGCCCCGAGTTCATTCCCGGCATCGAGCCTCATGCCTCCCGTTCTCATCCGGGCAGTCTGGGCGGCGCGGCGTGCGCGGACAGCGACCGGCTCGCGGAGTTCACGATCGCGTCCACCGCCGCGCGCTGGGCGTCCAGCCTGCGCAGCGCCTGCTGCAGGGCCGCCTTCGCCCGGGCTTGCGAATCTGGGGGAGCGGCCAGCACCTTGGCCACATCAGTCTGCACGTCCAGCGCGTCCGGAGCGGCCCAGTCCACCAGTCCGGTGACCACGCGGGCCAGGCGGAAGCTGGCGAGTGACTCGGTCACCTGGTAGGAGTCCAGGTCGTCGAGTTGCTCGTTGTTCGCGGGCGAGCAGTTGCTCGCGCCGGTGTTGGCGATGTAGATCGCGGTCGGCACGTCGTGGCTCGCGCCGGTCTGGATCTGTCGCAGCGCGGTCAGCGACTCGCTCACGCCGCCCGCGCAGGACTGGATGTCGTACGTCATGTCGCCCACGAACGCCCGCAGGTCCGAGGCGCGCTCGCCCTGCGACGGCTTGTGCGCCAGAGCGACCAGCAGTACGCCCACGGCCAGGACCGCGACCACGGGCAGCGCCCAGAGCGGCGTGCGCCGGGTGGCCCACCCGGTATGCCGGATCGGGACATACGGCGGGTCGGCGCGGGGGGGTCTGGGGGGGTCGTCCCCCCGAGGCCAGCTCGGGTGCACGGGCGAGCTCATGTGGTCCGGTCCATCAGGGCGACTCCTGCGTTTAGGCTCTTGGCGGTCACGCCCCCGAGTACCCGCTTGACGATCCGGTGCCTGGCGTCCAGGAAGAACGTCTCGGGGATGCCGATCTCGGAGACGCCGTAGGCGTCGCTCAGCGCCGGGGTGGATTCGAACCCGACCGGGTAGCCCACGCCCTTGGCGGTCAGGAACTTCATGGCGTTGGCGGCGCTGTCGTCGGCGTCCACCCCGATGATCGCGACCGAGCCGTGTGTGCTCGCGTAGTACCGGGCCAGCAGCGGGGTCTCCTTCTGGCACGGGCCGCACCAGGAGGCGAAGAAGTTCACGATCACCGGGCGGCCTTGGTAGGCGCCGAGCGTCACCTGCTGGGCCGGGTCGCGCAGGGACGGCAGGGTCAGGGCGGGCGCGGGCTTGGGCGGGGGATCGGCCGCCGCCCCCGGCCGGTGCGAGGTGGCGTCGATTGCGATCACGGCCGCGACCACCGTGAGGCCGACCGCGACCCAGATGATGACGAACAGCGGCGGGCGCCGGCGTCGGCGCGAGGCACTCGCGCCGTCCGGGCGTGGCGGCAGGGCGGCGGCGGGCTCGCGTGGCGCGTTCACGGCGGCCTCAGCGCAGCCTCAGCGGGCGGCACGGGTCGCCGGCCTGCGCGGGATCCTGGTCCGGGGCGTCGCTCGCCGCGGCGATCTGGGCGGGAAGCACGAACTCGAATGTACTGCCCGCCCCTTTCGCACTGCGCACCAGCACCTCGCCGCCGTGCCCGCGCGCTATCGCCCGGGCCAGCCCCAGGCCCAGGCCGGTGCCCCGGGGCGACCCGCTCCGGAACCGGTCGAAGATGTGGCCGAGTTCGGCCCAGGCGATCCCCGACCCGGTGTCTTCGACGATCATGCGGGTTAACGGTCCGCTCCGGCGGACCGAGAGCCGGATCCTGTCGCCCGGCGCGGTGTGCTGGACCGCGTTCTCCAGCAGCGCGTCCAGCGCGAGCCCCAGACGCTCGCGGTCGGCGCACACGGTGGCCGCGTCGAGCCGGCCCAGCCGCCAGCGCCGGTCGGCCGCGGGCCGCCAGCGCCGCAGCACGTCGGCGATGAACAGGTCAAGTTCGACGGGCTCGAGGTGCAGGAAGTCCGGGTTCTCCGACGTGGCGATCAGCAGCAGCCGCTCGGCCAGGCCCTTCAGCCGGGTCAGTTCGCCCACCACGAGGTGGATGTCGCGGCTGCGCTGGGAGTCGGTGAGGTCGCGGGCCAGCAGCTCGGCGTGGCCGAGCGCGATCGTGATCGGGGTCCGGAGCTGGTGCGAGGCGTCCTGGAGGAACTCGCGCTGGGCCGCGAGCAGGCGCGCGTTCTCCTCGCTGGCCCGCGTGGACTCGATGCCGGTGTCCGTGCGCTGCCGGCGGTGGGCGTAGCACATCAGCATCGCGAACGTCACCAGCGCGAGGGTCAGCCACAGGTAGTGGAACGGGATCGTGTTCCAGCGGGCGTACACCACGACGCAGCCCAGACCGAGCAGCCAGAGCAGGGCCCAGATGAGGTCGGGCAGGTCGGGCCGGACCGGCCGGGGCCCCTGGCCCAGCCGCCGCAGGGCCGGGCGGGGGACCGGCGGGGCGGCCCGGTCAGGAGGCGAGCTGATATCCGGCACCACGCACCGTCTTGATCAGGTCGAAGCCGAGCTTCGACCGCAGCCGCCGGACGCACACGTCAACGACGTTGGAGCCGGGGTCGAAGTCGTAGCCCCAGATGGACGCGAGCAGCTGATCCTTGCGCACCGACTGGCCCGCGTGCTCTATCAGCTCCCGCAGCAGCAGGAACTCCAGCCGGGTGAGAGCGACCGGCCCGGCCCCGATGTCCGCCTGCAGCCGGCCGACGTCGAGGACGAGAACACCCGAGCGGAGTACCTCGCCGCCCTGGTGCGGCTCGCCGCGTAGCTGGACCCGCACCCGGGCCAGCAGTTCCTCCAGCGAGAACGGCTTGGTCAGGTAGTCGTGCGCGCCCAGGTCCAGGCAGCGGACCTTGGTCGTCACGTCGTCCAGGCAGGAGAGCACCAGCACCGGCTGGTCAGGACGGTCGCGCATCAGCGTGGTCAGCACCGACCTGCCGTCCATGTCCGGCATGATCAGGTCCAGGATGACCAGGCCGTACTCGCCGTGGCTGACCTGCCGGAGAGCCTCCTCGCCACCGCAGGCGCAATCGATCTCATAACCAACCGCCGTCAGGGCGCGAGCGATGAATCCGCGGATCTTGGGCTCATCGTCGACGAGCAATATGCGCACTGAAGGGCATTGGGCCAACCGGTCTGTGATCATGCCGCACTTCACTCCGCCCGGCCACATCGGCAGGTGTGGCGCCCGACCCGCCCCTCGGCACGTTGTTAGGTGCTTAAGACGGATCTACTCCATTTGGGTGGTCCTGGTCAAGCATTGTGGCCTTCCCGCAAACCATTGCACCGCCCCCCTGGGGGAACCTGGCGAACGACCCAGAGCCACCATGACAATTTCGTCATTCAGGCCGCACGTCCTTGCCTGCCCCCCCGCGTGAGCTGCAAGATCAGCACAACAGACAGCTTCCGAGGGCCGGACGCGCACATGCGGCTGCCCGGCTGGCGACGTTCGCAGGCAGAAGCGAGGTGGTGGCTGGTGTCATTGCCGGCCAGGGTTACGACCCTCATCGTGGCGTTCATCGCGGTCGTCGCGATCGGGTCGTTCGTCGTACTGCACTATCTGCTGGGCGGCCCGGCGGTCGAGGACTACGCCTCCGGCGTGACCCCGAACACCGGCGCGACGGTCCACGTCGTTATGCAGGAGGACCCGCAGAACACGGTCAGCGCCAAGCCGGACTGGGTCTCCTACTTCATCCAGAACCCGCAGACCAAGGCCTGGGTGCACACGACCCTGTTCAAGGTGCCGGCGGGCAGCAAGGTCGACATGACCATCTACGGGTTCGACGGCTGCACGCCGCTGCGCAACCCGGTCTTTGGCCAGGTCACCGGCACGGTCGGCGACGTCGAGTACGTCAACGGCAAGCCGTACCACGAGATCGACTCGTGGCAGGGGTGCAACATCGGCCACACGTTCTCGATCCCGGGCATCAACCTCAACGTGCCGATGGCCACCCCGGGTCTGATCCAGAGCGTAAAGCCGGGACTGTGCGGCACGTCGCCGTGCCAGCCGGGAGATCCCAAGGCCTCCCCGTACCGGGTAATGACCTTCAGCTTCATGACGCCGCACGCGACGGGCGTCTACTTCTGGCAGTGCCGGGTTCCCTGCGGTGGCGGCTTCGTGACCGGATTTGGTGGTCCCATGCAGACGATCGGATTCATGACCGGCAACATGACGGTGGTGTCCTGATGGCGGCCGAAACCGAGGCGCCCGCGCCCCCCGCGGCGTCGGAGCAGGGCCCGAACCACGGCCTGCGGATCTTCATCCCCTGGCTGGTCCTGTCGGTCGTGGCCGACGCGGCGATCTGGGTCGTGTGGGGTCCGCACCTGCCGCCCGGCGCGATGTCCTCGTCCGCCGCCAGCCAGCAGTTCGACATCAAGGTGATGGCGGTCATGGCCGCGCCGGTCATGCTGTTCGTGCTGATCTACTTCGGCTACGCGCTGATCGTCTGGCGGCACCGGGAAGGCGACGACGAGGACGGGCCGCCACTGCACGGCAACACCCGGATCCAGGCCACCTGGATCACCCTCACCTCGGTGATCGTGCTGTCGCTGTTCGTCTTCGGCACCTATGAGCTCGTCACCCCGCAGGGCGCGGGGGCGGGCGAGGGCGCCAGCCCGATCTGGAAGCCGGGCGGGGCGCCGCTGCAGGTGCAGGTCATCGCGCAGCAGTGGCGGTTCACCTACCGCTACCCGCAGTACGGCGGGTTCGAGACCACGGACCTGGTGCTCCCGGTCGGCCAGTTCGTCGAGTTCCACGTGACCTCGGTGGACGTGATCCACAGCTTCTGGGCCTACCAGCTAGGGGTCAAGGCCGACGCCAACCCCGGCGTGGACAACGTCGCCTACACCAAGATCAACAACTCCGGCAAGATCACCATCCGCTGCGCCGAACTGTGCGGCCTGTGGCACGGCGCGATGTTCGACTACGGCACGGCCATGCCCGCGTCCGGGTTCCAGACCTGGGCGAACGGGGCCGAGACCCACCTGGCCGCGGTGACGAAGATGCTGCCCCCGTACGCGCTGACCTACGACCCCACGGTGGTCGCGCAGATGAGCAAGGCCATGGTCGCGGGCGGATTTACCGGCGGGGCCGGCCTCTACTACCCGCCGACGGATCCGGAGCAGCCATGACGGCCGCCATGACATCCGTCCGAGCTAACACGCTGACGAAGAGGTGACCGGATGGCCATCGAGACACAGCCGGAACAGGTGCACGGTGCCGGGAGCAGCGGTCCCGTCGGCCGCCGGCGGCGGCCGTGGTGGCTGCGGCCCGCGATCCACACGGCGATCGTGGGCGCGGTCATCGGCTACGTGGTCGGGCACTGGCTCGGCAACGTCCTGGTCGCGAGCAACGTAAACAGCGAGTACCCCAACCTCGCGCTGTCCGACTCCAGCGACGTCCCGATCGTGCTCGGCTACGCGTTCGGGACCTTCGGCTGGCTGGCCGGGCTCGGCGTGTTCAACGACCTGCTGCGCCAGGTGCTCGGCCGGCCGGTGCCGGTGGAGTCGGAGGAGGAACTGGCGCCCGTCGGCGTGTCCCGGTACTTCCGGTTCACCCTCGACCACAAGGTCGTCGGCATCCAGTACCTGGTCGGCATGATTATCTACTTCTGCACCGCGGGCCTGTTCGCGATGGCGATCCGCGCGGAACTGCTGTCGCCCAGCTATCACCTGTTCAGTTCCAGCGCGTACGTCGAGATCGTCGGCGAGCACGGCACGATGATGATGATGCTGATGAGCTCGGTCATCCTGGGGCCGTTCGGCAACTACTTCGTGCCGCTGATGATCGGGTCCAAGCGGGTGGCGTTCCCCCGGCTGGAGGCGCTGTCGTTCTGGATCACCCCGCTCGCGTTCCTGATCCTGCTGTCCGGGCTGATGTTCGGCGGGTTCCCGTTCGGCTGGACCGGGTACGCGCCGCTGTCGATCCAGTCCACGGTCGGTGCGGACTCCTACGCGATGGCGTTCGGGCTGATGGGGATCTCGATCATCCTGGCCGGGTTCAACATCATCGTGACCGTGATCTGCTATCGCGCTCCCGGCATGCGCTGGAGCCGGCTGCCGATGTTCGTCTGGTCGATGGTCGCGACCTCGTTCCTCATGGTGCTGGCCGCGCCGGTGCTGATCGGCGGCATGTACATGATGCTGACCGACCGGACGGCGCAGACCGGGTTCTTTGTCAACCAGGTCGGCGGCAGCAGCTATCTGTACGAGGACCTGTTCTGGTTCTTCGGCCATCCCGAGGTGTACATACTCGCGCTGCCCGGCTTCGGCATCGTGAGCGAGATCATCCCGGTCTTCACGAGAAAGCCGCTGTTCGGCTACAAGGTGGGCGCGGCGGGCATGTTC
>DATAVV010000196.1:0-7007 GCA_036267555.1 Streptosporangiaceae bacterium | reverse complement strand
TACGCGCAGTACCAGCGGCAGACCACCGACCTGGCCAGGAACGTGCTGCTGAACGAGGTGCACGACCGCAACGAGGTGCTGTACTACCAGTTGCTGAGCCACCACCTGACCGAGATGCTGCCGATCGTCTACACCCCCACGATCGGGCAGGCCATCGAGAACTACAGCCAGGAGTACCGCCGCCCGCGCGGCGTTTACCTGAACGTCGACCAGCCCGAGCTCATCGAAACCTCGCTGCGCGCGCCGGGCCTGGGCCCGGGCGAGGTGGACCTGGTCGTGGCCACCGACGCCGGGGCCATTCTCGGCATCGGCGACTGGGGCGTGGGGGGCATCTTCATCTCGGTCGGCAAGCTCGCCGTGTACACCGCGGCCGCCGGCATCGACCCGAACCGGGCCCTGCCGGTCATGCTCGACGTGGGCACCGACCGGCAGAGCCTGCTCGACGACCCGCTCTACATCGGCCACCGCCGGCCGCGGGTACCGGCCGACGACTACGACCGGTTCCTCGACGCGTTCGTCGCCGCGGTCGGGAAGCTGTTCCCCGGGGCGCTGCTGCACTGGGAGGACATCGCGGTCAGCAACGCCCGGCGGCTGCTGGACCGGTACCGCCACCGGACGCTGTCGTTCAACGACGACATCCAGGGCACCGGCGCGGTGAACCTGGCCGCGGTGCTGGCCGCGGCCAAGGCCACCGGGGTCAGCCTGCCCGAGCACCGGGTCGTGATCTTCGGCGCCGGCACCGCGGGGACCGGCATCGCCGACCAGTTGTCCGCCGCGATGCGGGCTGGCGGGCTGCGCACCGATGAGGCCCAGGCCCGGTTCTGGGCCATCGACCGGGCCGGCCTGCTCACGACGGGCACGCCGGGACTGGCCGGATCGCAGGCCAGGTACGCGCGGCCCGCGGCCGACGTGGCGGGCTGGTCCAGGGACGACGCAAGGGGCGGCGTGGGCGGGGTAGGAGGCGTGGGCGGGGTAGGCGGCGTGGGCCTGGCCGAGGTGGTGCGCCGGGTACAGCCGACGATCCTGATCGGCACGTCCACCAGGACCGGGGCGTTCACCGAGCCGATCGTCAGGGACATGGCCGCGCACTGCGCCCGGCCGGTGATCCTGCCGATGTCCAACCCCACCTCGCTGTCCGAGGCCGCACCCGGCGACCTGATCCGGTGGACCGAGGGACGGGCGCTGGTCGCCACGGGCAGCCCGTTCCCGCCCGTGGACTACCGGGGTATCCGGTACGAGATCGGCCAGGCCAACAACGCGCTGATCTTTCCCGGGCTCGGGCTCGGCGTGATCGCCGCCCGGGCCACCCGGGTGACCGACAACATGCTGGCCGCGGCCGCGCGGGCGGTGTCGGAACTGGTCGACACCGCGACCCCCGGCGCCCCGCTGCTGCCCAAGGTCGAGGCGCTGCGCGAAACGTCGGTGGCGGTGGCCGCCGCCGTGGCCCGGGCCGCCGCCACGGACGGCGTGGCCACCGACGGCACGGTCACCGAAGGCACAGCCGCGGCCGGGCCCGGCGCGGACCTGCGGGCCCGCATCCGGGCCCTGATGTGGGAGCCGGTCTACCGCCGCGTCCGCCCCGCCTAGCCCTGAGCCCCGGCGAGCCCTCCGGCTCAGCCCGGCTGCCCCAGGAACCTGACGATCGCCGCCGCGATCGCCGCCGCCGCCTGCTGCTGGTACCGGGCGGTCACCAGGAGCCCGGCGTCGGTGGCGTTGCGCATGTTGCCGCACTCGATCAGCACCTTGGGCACGGTGGTGAGGTTGAGCCCGGCCAGGTCGTCGCGGGGCAAGATGCCGTCGCTGCCCGTGTAGTCGCTTACCGGCATCGTGGTGCCCGCCAGCATGGCCTGCCGCAGGTCGCCGCCGAGCCGCGCCGACGCCGCGATCACCTTGTCGTTCGGCCCGACCGGCTCGGGTTCCAGGATCGTGAACCCGCGCCCGGACGCGGGACCGCCGTCGGCGTGGATGTCGACCGCGACGTCCGCGCCCGAGTCATTGATGATCGCCGACCGCCGGTTCACGCACGGGCCGACGCCGTCGTTGCTGGTCCGGGTCATGACCACGCGGGCGCCGTCGCGGCGCAGGTCGGCCCGCAGGTAGGTGGCCACGTTGAAGTTGAACTGCGCTTCGGTGTAGCCGGCGTCGGTGGTGGTGCCGGTGGTGTCGCAGGCCTCCATCGCGGTGCCGTTCCAGATCTGGCCGCCGATCGCGTCCGGGTCGTTGAAGTTCCCGCCGTTGTGACCCGGGTCGATGCCGACGATCTTCCCGGCCAGCGGCTGTGCCTGAGTGTTCAGGCCGCCAGAACGCGGCGTGGCGCTCGGTGTGGCGCTCCCCGCGCGGGCCGACGGCGAGGCCGCCGGCGCGCTCGCCGTCCGCGACGGCAGCGGCACGGTCGCGGCGGACGGCCCGGTCCGGCCGCACCCGCCGACGCCCAGGCCGATCGCGACCAGCGCGGCGCACATCGCCAGATTTCGGTTAGCCATCCCCAGGAGGCTACCGGTCAGAGGCGGGGGTCCACCGGCTCACTCTCCAGGGCCAGCACGCCGAATACGCATTCGTGCACGCGATGCAGTGGTTCGCCGTCCGTGAACCGTTCCAGCGCCTCCAGGCCGAGGGCGAACTCGCGCAGCGCCAGCGACCGTTTGTGGCCGAGGCCGCGGGAGCGCAGCCGGGCGAGGTTGGCCTCGGCCAGGTACTCGGGCCCGTAGACCAGGCGCAGGTACTCGGCGCCGCGGCACTTGATGCCCGGCTGGGCCAGCCCCTTGGGTCCCTGGTGGATCACGCCGGCCGGCTTGACCACCATGCCCTCGCCGCCCGACGCGGTCAGCTCCTCCCACCAGTCCGTGGCCGCCTGCTCGGCGGCCGGATCGGCGAGCGAGACCGTGACCGACCGGGTGGGCCGCAGCGTGACCTGGTCGCGGTCGCACAGCCGGCCCAGCACCTCGAGGTGCCAGCCGTGACCGCGCCGCGCGTGCACCGCGCCCTCGCCGGCCAGCACCTGGAACGGTGCCAGCTTGAGGTCGTCAGGGCTGGCGACCGTCCAGCAGTACCTGCGGTAGGCGGTGGCGAACCCCTGTGCCGCGTTCTGGCGCTGTCTGGATCGCGTGAGCAGGCCGGTCACGTCGTCGATGCCGCGTCCTGCGGCGGCGGTCAGGACCGTGACCTCGGCCTCCAGCGTCGCGGCGGCGGCCGCGGCGACCGGCGCGTACTGGCCGCGGAGCAGTTCGAGCGCCTTGGCCGACCAGGGCAGCAGTTCGCAGTCCAGCGCGAGCCAGTCGGTCGCCAGTTCCTCCCACAGGCCCGCCGCGCCGATCGCGGCGATCACCCGCCGCAGGATCTCCTGCTCGGTCGCGGGGTCACCGAAGAACGGCCGCCCGGTCCTGGTGTAGATCGCGCCGGGACCGGCATGCGCGATGCCGAACCTGCGGGCCGCGGCGGACTCGTCCCGGCCGACGACGACCACCGCCCGCGAGCCCATGTGCTTCTCGTCGCAGACCACCTCGGCCACGCCCGCCGCCCGGTAGGCGCCGAATGCCTCGGCCGGGTGCTCGAGCAGTCCCTCGCGCGGCGACGTGGCCGGGGGCGACATGGTCGGCGGGAGATATATGAGCCAGCGAGGGTCGACGGCGAACCGGCTCATCACCTCGAGCGCGGCGATCGCGTTCTCCTCGCGGATGGTCACCGTCGACCCGGTCAGCCGGGTCTCGACGATGCGCTTGCCGGTGACGTCGGCCAGGTCGAGCTCGTCCGGGCCGCGGTCCGGTGCCGCCCTCGGGCCCGTCACCGGCTCCCGGAGCGGGCGGGTCGGCTGGTAGTAGACCTCGGCGGCGGGCACGCAGACCAGTTCGCGCTCGGGGTACCGCAGCGCGGTCAGCTTGCCGCCGAACACGCAGCCGGTGTCCAGGCAGATCGTGTTGTTCACCCACTCGGTCTCGGGCACCGGCGTGTGCCCGTAGACGACCATGGCCCGGCCGCGGTAGTCCACCGCCCACGGATACCTGACCGGCATGCCGTACTCGTCGGTCTCGCCGGTGGTGTCGCCGTACAGCGCGAACGAACGGACGGCCGCCGACGCCCGGCCGTGCATGGCCTCGGGCAGCCCGGCGTGCGCGACCACCAGCTTGCCGTCGTCGAAGACCACGTGACCGAGCAGCTTGTCCATGAACGCGGCGACCCGGTCGGTGAACCCGGGCGGCTCGGCGGCGAGCTGGGCCAGGCTGACCTCCAGCCCGTGGGTGACGCTGACGTCCCGTCCGCGCAGCGCCCGGACCAGCTTGGCCTCGTGGTTGCCGCAGACCGAAAGCCCGGATCCCGCCGCGGTCATGCCCATCACCAGCCGCAGCACCGCGGGCGTGGCCGGCCCCCGGTCGACCAGGTCGCCCGCGAAGACCGCGGTCCGGCCCTCGGGGTGCCGGGCCGAGGCCCCGTCGGCGTCCACCGCGTAGCCGAGCTTGCGCAGCAGCGCGATCATCTCGGTGTAACAGCCGTGGACGTCACCGATGATGTCGAACGGGCCGTGCTCGGTGCGCCGGTCGTTCCACAGCGGCTCCCGCTCGATCACCGCGGCGTCCGCCTCGGCCGCGCCGTCCAGCACGAGCACCCGGTGGAAGCCTTCCCGGCGCAGGCCGCGCAGGCCGCGGCGGAGCTGGGCGTGCTGCTGGCGCACCACGTGCGGCCCGAATTCGCGGTCCGTCCGGCTCGCGTTGCGCGCGGCGCAGGTGGTCTCGGGCACGTCGAGCACGATCGCCACAGCCAGCACGTGATGCCGTTTGGCCAGCTCGATGAGCGGCTTGCGCGCGCCAGGCTGCACGTTGGTCGCGTCGATCACGGTCAGCCGCCCGGCGGCCAGCCGCTTGGCCGCGATGAAGTTCAGCACGTCGAAGGCGTCGGCGGTGGCCGACTGGTCGTTGCTGTCGTCGCTGACCAGCCCGCGGCAGAAGTCCGACGAGATGACCTCGGTGCTCGCGAAGTGCCGCGCGGCGAACGTCGACTTGCCGGATCCGGTGACGCCGACCAGGACCACCAGGGACAGGTCGGGGATCTTGAGTCCGGTCATCGCCGGAACACCGCGAGCTGAGACGGGCAGCCGACCCCGGCACCGCGGCGGCCCGTGCCCTCGGGCCCGATGCCGGAGAGTTCCACCTGGTAGCCGTGGCGGGCCGCGACCGCTTCGGACCAGCCGGCGAACTGCCGCCGGGTCCACTCGAAACGGTGGTCGCGGTGGCGCAGGGCGCCGGGCGCCAGCCCCTCCAGCAGCACGTTGTACTCGGCGTTCGGCGTGGTCATGATCACCGTGGCGGGCCGGGCGTGCCCGAAGATATTTCTCTCGAACGACGCGATCCGGGGCGGGTCCAGGTGCTCGATGACCTCGACCACCGCGGCGGCGTCGAACCCGCGTAGCTGGCTGTCCCGGTACGTCAGCGAGCCGTGCCGCAGTTCGACCCGCTCTCGCTGCCGGGGTGCCATGCGGTCGAGGTGCAGTCGCCGGGCCGCCGCCTCCAGGGAGCGGTGGGACACGTCCAGGCCCACGATCCGCTCCAGGCCCGGCCGCTTGACCAGCTCGGCGAGCAGCTTGCCCGCTCCGCAGCCGAGGTCGAGCACGCTGCGGGCGCCGCTGGCCTCGATCGCGTCGAGCACCGCCGCCAGGCGCCGGGTGTGCAGGCTGACCGGGCGCTCGACCGACTCTTCGCGCGCGTCGTCCTGCTCGTCGCTGCGGTCCGGGTCGCCGCCCTCGTCGGCGAACAGCGCGGCCAGCGCGTCCCGGGTCAGGCGCTGGTCGTGGCGCAGGTAACGCCGGGCGATCAGGTCATGCTCGGGGTGCGCCGCGAGCCACGGGCCGCCCCGGCGCAGCAGCTTGGCCACCTCGTCGGCCCCGACCCAGTAGTGCTTGTCGTCGTCCAGCACCGGCAGCAGCACGAACAGGTGCTCGAGCAGGTGGCGCACGCGCTGCTCGCCGGTGAGGCGCAGGGACACCAGTTCGCTGTCGCCCCACGCGGGGAACTGCGGGTCCAGCGGCAGCGCCCGGACTTCGACGTCGTAGCCGAGCGGCTCGAACAGCCGCCGGGCCAGGCCCTCACCGCCGCGGCAGGGCGCGGCGGGCAGCCAGGCCTCGACCGGGATCGGCCGGTCGGCCAGTTCCTGGCGCTCCTTGCTCCGGCCGCTCATCGCGGTGCCGAACAGCCGGCCCAAGGCCACCGACAGCAGCGACGACGCCACGTACGGGCGGTCGTTCACGTAGCGGGCCAGGGCGAACCGGGAAGCCAGCGCGCGGTTGTCCCTGACCAGGCCGACCGGGTCCACCTCCACCAGGACAGCGGCGCAGCAGCGCTCGTCGGTCGCCTCCGGGTAGACCACGTGCGCGGTGCCGAAGTTGAGGTCGGCCACGTGATGGCGGCCGGGGTGCTTGTGCAGCAGGAAGCCCAGGTCAGTTGCGGGCCGGTGGGTGGTCGAGATCGTCAGGAGCATGCGGGCTTCACCACGATTTCACTTCTCGGCCAGATTCTGGCTCGACCGCGGCCGACGGCCGTAAGGCGGGCCAAGGCTAACAGCCCGCCTGGCGGACACTCGACGCATTTCCCTCCACATCGGGGTCGCTGAACCCGTACGATGCCGACAGCGGTGTCATTAGATGGCATGTCATCAGCGGGGGATCGATGTCTGTTAATGTCCGCCGGGGTTACTCGGTGCCCGAGCACATAACCATGTTCTACGCCGGTGCGGCGATGGTCGGCTCGGTCTACCCGCTCATCATGACGCACACCGGCGGCCAGGGGCTGCCGTGCCCGCTGCGGACGCTCACCGGCGTGCCGTGCCCCTTCTGCGGCCTGACCACGGCGACGGTCGCGCTGGCGCACGGCCACTGGGCCGCCGCCGCCGCGACGAGCCCCCTCGCGTACCTTGTCGCCGGGCTGACCGTGGTCACGGCCCCGGTGCTGGTCGTGCGCAGCGCGGGCCTGGCTGGCCCGCCGCGGGCCTGGTCGCCGGCGGCCCGCCGCCGCGCGGGCTGG
>DATAVV010000195.1:0-6883 GCA_036267555.1 Streptosporangiaceae bacterium | reverse complement strand
GGGTGGCGGGGCGCCGCGTTAGGGCTGAAGGTTTCTTAGCCGGGCAGGGCCATGTCGAGGGCGGCGAGGTAGCCGAACGTCATCGCCGGGCCGATCGTCGCGCCCGCGCCCGCGTAGCTGCGGCCCATGACCGGGGCGCTGGCGTTGCCCGCGGCGTACAGGCCGGCGATCACGGTGCCGTCGGGGCGCAGCACCCGGGCCCGGGCGTCCGTGCGCAGGCCGCCCTTGGTGCCCAGGTCACCGGGCACGATCTTGACCGCGTAGAACGGCGGCGAGGTGAGCGGGGCCAGGTTGGGGTTGGGCCGGTTGCGGGGGTCGCCGTAGTAGTGGTCGTAGGCCGAGTCGCCGCGGGCGAAGTCGGCGTCCCGGCCGGCCTCGGCGAACTCGTTGAACCGGGTCACGGTCTTGGCCAGGCCCTCGGCGTCCACGCCGATCTGGGCGGCCAGTTCGGCCAGGGCCGGCGCGCGGAACACCGCGCCCGCCGCGTACCAGCGGCGGGGCAGCGACTTGCGCGGCGGCAGGCCGGCGAACACGTAGTTGTTGCGGTAGCGCTGGTCGAAGACCAGCCACGAGGGGATGTGCGGGCTGTCGGGGGAGTGGCCCTCGTACATCGCGTGCACGGCGTCCACGTAGGGCGCGGACTCGTTGACGAAGCGCTGGCCAGCGGCGTTGACCAGGATGCAGCCGGGCAGGCTGCGCTCGGCCAGGCAGAAGTAGGGCCCGCCGGTCAGCGGTATGGACGGTCCCCACCAGGCCTCGTCCATCAGGGCGAGCGCCCCGCCGGCCGCCTCGCCCGCGACGATCCCGTCGCCGGTGTTGCCGGGTGATCCCGTGGTCCAGTCGGCGCCGATCGGCGCGCGCTGGTAACGCTGGCGCATCTGCTCGTTGCGCTCGAAGCCGCCGGTCGCGAGCAGCACGCCGCGGGTGGCGCGGATCACGGCGGGCTCGCCGTCCCTGGTCACCTCGACCCCTGTGACCCGCCCGTCGGTGATCTGCAGCCCGGTCATCGGCGTGTTCAGCCAGACCGGCACGTTGTTGCGGGCCAGGCCGGCGCGCAGGCCGGTGGCCAGGGCCTGGCCCATGCTCAGCAGGCGCCGGCCGAGCACCTTCGTGCGCACCGTGCGGGCACCGACCTTCGCGGCCGTCCAGATCGCCCTCGGGTGCCGGGTGCCCAGGCTCAGCCACCGGTAGTCGGCCTGGGTGACCGTGACGCCCGGCGGGGCGGGCAGGTACGGCGGGTTCAGGTGGGCGAGTTCCGGCCCGAGCAGCCGCCCGTCGAGCGGGATCGGCTCGATGCTGCGCCCGGCCGCCACTCCGCCCTCGGCCTCGGGGTAGTAGTCGGCGTAACCCGGTACCCACGCGAAGTCGACCGGGGTGTGGGCGCGTACGAAACGCAGCATCTCCGGGCTGCGGTCGAGGAACGCCTGCTGCAGTTCGTCGGGAGACTCGTCCCCCGCCACCTGCCGCAGGTAGGCGCGGGCTTGCCCGGCGGTGTCCTGGATGCCGGCCTTGCGCAGCACCTCGTTGCCCGGGGCCCAGATCCCGCCGCCGGAGCGGGCCGTGGAGCCGCCGAAGAAACCGGTCTTCTCGAGCACCACGGTCCGCAGGCCGTGCTGCGCGGCGGTGAGCGCGGCGGTCATGCCCGCGGCGCCGCTGCCCACCACGACGACGTCGAACTCGGCCTCGTCCGTTGTCATGGGACCTCCTGGTCCCATATTAGAACACGTTCCAGTTTTGCGATCTACAGATGGCTTTCATGATCGCGGACCAGCGGTGCGATATGAGTCTCGCGCCACTACCGGCGGCACGTGATCAGCCGGGACACCATGATCGCGGTTTGCCTCGCCATACCCCAGGTCAGCTACGGCCAGGTCGTCCCCGACGCGGCCGTGCCGGCTAGTACCGGCCCAGCCCACGCCGGCCGGCAGGATGAGCGAAGCGTGAACGCCCGGACAGCAAACCCGCGCACCGCAACCGGTCGCAGGAACGCGTACTCCCTTACCTCTGGGATGTCCCACAGTCAAGCCGGATAGGTCGCAGGAGTGCAGAGGTCCGCCGCGCGGAGGGCGGCGGCGGTGGTTTCGGGGCCGGCGGGGAGGAGGGGGAGGCGGACGGCGGCGGTGGGGATGCGGCCCTGAGCGTGCAGGGCGGCCTTGATCACGGTCGGGTTGGGCTCTGCGAACAACGCCGCGGACAGCGGCAAGAGGCGGTGGCCTAGGGCGCGGGCCGTGGTGGCGTGGCCGGCGCGCCAGGCAGCCACCAGTTCGGCGAAGTCGGCGGTGCGCAGGTGGGCCGAGGCCAGGATGGCGCCGGCCACGCCGAGCGCGAGCAGGGGGGACGCGAACGCGTCGTCGCCGGCCAGCACCGCGAACGATTCAGGGGCGTGCGCCATCAGGATGACCGTCTCCTCGTCGATGCCGCCCGCGGCGAGCTTGATCCCGGCGATGCGTGGCACCTCAGTCAGGCGGAGCAGCGTCCGCGCGTCCAGGGCCTGACCGGTCCGGTACGGGATGTGGTAGACGACCAGCGGCACCGGGCTGGTCGCGGCCAGGCTGGTGAAGTGGGCGACCACGCCGTCGGGACCGGGCCGGGTGTAGTACGGCACGGCGACCAGCGCGGCGCGGATCTCGGGCCATCCGGCCAGTTCGCCCAGGGCCGCCGCGCTGGCCCGGGTGTCGTTGGATCCGGCCCCGGCGATCAGCGTGGCGGAGCGTTCCCGGCACACCCGGGCGCAGATGTCGAGCACGAGACGGCGTTCGGCCGCGGTGAGCGTGGCCGGCTCCCCGGTGGTCCCGAGCGCCACCAGGCCCGCGGCGCCGTCGTCGAGCACGGCGTGGGCCAGGGCTTCGAGCGCGTCGGGAGCCAGGTCGCCGCTGTCGGTGAACGGCGTGACCAGCGGGATGTACAGGCCGGCCAGGGCGGGGCCGGGTGTCGCGATGGGGTCCATGGCATCGAGGCTCGCACCTGCGGATTATGTAGGTCCAGTTCACGTTGCTTGACTTGCTCGTAAGCTGAACTGATGCTCGACGTGCGCAAGCTCCGCCTGCTGCGCGAACTCGCGCACCGCGAGACGATCGCCGCGGTGGCCGAGGCGCTCAGCTACACGCCGTCCGCGGTCTCGCAGCAGCTTGCCGCGCTGGAGCGCGAGGCCGGGGTGCCGCTGCTGCGGCGCACCGGCCGGCGCGTGGTCCTGACCCCGGCCGGGGCGGCGCTGGCCGAGCGGACCGAACAGATCCTGGCCCTGCTGGAACAGGCATCGGGGGCGCTCGCCGCCACGCGGGCCGGCCTGGCCGGGCCCCTGCGGATCGGCGCGTTCCCGACCGCGGTGCGCACGATCCTTCCGGCCGCCCTGGTCGCGCTCGGGCGCGACCACCCGGACCTGGAACTGATGGTCACCGAACTCGACCCGGCCGCGGTGCCCGCCGCGCTGCGCTCGGGCGCCGTCGATGTCGCGCTCATCCACGACTACGACTACGTGCCCGCCGAGCCGGACCCGGCCCTGGACACCGAGCCTCTGCTCGAAGAGGCCATCTACCTCGCGTCTTCCGGAGCGGCCGGAGCGGCCGGAGCGGCCGAGCCGGGCCGCGACCCGGTCTGGGGTTGCCGCGACGCGCCGTGGATCGTGGGCAGCCCGGACACGCTGTGCCACGCGATGGCGGTGCGCGCCTGCCAGGCGGCCGGGTTCACGCCGCGCATCCGCCATCACGCCGACGACTTCGCCACGGTGCTCGCGCTGGTCGCCGCGGGGCAGGGGGTCGCGCTGGTGCCGCAACTCGGCGCGACCGGCGCCACAGGTTCGCCCCAGGGCGTGGTGCTGACCCCGCTGCCCACCCGCCGCCGCACCCGGATCGCCTACCGCAACGGAACCCGCGACCAGCCGCCCGTCGCCGCGTGCGCCGCCGCCATCCGGGCCTCGGCCCGCGCTCTGGGGCTCGATGTGCCCGGGCCCGGTTGAATGGCAGGAGGATTCGCTGGAGGAGGCAGGTCGATGGATCTAGCCGACAGGACCCGCTATGACGGCATGGCTGACGGTACGACAGCCGGGCAAGGCCATCTGCTGACTCCAGCCGGACTGAGTTGCCTTCCTCGATTCAGGCTTGAGTATTCAGCGCGTCGTAGAGCCGCGGGACAAACCCGTTCCGTTCATCCTGGCGATCATTGCTCAGCGCGACGCTGGTAGCGACGCAGAGCGAGCGCCGTCGTGAGGTAGCCGGTCCCCAGCAGGACGCCAACCACGCCAATACCCGGCTGCAGCCACTTGCTGACCGGGCCGCCGCCAGGAAAACGTGACTAGCTGCAGCAAGCCGACGACCAGGAAAACGCCTGGTGCTCGTGTTCGGGGGGGATCGGTGGGAGGCTGGCCGGGTGGCCAGCGGCGGCGAGGTGCGGGACGGGGTATCACTCAGCAACCTTGACCAGCCGCTGTTCGACGGGGCCGGGGCGACCAAGCGTGACCTGGTCGACTACCTGGACGCGGCCGACGACCTGATCATCGCGGGGCTGCGGGACCGGCCGCTTTCGGTGATGCGGGTCCGGCCCGGCCAGGAGCCGTTCATGCAGAAGAACGGGCCCAAGTACACGCCGGACTTCGTGCGGACCGTGACGCTGTGGGCGCAGGCGTCCCGGCGCGAGGTCTCCTACGCGCTGTGCAACGACCGGCGCACGCTGCTGTGGTTCGGCAACCAGCGCGCGGTGGAGTACCACCCGACGCTGGCGTACGCCGGGGACCTGAACCACCCCACCTACCTGGTCCTCGACATCGACCCGCCGGAAGGCGACGCGTTCGGGCTGGCCGTGCGCGCCGCGTGGCTGGTCCGCGAGGCCCTGGCCGGCCTCGGCCTGGCGGGCGCGGTGAAGACCAGCGGCGCGAAGGGCGTCCACGTGCTCGTGCCGATCAAGGCCGGGACCGGGAGCGAGGACGCGGCCGCCGCCACCCGCGCGATCGCGGCCCGGGCCGAGCGGCTCGACCCGGACCTCACCACCACGGCCTTCATCCGCGAGGACCGGGAAGGCAAGGTGTTCCTGGACTCGACCCGGGCGGGCGGGGCCACGGTGGTCGCCGCCTACAGCCCGCGGGTACGCCCGGGCACGCCGGTCTCGTTCCCGGTGGCCTGGGAGGACCTCGACCGCGTCGCGCCCGCTGACTTCACTATCCATAACGCGGCCGACCTGGCCGGCCGGGCCGGCCCCTGGGCGGGTCAGATGCCGGGGCCGCAGCCGCTAAGCGCCGACCTGGTCGCGGAGGGCCACGCGATCCCGATTGCCCGGGTGCAAGCCATGCACGAGGGCAAGCGCCGGGCTCGCGCCCGCCGGGCCGCCGAATAGGTGCGCTACGGTCCCGACATGGGCAATGAGGACCTGACCGGGCACTGGGCGTCCCGGCTGCGCGACATCGCCGGGCAGGAGCACGTGCCAGGGGCCGTGCTCGGGATCTGGGCCGACGGGGCTGAGACACTGGCCGCGCACGGCGTGCTCAGCACCGCCACCCAGGTGAGCACGACCCCGGATTCGCTGTTCCAGATCGGGTCGGTCAGCAAGGTGTGGACCGCGACGATGATCATGCAACTGGCCGAGGAGGGGCGGCTGGCGCTGGACACCCCGGTGGCGCGGCTCCTGCCGGGTGTGGCGCTGGGTGACCCGGACGCCAGCGCCGAGGTCACGGTCGCTCACCTGCTCACGCACACCAGCGGCATCGACGGTGACATCTTCACCGACACCGGCCGCGGCGACGACTGCGTCGAGCGCTACGTCGCCGACCTGGCCACCGCGCCGCGGATCTTCCCGCCGGGCGGCGGGTATTCGTACTGCAACAGCGGGTTCGTGCTGGCGGGCCGCATCATCGAGGTGCTGGACGGCCGGACCTGGGACGCTTCGCTGCGCGAGCGGCTGACCGGCCCGCTGGGGCTGGGCCAGACCGTGACGCTGGCCGAGGAAGCGATCATGCACCGCGCGGCCACCGGCCACCGGCTGGCCCCGCTGCAGGGGGTGCCGGCCTCGGTCTGGGGCCTGCCGCGCAGCGTCGGCCCCGCTGGCCTGATCTGCTCCAGCGCCCACGACGTGCTCACGTTCGCCCGGCTGCACCTGAACGGCGGCGTCGCCGGTGACGGCACCCGGCTGCTGAGCGAGGAGTCGGTGTCGGACATGCCGCGGCCGCGCGCGGCGATCCCGAGCATCGGCGGGCGGGAGGCGGTCGGGCTCACCTGGCGGCTTGACCACTGGGGCGGCCGCCAGGTCCACGGCCACGACGGCCGCACGATCGGCCAGTCGGCGTTCCTGCGGGTCGACCCGGCCTCGGGCGTGGCCGCGTGCCTGCTGACCAACTCACCCGAGGCCGGACGCCTGTACTACCAGCTCTTTGCGGAGATCTTCGGGCATTACGCGGGCATCACGCCGGCCGCCGAGCCCGAGCCGGGGGACAGGATGGACGGCGCGGACGGGACGGACGGCGCGGACCTGGAGCGCTACGCCGGCCGGTACGAGCGCACCTCGCGCCGGTACGACGTCGTCGTCCGCGACGGCCGGCTGCGCGTGACCGAGTCGCTGACCGACGACCGCGCGGAGTTCAGCGACGACGGGCCCAAGGAATTCGACCTGTACCCGGCCCGCGGCGAGGCCGCCGGGAGCGGCGTCTTCGTCTGCCGGTTCTACGACAGCCAGCCCTGGGGTCCGGCGATCTTCGACCGGCTGGCCGACCAGACGCCGTACATCTACGTCGGCGGCCGGGTCACCCCTCGCGCCCGCCGACCCGCGCCCGCGCCGCGTTAAGGCCTGACTCAGGGGCGGACGGGGGCGACGGGCGGAAACCGGCGTGCGCTACCGTCCGGAGCATGGCAAATCCGGACGTGAACGGCCACTGGGCGGCCCGGCTGCGCGACCTCGCGAC
>DATAVV010000194.1:0-15601 GCA_036267555.1 Streptosporangiaceae bacterium | reverse complement strand
GGGAATGTCGGTGTGCACGAACATCTCGTCCTTGGCCCGCGAGTAGTCCTCCCACCTGCTGATGGACTCCAGGTCCATCGGGGACAGCTTCCAGCGGCGCATGGGGTCGTGCAGGCGGCCCCGGAACCGGCGTTGCTGCTCGTCGTCGCTCACCGAGAACCAGTACTTGCGCAGCAGGATGCCGTCCTCGACCAGCAGGCGCTCGACGATCGGGCACTGGTGCAGGAACCGGTGGTACTCGTCCTTGGTGCAGAAGCCCATCACGTGCTCGACCCCGGCGCGGTTGTACCAGCTTCGGTCGAACAGCACCACCTCGCCCCGGGTCGGCAGGTGGCCGACGTAGCGCTGGAAGTACCACTGGGCCTGCTCGCGCTCGGTCGGCGCGGGCAGCGCGGTGATCTGGACGACGCGCGGGTTCAGGTACTGCGCGACCCGCTTGATCGTGCCGCCCTTGCCGGCCGCGTCGCGGCCTTCGAAGATCACGACGATCCGGGCCCCCTCGGCCCGCACCCACTCCTGGAGCTTCATCAGTTCGCCCTGCAGCCGGTAGAGCTCCTTCTCGTAGGCTGTCTTGCCGAGCCGGGGAGGCTCGCCGTTCTTGGCCGCGCCGTCCTTGATGGCACCGTTCTTGCCCGCTACGCCGGTCTTACCTGCCACTGCGCACCTCCCGCCGCAAAAGCCCTGATCCCATCCTCGCACCGGTCCGCAACACCGGGGCGGGAGTGCCGGGCTGGCCACGCCGCCGCGTTCGGGCTAAACGGGGGTCTACCGGGCGAACGCCGAGTGCCATTGCGCGGCGACCAGCGACGGGTCCACGGCCCAGGCGGCCAGGGCCAGCAGGGCCGCGGTCAGGAGCGGGTCGACGACCACCAGTTCGGGGCGGGTGCCGGTGGTGAACGCGAACGGCTCGGGGAGCAGGTGGAAGCGGTGCTTGGACAGCGGGAACAGGAGCATGCAGCCCGAGTCGGTCAGCATGTCCCCGATGATGTGGGTGCAGCAGCCGACGAAGACCGCGAGCGGGATCAGCGACAGGCCGTACCCGTACCAGATCTCCCCGGCGGCGACGACGATGCCGACGAGGTCGGCGACGTGGCCGTCGGTCACGTGCAGGGCCTCGAGCGCGGCGGACACGCTCAGCGTCATCAGCAGCGCGAGCCCGGCCTTCCCGCCCCAGTCGGCGCGGAAGTGGCAGGAGACCCAGGCCAGGCCGGTGAACGCGGCGATCCCGACGAACGAGTGCGTCGCGTGCCGGTGGCCGCCGCTGATCCGGCCGATGATCCAGGCGACCGCCTCGGACAGGAAGCCCAGGCACCGGGCCGGCGACGACCCGCACTTGTCCAGGTCAGGCAGCAGCGCCATGCCCGCGGTGAAACCGGCCAGCGCCGCCACGTGGGGGAGCGGCATGTGCAGGTAGACCCCGGTGGCCAGGCCGGCAACCCCGCCCGAGAGCGCGTGCGAGTGTCCTAGCATCAGCCCCCCGGTCGGCGCGGCGCGCTGGCCCGCGGCGCGCTGGCCCGTGTCATGCCCACCGCCCTTCGCAGGAGGGATCGTAACCAAACTGGGCGAGCCGCCCAATGCGACACGCGGCGTGGGAAAACCGGTTCGGCTGGGAATGGCGGAAGTCATTACGATCAAGGGATGAGCCTGCCCGACTTCCCGCTGCGGACAGCCCGGCTCGTGCTGGCCGAGCGCATCGAGGGAGGCGAGCCCGGCCGGTCCGGCGAGGTGGGCTACATCTTCCATCCCGACCACGCCGGCCACGGCTATGCCACCGAGGCGGCCCGGGCCATGCTCGGGCTGGGCTTCGAGGGCTTCGGGCTGCACCGCATCATCGGCCGTCTCGACGCGCGTAACGCGGCTTCGGCGCGGGTCCTGGAACGCCTCGGCATGCGCCGCGAGGCACACTTCGTGCGCAACGAGTTCATCAAGGGCGAATGGACCGACGAACTCGTGTACGCGATGCTCGAAACGGAGTGGCGGCCGGAGAGCTCAGGCTGAGACGGCGGTCAGATCAGCTCACGCGCCGGGCCACGCGGACGGCGTCCCGGCCGGCCGCGGCGCACTGGCTGACGATCTGCTCGAGGGGCAGGCCGAGGGCGGCGGCCAGGGCCGCGACCGTGAAGAACGCGGGCGTGGCGATGCGCCCCGTCTCGATCTTGCGCAGCGTCTCGACGGGGATCCCGGACGCGGCGGCGATCTCGGCCATGGGGCGCGCCCCCCGCGCTTCGCGCAGCAGCACGCCGAGCCGTTCGCCGCGCGTCCGCTCCTGGGGTGTGAGTGGCGGCCGGACCATACCGTGATAGTAATACCGGTATAGTTATCCCGCCACTGGACATCGGAGGAAAGGTGGGCTGGCGTGGTCGAGATCAAGACTGCCGGGGAGATCGAGGCGATGCGGGCCGCCGGGCAGGTCGTCGCGCAGGTGCTCGCGGCCGTGCGCGAGCAGGCCGTGGCCGGGACGCGGCTGTCCGACCTGGACGCGGTGGCGCGGTCGGTGCTGGACAGCCGGGGCGCGCGCTCGCCGTTCCTGGGCTATCAGCCCCAGTTCGCCCCGGTGCCGTTCCCGGCCGTCATCTGCACGTCGGTCAATGACGCCGCCCTGCACGGCATCCCGGGCCGCTCCCGCCTGGCCGAGGGTGACCTGCTCAGCGTCGACGCCGGGGCCGTGCTCGACGGGTGGGCCGGCGACGCGGCCATCTCGTTCACGATCGGGCCGCCCAGCCCGTCCGACGCGCGGCTGATCGCCAGCGCCGAGGCGGCCCTGCGGGCGGGCATCGCCGCGGCGGTCGCCGGGGCCCGGATCGGCGACATCTCCGCCGCCATCGGCGCGGTCGGCCGGGCGGGCGGCTACGGGATCTGCACCGAGTTCGGAGGCCACGGCGTCGGCCGGGAGATGCACGAGTCCCCGTCGGTGCCCAACGAGGGGCAGGCCGGCCGGGGCCTGCGGCTCGGCCCCGGGCTGGTCATCGCCATCGAGCCCTGGTTCCTCGCGGGCGGCCAGGACCGCTACCGCGTCGACGACGACGGCTGGACCATCCGCAGCGCCGACGGCAGCCGCGCCGCGCACGTGGAGCACACCGTCGCGGTCACCGGGGACGGCCCGGTCATCCTGACCGCCGCCTGACCCTGGTTCACGGCCCGGGCCCCGGGCCCGGACCGGGCCGGCCGCCTGGCTCACTCCCGGCGCGGCCAGGAATGTCCGTCCCGGGGCCGGGGCGGAAACCCGGCCTCCGGGCGCTCGTCGCGCCCCGGCTGCTCCGGGGGGCCGGCCGGGGGCGGCCCTGGCGGGCCGGGGGCACGGCGAGAACGGAGCAGCCGGAGCGACACGGCACCCAGCGCGGCGCCGAAGAGAATCCACGGTGCCAGCATGATCAGGTCACTGCCGGTCATCCACGCCGCCTTTAGATACTCGGGCTGATGACATCAGTTCACCCGGCCACGATGCTGGGACGGTGGAGGAGCAATGGTGACGGTGTGAAGGCCCGCGGGCGGAAGCTGGTGGGAGCGGGTGGACGTGGGTGGGAGGAGAGAGATGGCAGCGACGGTGCTGCTGGTGGAGGACGAACGCAAGCTGCGCGAGCTGGTCCGGTCCTACCTGGAGCGGGCCGGGTTCACGGTCCTGTCCACCGAGTCCGGCGCCGAGGCGATCACGCTGGCGGCCTCGGCCGCTCCTGACCTGGTGATCCTGGATCTCGGCCTGCCGGACGTGCCGGGCGAGACCGTGGCCCGCGAACTGCGCGCGGCCGGGGCCACGCCGATCCTGATGCTGACGGCCAAGGCGGGCGAGGAGGACCGGATCGCCGGCCTCGAACTCGGGGCCGATGACTACGTGACCAAGCCGTTCAGCCCCCGGGAACTGGTGCTCCGCGTCCAGGCCATCCTGCGCCGGGGCGGGCCCGCCACCGGGCAGGATACGGCCTCCTACGGCGGCGGGACCCTGGTCATCGACGAGTCGCAGCGGCAGGTCACGGTGCGCGGCACCCGCGTCGACCTCACGCCGACCGAGTGGGGCATCCTCGTGGCGCTGGCCACCGTCCCCGGCCGCGTTTACTCGCGCTTTGAGCTGATCAACCGCGTGCGGGGGTATGAGTTCGAGGGTTACGAGCGCACCGTCGACTCGCACGTCAAGAACCTGCGTCGCAAGATCGAGGAGGAACCGGCCGACCCCAAGATCGTCCAGACCGTACTGGGCGTGGGGTACCGGCTGAGCCTGGCCCGCGATGCCTGACCGTGAACCTCTGCCGCCCGGTCCCGCGGCCCGCGGCAACGCCCTGGGCTTGCGCCTGGCGCTGGCGTTCCTCGCGGTCGCCCTGATGGCGGTGGCGCTGCTGGCCGGCCTGACCGCCGTGTTCGCCGCCTCCGACGTGGCCTCCCTGGCCCGCCAGCAGCGGGCCGAGCTGACCAGGGCGATCGCGGTGGCCGCCGGCGCGGCCTGGGAGCGCGGCGACAGCTGGAGCTCGGCCGACCTGTCCCCGGTGCTGGACCTGGCCGCCAACACCGGGGCGGACGTCCAGTTCCGCAACACGTCCGGCCGCGTGGTCGCGTCCTCGCCGGGGTTCGCAGCCCAGTCCTCGCCCGCGTACCGCGCGAACGTGATCGTGAAAGGCAAGCCGGAGGGGCAGGCTGTGGTCCGCTTCACCGGCTCGGGCCTGGGCGGCGCCGACCATGGCCTGGAGGTCGCGCTGCTGCGGGCGATTTCCGGCGCGGCGGGCCTGGCCGCACTGCTCGCGCTGCTCACCGGGCTGGCCGTGGCGCGGCGGATCACCCGGCCGGTCGAGCGGATCATCGCCGTGACCAGGGCCATGGGCCGCGGAGAGCGCACCGCCCGGGTCGGCCACGTCGTCGCGCCCGGCGAACTGCGCGAGCTGGCCACGGCGTTCGACCAGATGGCCGACACCCTGGCCCGCCAGGAGCAACTCCGCCGCGACCTGGTCGCCGACGTCGCGCACGAGTTGCGCACGCCGGTCGCGGTCCTGCAGGCCGGCCACGAGGCGCTGCTGGACGGGATCGCCGAGCCCACCCCGGACCAGCTTGCGTCGCTGCGCGACGAGGTTCTGCGGCTGGCGCGCATGGTCAGCGACCTGCAGGTCCTGGCCGCGGCCGACGCGGCCGCTCTGCACCTGTCCCGCCAGCCCTGCGACCTGGCCGACCTGGCCGCGGACGCGGCCAGCAGCCTGGCCAGCCAGTTCGACGCAGCCGGAATCTTGCTCCAGCGCAACCTGGCCCCGGCCGACGTGCTGGCCGATCCGCGCTGGCTGCACCAGGTGATCACGAACCTGCTCACCAACGCGCTCAAGTTCACCCCGCCGGGCGGGCGCGTCACGATCGCGACCCGGCCGCGGGGATCCGAAGCGGCCCTGAGCGTCACCGACACCGGGACCGGGATCCCGGCCGGTGAACTGCCGCATATCTTCGACCGGTTCTGGCGCGGCAGCCAGGCGGCGCAGACCTCGGGTACCGGCATCGGCCTGGCCATCGCGGCCGAACTCGCCCAGGCGCACGGCGGCCGGCTGACCGCGAGCAGCGAGCCGGGGAAGGGCACCGAGATGACGCTGGCCCTTCCGGCCGCCGGCTCCTGACCGGTCCGGCCGGCCGCCGTTTCCTGGAAGTTCACGGCACGCGCTGCCCGACTGTGCCGGGGACGGTTCTCGGGCAGCGCGGCCGCCGGGCCCTCAGGCCCGGTCGTTGAGGATGTCCAGTTCGATAAGGGCCGGAGCCTCATCCGCCACCTTTATGTCCCGGCTGATCCTCTTGATCCTCTCGATACCGGAGGCGGCACGCGACGGTCGGTGCGACCGTCATGCCCTCCTCCTCGTCCAGCTGAAGCTGGCGGTGCCCGCATACGCGGAAATGGCCCGCGCGGATCGCTGATCGCCCTGCTGTCACCGGTCTCGCCCCCAACCGGACCGGACGTGGCGAACCGCTCATCGCGAGGCGGGCACCGCCTGCTATCCCCCCGCGGAGGGCGTCTTTGGTGCAAAGCCGCCATCCGCCCTGCATGTCAGGTCACCCGAAGGCCGTGTAGCCCGGGTGCAGACGGCATGGACGAGATGTGGAGCATGCAGCCGCGGGCCGGCGCCGCGATCCCGCCACGGGGCGGCTTGACAGTGCGAAAGATAACCGCTATCTATTCAGATAACCGTTAGAGGAGGTGGGCTGGTGCAGCAGGAAGTAGTGCTCGCGATGCTGGCTAAGGAACCGTCGCACGGCTACCAGCTCCGCGC
Organism: Streptosporangiaceae bacterium; assembly: GCA_036267555.1. Taxonomy (GTDB): domain Bacteria; phylum Actinomycetota; class Actinomycetes; order Streptosporangiales; family Streptosporangiaceae; genus JASHPR01. The sequence goes on along the minus strand of DATAVV010000194.1, from coordinate 9,377 downwards.
CCGGCTGCGCCAGGCACTCGGCCCGCTCGGTGACGCGATGAACGACGGTCACGTCTACGTGACGCTGACCCGCCTGGAGAAGGCGGGCCTAGTGGCGTCCGAGCCGTCGCCCGGGCTGCCGGACCGGCCCGACCGCAAGGTGTACGCGCTGACCGCGGACGGCCAGCAGCGAGTGGCCGGATGGCTGGCCGAAGTGAGCTGGCCCCGGCCCGACCTCGCCGAGTTCCACCTCAAGCTGATCGCGGCCGCCTCGGCCGGCCTGGCCGACCCGCTGGCCATCGTGGATGCGCAGCGCCGTGAGTTGCTGCGCCGGCTGCGTGACGCCCAGCGCGCGGCCATGGCCGAGCCGGACCGCTCGGCCGCCGGGCTGCTGCTCGAGGGCGTCGTACTGCGACTGCAGGCTGACCTGCGCTGGCTGGAAGCCTGCGAACGAAACTGGACTGGCCGAAAGGAACTGGCATGAACGAGACCGCAGCTCCGCCGGTGCTGCGCGCCCGCGGACTGGGCAAGAGCTACGGCAAGAACGCGGGCCTGGTCCGCGCCGTCGACGAGGTGGACCTGGACGTGGCCGCGGGCGAGACGGTGGCGGTCATGGGGCCGAGCGGGTGCGGAAAGTCCACGCTGCTGCACCTGCTGGGCGGCCTGGACCGGCCCACGGCCGGGGAGGTGTACCTGAACGGCCGGCGCATCGACGGCCTGGGGGAGCGAGCCCTGGCCCGGGTCCGGCGCGACGCGGTCGGGTTCGTATTCCAGGCCTTCCACCTGATGGACGAGCTCTCGGCCGTGGAGAACGTCGAGTTGCCCGCGCTGCTGGCCGGCCAGTCGGCGCGCCGGGCGCGCCGCCGCGCCACCGGCCTGCTGGACCAGGTCGGGCTGGCCGACCGGGCCAGGTTCCTGCCCTCGGCGCTGTCCGGGGGCCAGCGCCAGCGGGTCGCGATCGCCCGGGCACTGATAGCCGAGCCGCAGGTGGTCATGGCCGACGAGCCCACCGGCAACCTGGACAGCGAGGCCACCCTGGAGGTGCTGCGGCTGTTCGAGAGCCTGCATAACGCGGGGCAGACGCTGGTCATCGTGACCCACGACTCCCGGATCGCGGCCACCGCCGACCGGCTCATCACCATGCGTGACGGCGCGTTCGTGGACGAGACGCGGCTGACCGGCGGCTCCACGGGCAACCTGGCCGCCCTGATCGGGCTGGAGGGCTGAGACGTGGGCCGGCTCCCGCTCATCGGCCGCCTGATCGGCCGGGACCTGCGGCGCCGCCCGGGCCAGGCCGGGCTGCTGCTGCTGGCCGTCACCGCCGCGACCTCGGTGCTCGCCCTCGGCCTGGTCCTGCACGGCGTGACCAGCCAGCCGTTCCAGCAGACCCGGGCGGCGACCCGCGGGCCCGACGTGGTGGCCCAGCTCATAGCGCCGCCGCCCGCGCATGGTCCGCTCGGGCCGGGGCAGTCGTCTTCGTCTTCGTCTTCGTCTTCGTCTTCGGAAAGCGTGGCCCAGGAAGAGAAGGCGGAGCTGGCCCTGGCCAGGACGCTGGTCCGCGAGCCCGGCGTCACCGCCCACAGCGGGCCCTACCTCACGGCCTCCGGCATCCTGCGCGCTCGCGGGCTGACCGCGGGAGTCGAGGCGGAGGCTCGTGACCCGGCGCCGGCCGCACTCGACCAGCCCGTGGTGACCGCGGGCCACTGGGTCAGCAACGGCGGCGTCGTGCTCGAACGGACGTTCGCCGACGGGCTCGGCGTGGGCGTCGGTGACCGCGTCACCCTGGACGGCCGGCCGCTGCGGGTCGTCGGGATCGCGGTCACCGCGACCGCTTCGCCCTACCCGAACCTCTGCTACGCCGACTGCGTGTGGGAGGGCGGCCCGGGCGCGTTCTCCCGGATATCGCCCCGGGAGGTCGGCCTGGCCTGGGTGACCGGCGCGACCGCCCGCGCCATGACCGGGTACGCGGCTCAGGGCAACGATCAGGCCCCTTCGTACCTGCTCAATCTGAAGCTCGAAGACCCGGTCGCCGCCCAGGCGTTCGCGAACAGATACTCGAGCGGGACGTCTGCTGGCGCAGTGGTGCTGACCCCGTGGCAGGCCATCGCGAGCGCGGACGGCCTGCTGGTGCTGGACGAGCAGCAGGTCCTGGCGCCGGGTGCCCTGCTGGCGTCGCTGCTGGCGCTGGCCAGTGTGGCGGTGCTGGCCGGCGGCCGGATGGCCCAGCAAACCCGGCGGATCGGCCTGCTCAAGGCGGTCGGCGGCACGCCGTGGCTGGTCACCGCGGTACTCATGGCCGAGAACCTGGTCCTGGCCCTGCTCGCGGCGGCGGCCGGGCTGACCGTCGGATGGCTGACCGCACCGCTGGTCACCAGCCCCGGGGCGGGCCTACTCGGTACCCCGGGCGCCCCCTCGATGACCCTGCCCATCGTCGGTGAGGTGGCCGCCGTGGCCCTGGTCGTGGCGGTGGCCGCGACGCTGGTCCCGGCCATCCGCGCCGCCCGGACCAGCACGGTGAACGCGCTGGCGGACTCGGCCCGCCGGCCCCGGCGAGGCGCCGGGCTGATCGCGGTCTCGGCCCGGCTGCCGGCGCCGCTGCTGCTCGGGCTGCGGCTGATCGCCCGCAGGCCGCGCCGGGCCTTGCTGACCGCGGCCAGCGTCGCGGTCACGGTCACCGGGATCGTGGCCGTGCTCACCTTCCACTCCACCGCGGACGGCATGGTCTCCGGTGCGTCGAACGGGATGAGCAACCCGGTGGTCAACCGGGACGAGCAGATGCTGATGGTGCTCACGGTCGTGCTGGTCGCCCTGGTCACCCTCAACGCGATCTGCTCGACCTGGACGACGATGCTGGACAACCGGCACGCGGCCGCGCTGTCGCGCGCGCTCGGCGCGAGCCCGGCACAGGTCAGCGCCGGCCTGTGCGCGGCCCTGGTGATTCCCGCGCTGCCCGGGGCGGTGATCGGCGTCCCGCTGGGCATCGGGCTGTTCAAGGTCGCGAACCACGGCGGGGTGACGAACGCGCCGCCGGGTTGGTGGCTGGCCGTCGCGGTGCTGGTGACGCTGGTCGCGCTCGGCCTGCTCAGCGCGATCCCGGCCCGCTTCGGCACCCGCCGCCCCGCCGCCGAGGCCCTGCAGGCCGAGACGGCGTAGCCGGCCCCGGCCCAAGTCCCCCGCCCGCCGCCAACGCCCTGCCCGCCGCGAACGCGTCGCCCGCGGCGCGCCGTCACCGGCTCCGGTTGTCGGCTCGGGCTGGGGGCCTGGCGGACCCGGGAGCCGCGTTAAAATGACTGTATGCTTTTATTTTGAAGTATGCATTCAAAAGCGTGGAGGCTGTCATGATCGGTGCGCGGAAGTGGTGGGCGCTGGCCGGGGTCCAGTTGGCGGTGCTGGCGGTGGGCCTGGACATCACGGTGCTCAGCGTGGCGTTGCCCACGCTGGCCACCGACCTGCACGCGACCGAGTCCGACCTGCAGTGGTTCTCCTCGGGTTACACGCTTGTGCTGGCCGCGGCCATGCTCCCGGCCGGGCTGATCGGTGACCGCTACGGGCGGAAGAAGGTCATGCTGGCCGCGCTGGCCCTGTTCGCCGCGGGGTCGCTGGCCTGCGCCTACGCGCCGTCGGTCGGCGCGTTCCTGGCGGCCAGGCTGGTGCTCGGGCTGGCCGGGGCGGGCGTGGTGGTGCTGGCCATGTCCGCGCTCGTCGTCCTGTTCGACGAGCGGGAACGGCCGCGCGCGGTCGCGGTGTGGGCGGCGGCGAACTTCCTGTCCCTGCCGATCGGGCCGGTGCTGGGCGGGTGGCTGCTGAGCCGCTACTGGTGGGGCTGGATCTTCCTGGTCAACGTCCCGGTGGCGCTGGTCGGGCTGGCGGCCGCGGCCGCGCTGGTGCCCGAGTCGCGGGCGCCACAGGCGGCCGGGATCGACGTGACCGGGGTCGTCTCGTCCAGTGCCGGGCTGGCCGCGGTCACCTTCGGGCTGATCGAGGCCGGGCAGGACGGCTGGTCGGATCCGCGCGCCATCGCCTGGATGGTGGCCGGGGTCGCGGTGCTCGCGGCGTTCCTGGGCTGGGAGCGCCGGCTGACCCGGCGGCCAGGCGGCCAGCCCCTGATCAGCCTCGCGCTGTTTCGTTCGGCGTCGTTCACCTGGGGGATAGTCCTGGTCGCCGTGGGCTCGGCCGCGCTGGTCGGCGTGCTGTTCACGATGCCGCAGTACTTCCAGGGCGTGCTCGGGACCAGCGCCATGGGCTCGGGCCTGCGGCTGCTGCCGCTGATCGGCGGGTTCGTGGCCGGGCTGGTTCCGGCGAGCGGCCTGACCCGGCTGCTCGGAGCCAAGGTCACGGTCGCGGCTGGTTTTGCGGTGTTCGGCGCGGGCCTGGCCATCGGGGCGGCCACCTCCGCGTCGTCGGACGGCGGGTTCGCCGCGACCTGGCTCGCTGTCGTCGGCGCGGGCCTGGGGCTGATGTTCGCCACCGCCTCGTCAGCGTCGCTTTCCGATCTGTCCGAGGCCGAGGCCGGCGTAGCATCAGGCATGGTCCAGGCGCTGAAGAGCATCGGAGCGCCGTTCGGCTCGGCGATCATGGGCAGCGTGCTCGCCTCCGGCTACCAGGCGCGGCTGGCCGTGGGCGGGCTGCCGCCCGCCGCCGCCGCGGCCGCCAGGACCAGCCTCTTCGGCGCGCTGGCCGCCGCCCGCGACCTGAAGTCGGCCGCGCTGGCGACCTCGGCCCGGGGAGCGTTCGTGCACGGGATGGAGGCCGCGCTGCTGGTCGCGGCGGGCATCGCCGCGGCCGGGCTGGTGCTCACGCTGGCGTTCCTGCCGGGCCGCTCCCGGCCGCGCGAGCGGGCCGAGCCCGCCCGCGAACCCGGAGGTTCGCATGCCATCACCCCCTGACCCGCCGGCTGACGTGCCTCCTGGGCCGCCGGCTGGGCTGCGCGAGCGGAAGCCTCCTGGGCCGCCGCCCGGGCTGCGCGAACGGAAGAAAGCGCGCACCCGGGCCGAGATCCAGCGCCAGGCACTGCGGCTGTTCCGCGAGCAGGGCTACGACGCCACGACGACCAGCCAGATCGCGGAGGCCGCCGAGGTCTCCGAGAGCACGTTCTTCCGGTACTTCCCGGCCAAGGAAGACGTGATCACCTGGGACCCGTTCGACCCGCAACTGATCGCGGCGTTCCGGGCGCAGCCGGCCGGGCTCAGCCCGGTGGCGGCCATGCGCCGGGCGATGCACGAGGTCCTGGCCGAGCTCAGCCCGGCGGAGTGGCAGGAGCAGCGCGAGCGGTCCGGGCTGCTGCTGACCGCGATGCCGTTGCGGGCCAGGCTGGTGGACTCCGCCATCCGCGGGCCCATGCGGATCCTCACCGACCTGATAGCCGAGCGAACCGGGCGCGAACCGTCCGACCCCCTCGTTCGTTCCACCGCCGGGGCCGTGATCGGCGTCGGCCTGGCCGCGATGTTCGCGTGGGCCGAGGAGCCGGAAACCGATGTCGTGGCCCTCGTTGACGAACTAATGACGCAGTTGGAGGGCGGCCTGGGCATGGCGCAGTAACCCAACCGGGCCAATGCGGGGAATGATTGTGGTCATGACGTGATGCGCACCGCATCCGGCGGGCGCTCGGAGCGGAACGACCGTGGAGGCGCGCGATGAGCATCGGCGGGACCCTGGCGAAGGCACGCCGCGATGCGGGTCTCACCGTCACTCAGGTCAGCGAGCGCACCCGCATTCGGGAAACCATCATCCGGGGCATCGAGCGGGACGACTACTCGGCCTGCGGCGGTGACTTCTACGCGCGCGGCCACATCCGCAGCATCGCGCGGGTTATCGGAACCGACCCGGCCCCGCTGATCGCGGAGTACGACGAGACGCTGGCCGAACCGGCGGAGATCACGGCCGCGGACGCCTTACAGCCGATCATGCCGATCGAGGCCCCCGAGGGGCCCCGGCACCGGCCGAACTGGACCGTGCTCCTGGGCCTGGCTTTGCTGGTGGCGGCCGGCTACCTCGGCTACCGGTTCATCTCGTCGTCCGGGCACACGCCGGCGACCCCGACCGCGCTCGGGTCGCCGCGTCCCCACGCCAGTCACGCCAAGGGCCGTCCGCGGCCCTCGAGATCGCCCACCCCGTCGCCGCGGCCGAGCCCGACGCCGCCCCCGGCGATCGCGATCACCCCGGTCAGCGCGGCGGCGTTCGGCCCCGGCGGCACGGCCAGCGGAGATCACCCGACCGAGGCATCCCAGGTGCTCGGCGGCAACGGGGGCAGCGGCTGGGACACCAACTGGTACGCGACCGCCGATTTCGGCAGCCTGCAGAACGGCACCGGCCTGCTGCTCGACCTGGGCCATCCGGTCACGGTCACCAGCGCTCAGATCACGCTGGGCGCCGCGCCCGGTGCGGATGTCGAGTTGCGGGCGGGCAACACGCCGGCGCTGGCGGACCTGCAGACCGTGGCCACCGCGGCCAACGCCGGCGGCGTGCTGCAGCTTCAGCCCGCCGGCCCGGTGCGCGGCCGCTACCTGCTCATCTGGTTCACCAAGCTGCCACCCGACAACTCGGGCACGTTCCAGGCCTTCATCTACGGCGTCAGGCTCAAGGGCCAGACGTAAGCATCGCGCATGTACATGCATCGAGACATGTACATGCATTTGGCAGGTACATGCCGGTTTACAACTACGTGAGCCCGTGGTGCCCGAAGACCGCCTGCCGGGTAGCCAGGATCGCCTGGTCGACGGCGTCGGCCGGGTCCGCGCCCGACTCGAACGGCGTGTACTCGGCGCGAGCGCCGTCGGTCATCCATTGCGGCGCCTCCTGCCCGGTCCGCCGCTGCACGTACTCGCGCCAGGCCGCCGGGGTTTCGGCGGCCGGGTCGACCGGTCGGCCCGCGGCCTCGGCCAGCAGGTGCGTCCAGGTCCGCGGCACCACCTGGACCAGCGCGTAGCCGCCGCCCCCGGTCAGCAGCCAGCGGCCGTCGGCGGTCTCGTGCGCCAGGGCGTGGATCGCGGCGTGGGCGGCCCGTTGCCCGTCCACGCTGAGCCGCAGGTTGGCCAGCGGGTCGAGTCGGTGGGTGTCGCAGCCGTGCTGGCTGACCAGCACCTGCGGCCGGAACGAGCGCACCAGTGGCGGCACGATCGCGTGGAACGCGCGCAGCCACCCGGTGTCGGAGGTGCCCGCGGGCAGGGCCACGTTGACCGCGAAACCCTCGGCGCCGCCGCCGCCGTTCTCCGTCGGCCGGCCGGTTCCGGGGAACAACGTCGCCGGGCTCTCGTGCAGGCTGATCGTGAGCACCCGGGGGTCGTCGTAGAACGCCGCCTGCACCCCGTCGCCGTGATGGACGTCGATGTCCACGTAGGCGATGCGGTCGAAATCGGTGTTCGCCAGCAGCCACGCGATCGCGATCGCCGGGTCGTTGTAGACGCAGAACCCGCTGGCGTGGCCGGCCATGGCGTGGTGCAGGCCGCCCGCGATGCTGGCCCCGTGCTGGGCCGACCCCGACGCCATCGCGCGGGCCGCGGCCAGGGTCGCGCCCGCGACCAGGGCGGATGCCTCGTGCATGCCGGGGAACACCGGATCGTCGGGAGTGCCGAGCCCGAAGCGCAGCGCCGAGGCGTATGGCGCCGGGGCGCCCGGCGCCGCGGACTGGCCCGCCTGCCGCACCGCGGCGATGTAGCCGGGTTCGTGGACCAGTTCCAGTTCGGCGTCGGTGGCCGCGACCGGCCGGGACACCGAGACGCCGGGCGCGGCCAGCACGCCGAACGCCCGCGCCAGTTCGACGGTCAGTTCCACGCGCACCGGCGCCAGCGGGTGACCGGGCCCGAAGTCGTACTCGGTCAGCCGCTCGTCCCAGGCCAGGTGCAAGGTACAGGTCACGGGTCCCTCCTCAGCCGCCTCGGTCCGTCAGACTGGCCGCGGACCCGGCTCACGATCTTCATTCTCAACGCGGCTCCCGGGCTGGACCAGCAGGTGGCGACCGGCGATCAGCGCCCGGGTTGACCGGGCGGCGCGTTCGGCTGCCACGTCGATGTCCGCCTGATCGGGCTGGACGCCAAAGTCGAGCAGTAGCAGGGCGTGACCGCGCGCGGTGGCCTCGAACGCGGTGGCCATGTCCTCGGCCAGTACCTCATCGCCCTCGGCCAGGGCCTGCACGCAGGCCAGGAACACGTCGTTGACCGGCTGCTCGGCCGCCTTGATCTCGGGATAGCGGGTCTTGTCCAGACCGACCTCGTAGAGCACCTCGAACAGCGGCCGGTGGGTGGCCGCGAAACGCACGTAGCCCCGGGCCATGGCGGCCAGGCGATCGTCCGGGTCGGTGAGCTGGTCCATCGCGGGCACGAGAGCGGCGTGGAATTTCTCGAAGGCACGCACCGTCACCGCGGCCAGCAGGTCGTCCCGGTCGGCGAAATGGGCGTACGGGGCGCTGACCGCGACCCCGGCCCGGCGGCTGGCTTCGGCCAGGGAGAACCCGCGCACGCCGCGCTCCCCGATGACCTCGACGGCAGTGTCGATAAGAGCGGCCCTGAGGTCACCGTGGTGGTAGCGGCCGCTCTTGCCTGGTCGTGGCATGGCGTCTCAGGGTACGCCAGCCCCGGCCCGGGCCGGACGGGCTGGCTGCCAGGGCACCCAGGCGGCAGCCGTGATCGCGGTGACCGGCGCCTGGTGGCCTGGATGCGCTGAGTCGGCAGGTGCGGCGGCTTAACGTCGCCGAGGGCGGGGTCTGTGTCACGAGCCTGGTCCAGGGTGATCGGTGCCAATTTCCTCACTACAGCGAGATATTGCGCAAACACGGAATGTGTAGCATCGTTTTGGAAGGCGGAACGCGGCATTCGGGGCGCCCCGGTCGCCTGACAGCGATCGGGGCGGCGCAGGCGCGGAGCGGGGTGCGCCGGGTCCTGCTGCGGGGCGGTTTGGCCGGCGGGTGAGTCCTGCCTCAGGCCGGCTGGCCGGGCGGGCGGGTCCTGTCGCGGGCGGTCACCGAGCGAGCGGACGCCACTTCGGCTCCGCGCCCGTATTGGCCGGAGCCGGGACATTCTGGAGAGTGTGATGACCGGAACTGGGGCTCAACCGGTAGCTGAATTACGCCCGCCGGCCGTGCCCGCGCCGCGCGGGTCGGGCCGGGGTCCGGCCCAGGGGGGCGAACCGGCATGACCGGCGCGGAGCAGGTACGCGAGATGCGCCAAGGATTGGGTCGTGAGCTCGCCACGCGGCGCCGGGCGGCCGGGTTCTCCCAGCGCCGGCTGGCCCCGCTGACCGGGTACGCCAGGAGCACGCTGTCCGATGCCGAACTGGGGCGCCACCACGTGCGGCGGGACTTCTGGGAGCGCTGCCAGCGGGTGCTGCGGATCGGCGGGGAGTTGACCGGACGCTACGACCAGATCGAGGCCGTGGCAGCCGCCTGGCGCGTGGCCACGGTCCGG
>DATAVV010000193.1:0-39119 GCA_036267555.1 Streptosporangiaceae bacterium | reverse complement strand
CGGTAGGGCACCGGCTGGGCCGCGACCGCGCAGTCAACCGCCTCGCGGATCCTGGCCATCAGCGGCAGCATCGTCACCGGCCCGCGGTCGCAGTTCATGCCGACGACCGTGGCGCCGTGGCCGGCCAGGATCCGGCACGCCTCCACGTAGTCGTAACCGTCGCGGGTGTGGCCGGGCTGCGTCGCGGCCAGCGTCACCATCGACGGCAGCCCCAGGGACTGGATGACCTCCAGCGCGATCAGGGCCTCGCCCAGGTAGTCGTTGGTCTCGGAGATCACGAAGTCGACGCCCTCGTCCACGGCCCAGCCGAGCTGCTCGGTGTACATAGCGCGCACCGCGTCGTGGGTCGAGGTGTTGTCCGGGTCGTAGGACCAGGTGTTGCAGACGTTGCCCGCGACCAGCGCGTCGCCCTCGCTGGCCACGGCCCGGGCCAGCCGCACGGCCTGGCGGTTCATGGCCTCCAGGTCGCCCTCGCGGCCGATGTGGCGCAGCTTCTCACGGTGCGCGTAGTAGGTGAGCGCGACCATGACGTCCGCGCCCGCGCGCAGGAACTCGCGGTGCAGCTCGGTCACCGCCTCGGGGAAGTCCAGGACCACTTCGGGCACGTAAGGCCCGGCCTTGATGTAGCCCCGGCGCTCCAGTTCGAAGACGTACCCCTCGGCGCCGACCACGGCGCCCGCACGCAACCGCTCCTCGATGCCCCGCTTGCTCATCGTGCCCCTCCTCCGGTTCCGGCCAGGTCAGCCGCGGCGCCGCCGGCGAACCGGCCGGGCGCGAAGCGGCGGATGTCATACACGGTCCCCTGCTGCACGGCGAGCTGGGCCAGGACCCGGCCGGCCCAGGGCGCGAACTTGTACCCGGTACCGCGCCAGCCCACCCCGGTGAACACGTCCGGCACCCCAGGAACCGGCCCGATGATGAACTCGTCGTCCGCCACCAGGTCGTAGAAGCAGACGTCCGCGCCGCTGGCCTCGGCCACGTCGACGACCTCGGCCCCGCGCAGCGCGGGCATGCATTCGTCCACGAAGTCTTCCACGCTCGTGATCGGGCTGGGGGTCCTGTCGACATCGGGCGGGTTGTAGAACCCGATCTTGACGCCGGGCGTCCTCCCCTCGTAGAGGGGATGCCCGTAGATGCCGATGTCCAGGTAGGCGAACACCGGCAGCACCTGCTCGGTGAACCGGTCGCGCTGGCCCGGCGCGGGAATGAAGTACTTGGACTGCGAGGGCCGGTCGGGCCGAAGCGGGAACCGCACCGCGCAGCCGGGGATCAGGGCGAGCAGGTCGTTGGTGCCCAGGCCCGCGGTCAGCACCAGCGCGTCGGACTCCACCGGACCCGAGTCGGTGGTCACGGTCCAGGCCCCGCCGGAGCGGGTGATGCCGCGGATTGCGGCGTGCTCGGCCACGCGCACGCCCCGGGCGGCCAGGCCGGCCTGCAGGAACCGGGTCACGGCGGGCACGTCGACAAACCCGGCGTCCACGTCCAGCCGCCCCGCGTCCGCGGCGAACTGGGGGTACCGCCGCGCCAGCGCGTCGGCCGAGAACTCCTCGCGGCGCAACTGCAGTTGCTCCAGCACCGCGTAGCTGCGCAGCGCGTACGTGCCGTCCAGGTCGGGCGTGACGCTGCGCTTGGCCAGGTTCAGGCAGCCGCAGTCGACCAGCAGCGGCTCGGGCGCCTGCGCCTGCAGGTCGAGCCAGAGCTGCCGGGACTCGTAGGCCAGCCGGGCGTACTCCGGGTCCAGGTAGTCGTTGCGGGCGGACCTGGTCAGCGAGAACGACGCCGTGGCCGGGTCGCCCACGCGGGTCTTCTCCAGCACCGTCACCGACGCCGCCAGCGGCGCCGCGTGGTAGGCGGTCATGAGCCCCATGACGCCGCCGCCGATGATCGTCAGCCGCTTCCCGCGCAGGTCAGCCACCAGACCGCTCCCCCCAACCTGAAGGCGGGCCCCGGTACCGGACCGGCCCGGGGTGTTAACTGCCGAAACTTACGTCCTGGCCGGTCACCAGCGCAACCAGGCCCGTCGGGGTAACGCTGACGCTCTGGATTTTCAGCCCGAGCGGCAGCGACGGCAGCCGCACGTTGATGTTACTGAGCGGGCTGATCAGCTCCGACGCGATGCCGCCCGAGGAGACCAGCGCGATGTTGAGGTTGTTGGTGCCGGTCCTGGTCACCCGCCACACCGCGGTGCCGCTGGTCACGACCAGGTTCAGCGTGGCCTTCACCTCGTCCGAGCCGGCCGAGGACAGGGTCAGCCCGGCGTTGGCCAACTGCCCGAGCGGCCCGGCCTCCGAGGTCATCGCGTTGGCCAGGGCCGGGAACGTGACCGTGGCGGTCCCGTTCACGGTGGTGATGGTGCCGCCGCTGAACCCCGAGTTCAGGTGCACGCCGTCCGCGGTGGCGTCGATGGCCGCGATCTCCAGCGGGCCCTCTTTGATGTCGGTCGTGCTGACCTTGATGGTCTTGAAGTTACGGGCGAGGACCTGGGTCAGGAACGGGAACCCCTCGATGTCCACGCTCGGCTTCTTGGGGAAGCCCTGCTGCTGGATCTCGGACGCCGCCTTGTTCTCGGCGAAGGCCCGGGCCGCGAAGTCCGCCGCCACCAGCAGGCCGATGATCACGATCAGCACGATGATGACGATCCGCAGCGGGTGCCGGCGGCGCTGCCGGGTATCGGCGTCGTAGCTGGCGTACCTGGTCACGGCAGGCTCCCTGCGTCGACGGCCTGCAACTGGGCCGAATTGTTGCTGGTCACCAGCACGGTCCCGGTCGGCTCGGCGGCGGCCTCGCGCGGCACGTCGCCGGCCGGGACGTAGCCGAGCAGGGCGTGGCTGCTGCGCTGCAGCGCTCGCTGGGTACTGACCACGGCGAGGGTGTACCCCCCGGCCGCGTCGTACAGGTTGGCGTCGGCCACCATGATTTCCTTACCGCCGTTGACGAAGGTCATCCCGATCGGGGTTTGCCCCACATTCACCCTCAGGATCAGGGAATCCCCCGGTTTCGTCAGCAGCTTAGCCGCCGAGAAGCCGATCAGCGCGTTGCTCGCGCGGTCGGTCACCCACACGACGCGGCCGTCGGGGGACACCAGCACCCGCGCGGGCTCGCAGCCCGCGGTCACGTGCCCCACGACCGCGTGCGCCGGGTCGCTCTCGGCCTGAGCCAGGCTAACGACGGACAGCGTGCCCTCGACCGGGTGCGACTGGCCGTTCTCGCCGGCTACGTACAGGTAGTGACGATCGTGCGACACGGCCACCCCGACCGGGCCGTTGGCCAGCGGGACCATCCCGACGAGCCCGGACTGGCCGAATCCGTGGTCCGCCGACTTCGTCAGGTCGAACACGGCCATCTCGTTGCTGTCCTGCAGCGTGACGAACGCGAACCGGCTGTCGGGGGAGAACGCGACCTCGGCCGCCCCGGCGTTTGCCCCGGCCGGGCTGGTCAACTGGCCGAGCACCGCGCTGCCGTCGCCTTTCTCGGCCGCGTGCACGCTGATCACGTACGCGCCGCTGCCCGACGCGGCCAGCAGGTACTTGCCATCCGGGCTGATCGCCTCGCCCTTGTTGGCCCCGTCGGCCGACAGGGTGGTGACCAGGTCGGGGGCCAGCGACCCGTCGCGGTTGTTCAGCACGGCCACGCCGTGGCCCAGAGAGACAAACGAGTACGTGCCGTCGGCGGTGACCGCCACCCCGAACGGCTTCGTGCCCTGGCCGAGGTTGGTCGCGTGGCTGCGCAGCGAGAGTTTCCCCGCCGTGGCCACACCGTTCGTGCATTCCGGGGGCGGCAACGGGGTGGCCGGCAACGCGAGCGCCGCGGCGGCCTGGCCGCTCCCGCCCGTGTGGCCGCTGCCGCCGCCGCTCGTGCCGGGACTGCCGCCGTGGTGCAGGGCGGCGTACGCCCCGACGGCGACCGCGGCCACCGCGACCGCCGCGGCGGCGGCCAGCAGTGCGCGTGAGGGCCGCCGGCGCGGCGCGGGCGCGATCACGGGCCCGTAGGCGTCCGGCCGCTGAGCCGAGTTCGCCGGGCCGCCCTGGCTGGCCGGCGTCCGGTAGTCCGGCCCGGCATAAGCGGGCGAGGCACGGTAGCCGGGCTGCGTCGCGTGCGGGGACGACGCGGCGCGGTAGTCGGAGGCCGGCAGGTCCTCCGGCGGCATCGGGTAGCCGCGGAGCCCGGCGCTCCCGGGGGTCGTGGACCAGCCCGGCCCGGCGGCCAGCGGCTTATCCATAACGGGGAAAGAGGTCTGAGTGGCGCTCCCCTCGATCGGCCTGAGCGAGGGGTCGGTGTCGTCCGTGGGCCCCCCGGAGCTTCCGGCCAGCGCTGATTCTCCGGCCAGCGCAGCCTTGGCGGCCGGCCCCGCATCCTGGGTCGGCTCGGCTTCCGGGCGGAGCGAGGCGGCCGCTGGCGGGGCCTGGTCCCGTGCGACGAAGGCGGCCTGGGTCGGCGGCCCGTCGCCGGGCGCCGGCCCGGGTGATCCGGACGGCGCGTCGGCCGCGGTGACGGGCGGCCCGGCGGGCGGGACGACGGGCATGGCGATCTGGGTCGGGGCCCGCGGCGTGAACGCCGGGCCCGTGGCGGCGGGCCGGCGGCGCTCGAACACCCGGCGCAGGGCCGCGGTGAACTCGCGGCAGGTCGCGAACCGGCTCCCCGGCGCGCGGGCCATGGCCCGGGTGAGCACGTCGTCGACCGCGGACGGCAGGTCCGCGCGGCGGGTGCTTATCCGCGGCGGAGGCTCGGACAGCTTGGCGAACGCGATCGCCAGGCCCGCCTCGCGCTTGAACGGGGGCGCGCCGCTGAGCAGTTCGAAGGCGGCGCAGGCCAGCGCGTACAGGTCGGCGCGCCCGTCGACCGCGTGGCCCTCGATCTGCTCGGGCGCCACGTAGTCGAGCGTGCCGAGGAACTGGCCCTGGGAGGTGAGCCCGGTCTGGGCCACGGATCGCTTGCTGAGCCCGAAGTCGGACAGGTAGATGTGGTCGTGCCGACCGCCCGACGACGAGTCGAGCAGCATATTCCCCGGTTTCACGTCGCGGTGCACGAGCCCCCGCTGGTGCGCCGCGTCCAGCGCCGACGCCACCTGGTCGACGATCTCGACGACCCGCGCTGGGGGCAGCGGGCCGATGTTGTCCAGCAGGGTGCGCACGTCACGGCCGCGGACGAAGCGCATGGCGATGAACAGGACGCCGTTCGCCTCGCCGGCGTCGAACACCGGGATGATGTGCGGGTGGTCAACGGCGGCCGCGGCCCGCGACTCGCGGATGAACCGCTGCCGGAACGCCTCGTCGTCCGCGAGCGACGGAGCCAGGATCTTCAGCGCCACGTGCCGGTCCAGGCGGGGATCGTAGGCGCGGTAGACGACCGCCATCCCGCCTCGGCCAATCTGTTCTTCGACCCGGTAGCCGGCAATCTGCGAGCCCGGCGCGAACTCGCTGAATGCGGAAGAGAACTCCTCGCTCACCGCTCCTCCAATCTCCCCTGACGGTATCTGAAACCGGGCCTGAACGGGATGCACCAGCGCCCCCGTGACTTGCCCGCTGTAAGGCCCTCAGATGACCGATTGGTTACGAACCGGCCCACCCTCCTCAGGAACATTCTTCTTTGCCCGACATCGCTCTACAGTTGGCAGATGACGATCGGGCGGGAGATCTCGTCAAATACACCGGCGCTTGTGGTCCGGACGCAGGGGGCGGATCGCAGTCTTGAGGCCGGCCCCTCCTACAGCATTGGCCGCAACCCGGAATCGGACATAGTCATTGCCGAAGCCCGGGTGTCCTGGCAACACGCCGTGCTCAGGCTCGAAGGCACTACCTGGCTGCTCGAGGACCTCGGCAGCACTAATGGAACGTTCGTAGCCGCCCAGAAGGTTCAAAGGGTAGAAATTACCGGCGATTGCGTCGTTCGGCTCGGGCACCCCGAAGACGGAGCGCGGCTGTGGTGCTCGGTCGCGGAGACCCGCGAGCCGGCCCACGCGGCGACCGAGGTGGGCACCAGCCTGGACGCGGCGACGGCCGTGTACCAGTCCCCCGCGGCGGGACTGCCCCAGGCCGGGGCCCCGGTCGCGGCGGCGGCGGGTCCGCCCGCGCCCGCGCAGGCCCCGCCGGTTTCGCCCCGGCCTCCGCGGTATGAGCCGCCGGCCGCGCCGCCGCCCTCGCGGTACGTCCCGCCGGAGCGGGCCCAGCCCGACCCGTGGGCGGACGGCGGCCCCGGCGCGCAGGCACCGGCCCGCCCCGCTCCGGCGGCCGGCGGATCGAGCATCGCGCGCCAGCCCAGCGCGATCATGCGGCTGCCGACCCGGGTGCTGCGGATCGGCCGGAACAGCGACAACGAGGTGGTCGTCTCCGACCTCAGCGTGTCGCGCTACCACGCCGAGCTGCGCCGGTCCGGCCGCGGCGGGTACGAGATCGTCGACCTGTCCAGCCACAACGGCACGTTCCTCAACGGCCAGCGGATCACCTCCGCCCCGGTGACCGAGGCCGACATCATCAGCATCGGGCCGGCCACGTTCCGCCTGGTCGGCCAGGAACTGCAGGAGTTCATCGACACCGGCGACGTGTCGCTGAGCGTGCAGAACCTGACCGTCAAGATCCCAAGCGGCAAGACGCTGCTGGACCACGTGAGCTTCCCGCTCGGCGAGCGCTGCCTGCTCGGGGTCATCGGCCCCAGCGGGGCGGGCAAGTCGACCCTGCTCGGCGCGCTGACCGGCATGAAGCCGGCGGGCGAGGGCTCGGTGCTGTACGACGGCCGCGACCTGTACAAGAACTACGCGGAGCTGAAGTACCGGATCGGGCTGGTCCCGCAGGAAGACATCATGCACACCCAGCTCACCGCGCGCCGGGCGCTGCGGTTCGCCGCCGAGCTCCGGTTCCCGCGGGACACCAGCTCCCGGGAGCGCAACGAGCGGGTCGACGAGGTCATCGCGGACCTCGGCCTGGCCACGCACGCCAAGACCAAGGCCAAGTCGCTGTCCGGCGGGCAGCGCAAGCGGGTCAGCGTGGCGCTGGAACTGCTGACCAAGCCGTCGCTGCTGTTCCTGGACGAGCCGACGTCCGGCCTGGACCCGGGGCTGGACAAGTCGGTGATGGAGATGATGGCCGGGCTCGCCCACGACGGCCGGACCGTCATCGTGGTCACCCACAGCGTGGCCAACCTGGACCTGTGCGACCGGCTGCTCGTGCTGGTGCCCGGGGGCAAGGTGGCCTTCTTCGGGCCGCCCCGCGAGGGCCTGCGGTTCTTCGGCCAGCCGGGCTGGGCCGAGGTGTTCCAGGCCTTCGACGCCGAGCCGGGCCGGGACTGGGCGGGTGAGTTCCAGCGGTCCCCGATCTGCGCTCAGTACGTCACCGGGGAGATGGCCGCTGTGCCGCAGGCGCCCAAGCCCAGCGACGCCACCCGGGCTCCGCGCAAGCGCAACTACTTCGGCCAGCTTTCGACCCTGTGCCGGCGGTACCTGGCGGTGATCGCGTCCGACCGCGGCTACCTGGGATTCCTGGTCGGAGCCCCGGTCGTGCTGGCCGCGTTGCTGCACGTGGTCTCCTCCAAACAGGGCCTGGCCGGGTCGCCCGGCAGCAACAGCAACGCCGAAGAGGTGCTGCTGATCCTGGCCATCGGCGCCTGTTTCACCGGGGCGCTGAACTCGATCAGGGAGATCGTCAAGGAACGGTCGATCTACATCCGAGAACGGGCGGCCGGGCTGTCGGCCGGCGCCTACCTGTGGTCCAAGCTGCTGGTGCTGGGCGTGCTGAGCGCGCTGCAGGCCGCGCTGATGACCGGGATCGGCCTGGTCGGCCGGCCGCTCCCGCCGTCCGGGTCGCTGATCACCGGAGCGCCGCTGGCCGAGATCGTCGTGGCCATGGCGCTGCTGGCCATCGTGTCGATGACGCTGGGCCTGCTGATCTCGTCGGCGGTCAGCACCTCGGAGATGGCGCTGCCGCTGCTGTTCGTGTCCGTGATGGCTCAGGTCGTGTTCACCGGCGGCGTGTTCCCGATCGCGGGCAAGGTCGGGCTGGAGCAGGTCGCGTGGATCCTCCCGTCCCGGTGGGGCTTCGGCGGCGTGGCGTCGACGACGAACCTGGACGTGATCACGCCCGGCACCAAGCCCGACCCGCTCTGGAAGCACACCTCGGGCACCTGGCTGACCGACATCGGCCTGCTCCTCGCGCTCGGCCTGATCTACACGGTCATCACCTGGCGCCGCCTGGAGCGCAGCCGCCCCGGCCGCCGCTAGCAGCCTCCCGCTCTCATCTTCCTTCGCTACCAGTGCCAGCCGGACAGGTCGTAGGGGCGCAGGTAGGGGGCGGGGTGGTAGCGGGTGAACTCGGGTGCGACCGCCACGATCGAACTGCCGCTGGTGAAGATGTTGTCGCCGGGGCCGAGCGCGGCGGCGCCGGCGTTCATCGCGGCGGGCCGCAGCGCCCCGTCGTTCCAGTGGCCGGTGTTGAGGCGGTTGACCAGGGACTGCACGGCGGTGATGGTCTCGGCCGGGGTGAACGCGCAGTGGCCGGCCCGGTTGACGAAGACCTGGCGCAGCAGCCGCGAGTCGCCGTCCCGGGCCACGACCGCGGCGTAGGCCTGCTCGTTCTCGGGCACCACGAGCCCGTCGCCGGCGGTGTGCATCGACAGCACCGGGACCGGCAGGCGGCCGTCGAAGCTGATGTACTTGGCCAGGTAGCGCACGGCCGCCGGGTTGGCGCTGACCGGCTTGGCCCGCTGGAGCTTGGCCAGGTCGGCGCGCAAGTTCAGGCCCGCGGCCTGGTACAGGGCGAGGACCTCGCGCAGGTCGGCCGACTTGGCTAGCTGGCTGGCGAAGTTCACCCCGGTGGTCCAGGACGGGTTGCCCCCGGCCCGGGCCTCGAGTTCGGCCCGGAACGCGAACGCGAACGGGTAGTCGACCTCGCTGTCCCACAGGTACTGGTTGGCCTCTTGCGCCGCGTAGTCGTTCGCGCCGGGCTCGGGCGACAGCGGGGTGAACCAGCCCGGCGTGTCCCCCAGCGCGGCCGACAGCGCCAGCCGGGCCCGGCCCTGCGGGGTCTGCTGCGCCGCGGCCGCGGCCGTGGCGGCCGCGGTCACGTTGGCCACGGGGTTGGTGATGTTCACGACCTGGACCGCCGGCGCGAGCAACTGCTGGAAAGCGAACGCCGAGTCGAGCGCGGTGTTCCAGGTGGCCACGCCGCCGGACAGCACCCCGCACATGGGCAGCGCGGCGCTGAACCGGTTCGGGTACGTCTGGATCAGGCCGGCGGTGATGATGCCGCCCAGCGAGTGACCCCACGCGATCGTCCGGGCGGGCCGGCCCACCTGCTGGTCGAACGTGTTCACGGTCTGGATCTGGTCGGCCAGGGCCTGCTGGATGGCCCAGCCGGTGCCCGCGTACGACGAGCCGGCCAGGGCGTAGCCCTGGCTGAGCATCCAGGCTCCGGTGACCGGGTCACCGACGTCCTGGGCGGGGTTGGAGCCACCGGGCGTCACGTACCCGTGGCTGTACAGGAACAGGGTGCAGTTCCAGTTGGCCGGGACCTGGATCTCGTAGGTGGCCCCGTCCGCGAACGTTCCGTTCAGCGTGCGCGCCGACGTGCCGCAGTGACGGCTGCTGGCCGAGGCGAGCGACGGCGCCACCACCGGGCCCCAGCCAGCGGCCAGCAGGGCCAGGCAGGTTCCGATAAGCGTAAATCTTCTGATCCGCCCCATAATTGCCGCTCCAGTGCGTCAAACCATGATGATCATGGCCTTTTCTGGGACTTTAGACCGGAACAGATCGCCTGACCAGGCCCAGAACCAACAGACCGAACACAAACCACCGCGCTCCGGCCACACCCCTCACCCGCGCCCCGGAGGCAGCAAAAATCTGGGTGCATCGCGTGCGCATATGACGCGCAATGCACCCAGATCATGGAAAGCGGGATCAGCCCCTGATGTAGATGGGGGTGCCGGGCACCTTGATCAGGGTGTGGAAGTAGGAGGCGATGTCGTAGGGAATCCGGACGCAGCCGTGCGAGTCCGGGTAGTAGGGCACCGCCGAGTTGTACTCGCCGTGGATGGCGAACACCGACCCGATGAAGAACACCGGGTTGTACATCTCACCGAGCGGCACCTTGATCCAGCCCTTGTAGAACCAGATCGCGTGGTAGTTGCCGGTCGGCGTGTCCCAGCCGCAGCCCTGCCCGGGCAGGCAGCCCGCGCCCGTGGAAACGTGGCTGAACAGCACGGGCTTGTTGTTCTTGTACAGGACCAGGGTTTCGTTGCCCATGTTGACCTCGATGCGCTCCTTGCCGCCCTTCGGCACCAGGGCCTTGAACCCGCGCGGGTGCTCGAGGCGGTACTCGGTCCGGCGCGACACCTGGTCCTGGTTCGCGCCGGTCACCGGCAGTCCCTGGATCTCCTTGAAGCCCCAGACGGCCTCGAGCGTGTCCAGGCCGAACTGGCCATCGGCGGTCCCGGGGTAGAACTTCAGCGCGGCCAGTCGCTTCTGCAGGCTCCGCACCGCCGCGCCGTGCATGCCCAGCGTCAGGATCCCCGGCGGCGCCTTCCACGCCGGGGCCGACGGAATGGCCACCTTAGATTGCGCTGCCACCGCGGGACGCCCGGCAGCGGCCGTGCCCGCGACCGCGGCCCCGCCCTGCGCCAGCAACGGCGCCCCCACCACCAACGCTCCGGCCCCCACCAGGGCCCCTAGACCGACTGGCAACCGCCACGCGTGCCTCATGTTCCCGTCCCTTGAACTGCGCCCGCTATACCCGTGTTCTGCCCTGCGCCCGTTGCCCCCGGCTTAGGGGCACTTTGAACGCCCACCGCCTGAAAGAAGATCGATGTCGCTTACTAGACGTTTTACCCAGGCGCCTGGTTGCGGCACATCGTCGGCGGGCCGAATGTACAATATGGCCGACCAGGCGTCTGGCAGCGGATTTCGGCACTTGCGGGACTGTGTCGCCCGGCCAGACCGCCGCCAACCCCGCCAACGGCGGCCCGCAGCCACCGGTTAACCCGGTTGCGCCGGTTCTGGGCCTGCTTCAGCCGAACCGCCCCGCGGCCCGATCCGTTCCGAAAAGGGTGTCTCGATAAGGGATGCCCGCAGACCGGTCTTGGGAGAGGCGCGCATCACCATGAAATACAGCTTGCTCGTCGGCGCCGGCGCGCTGATCACCATCGCCGGGATCATCTTCGCGCTGCAAGGCCTCGGCTACATCGGCGGCAGCGCGATGTCGGGCGTCACGTTCTGGGCGGTGCTCGGGCCGCTGATCGCGCTGGCCGGGATCGCGCTGGCCTGGTTCGGGCTGCGGCGTCGGCACTCAGCTGCCTAGGGCCGCTGTTCTCGAGGTTCCCGGCGCTGCTTCCTAACGCTGCTTCCCAGCGCTGCGTCTGCAGGGGCGATGCAGAGCTTTCAGGCCAGTAGGTCGACGGCCAGGGCAGGCCGCACGTCCCGCAGGCCCCTGTCCCGTCCTCGGCGACCGGCCGCAGGCCAGGAAGCCGGAGCGCAACGCGTCCAGCAGCACCCCGGCGGCGACCAGGCCGGCCACGCCTGCCGCGTTAAGGATTAATGTCACGATCCGGTCCTGTCCGACCGGGCTCATGCGGCCGGGCCGGCCCCAGGTGTGCCCGCCGGGCGCACGGGTATGAGCCGGGTGTTCGTGGACGCTGCGGAATGCTCACTGCCAGGCGAAACGGGGGGCTTGTGGTGAGTTCCATCAGCCAGGGACGGCGCGTCACCGGGGGGTGGCCCGGTGCCCCGCGAGCATGACCGGGTGGCCGACGCGACCCTGGAGCGGCTCGCGGAGCGGCTGGGCCTGCAGATCCGCTACGCCAAGGACGGGAAGGCCTCGCTGGTGGCGGCCGACGGCTCGGCCATCCAGACCTGGCGCGAGGGCTACCCGTACGCCAGGCGGCTGGGGCGGCGCCGGTATGAGAAGGTCAAGCGCCTGCTGCAGATCGAGTTGCTGAAGCTGCAGCGGTCGGTCCGGACCCAGCAGCGCCGGCTGATCATCCTGTTCGAGGGGCGCGACGCGGCCGGCAAGGGCGGCACGATCCAGCGGTTCACCGAGAACCTGAACCCGCGTGGCGCGCACGTGGTCGCGCTGGACAAGCCGACCGACCGCGAACAGAGCGAGTGGTACCTGCAGCGTTACATCGCGCACCTGCCCGCCGCGGGTGAGATCTCGATGTTCGACCGGTCCTGGTACAACCGGGCCGGCGTGGAGCGGGTGATGGGCTTTTGCCGGCCCGAAGAGGTGTCCGAGTTCCTGCACGAGGCGCCCGAGTTCGAGCGGATGCTGGCGCGGGACGGGATCATCCTGGTCAAGTTCTGGTTCTCGGTGTCCAGGACCGAGCAGCTACGCCGGTTCGTGCGCCGCCAGCTCGACCCGGTCAAGCGGTGGAAGCTCAGCCCGATCGACCTGGCCTCGCTGGACAAGTGGGACGAGTACACGAAGGCCAAGGAGGCCATGTTCTTCTACACCGACCTGGCCGACGCGCCGTGGACGGTGGTGAAGAGCAACGACAAGAAGCGGGCCAGGCTCGAGGCGATGCGTTACGTGCTGTCCCAGGTTCCGTACGAGGACCGGGACGAGGGGGTCGTCGGCCAGCCCGACCCGCTGATCGTGGGCCCGGCCCCGCTGCTGAACGAGACCGGCGACCGGTCCTAGCTAGGCCGGGCTGGTGCCGCGCAGGGGCAGGCCGGCGGCCCGGTAGACCTCGTCGATCTGGTGCATGTTGGCCACGGCGTCCTCGGGCGTGGTGAGCACCGGCCCGCCGCGCAGCACCGCGGCCGCGAACGCCCGAAGCTGCCCGGTGTAGCTGGGTTCGCCGGGCACGCGCTCACGCCGGGTGCGGCCGCCGGCCTTGACCGTGAGCAGGTTGAAGACCTGCGGGGCGAGGTAGTTGATCACCCGCATCTCGCCGTTGGCGCCCACGGCCCTGGCCCCGATCCGCAGGATCTGGGCCGACCACAGCGAGGCGCGGATCCGGCCGGTCACGCCGCCCTCGCCCTCCGCGCCCTTCCCACCTTCCCCGCCCCCGAACCGGAAGTCGGCCACCATGGCCCGGTCGATCACCGGCCCGTGCCGGGTGGCCCGGGCCGACACCACGGTCGGCTCGCCCGGGCCGAGCATCCGCCTCCATCACGACCAGGCCGGACGCGCGCGCGGCCTGCGCCACAGCAGTCGTTCCACGCCCCCCATCTTTCCCTTTTGCCCCCTTGGTGCGCGAGGGATCGGCCGGCTATCCGGGCCAGCTCAGGGCCAGCCGGGTGTGGCGGCGGTCCAGGATGACCTGGCCGGGCCGCGGGGGCACGTCGGCGCCGGGCGGGTACGCGGTCACGCTCAGGGCCGAGGCGCGGGGGCGGCCCGCGTCCTGCCAGGCGGCCGTCTGGGCGGCCAGGCTCGTGGCCAGCGCGGCTCCCTGGGCCCCGAACCCTCGGGCCACGACCTCGAACTCCCCGTAGTGGTACTCGGCGGGCGTCTGCAGTTCCCGGGCCGGCAGCAGGGCGGCCACGCCGAAATCGCCGTCCCACTGCGGCCCCGGCAGGCCCCAGGAACCGGCCAGGGCGCCGAACGGCACCAGCGGCAGCGCCCCGCCGCCCAGCGCCCCGCCCAGCAACCCGCCCTGGCCTGTCCCGCCGCCGGTGATCGTCAGCCGCTCCAGGCCGGGCTCGGTGATCGTGATCCACAGGTCCGCCTCGCCCAGCTCGCCAAGCCCGGCGACCTGGACTCCGGCCGGAACGTCGGTGGCCGGCCCGGTCAGCGCGGCGTAGAGCGCGGCCACGTCCATGGGCCCGCCCGCGTCGGCCTGGACGTGCCAGCCGGGCTGCGGGCCCAGCGGGGCGATCGGCTCCGGGCTGGCGAACGTGCCCGCCATCCGGATGAACCCGCAGCGGCAGGCCGAGCGGCTGTACAGCAGCCCGTCCCCGCGTTCCAGGGCCAGGCAGAGCTGGATGCCGCGCACCGAGAGCGGGAGCACGATGCGCCCGGCCGGCCCGAGCTGGGCCAGCCAATGCGGCGCGAGGTCCCAGGCGCCCGCGGTCACGATGATCCGGTCGTAGGGCGCGTAGTCGGGCGCGCCGAAGCCGCCGTCGCCGCAGCGCAGGAGCACGCCGGGGTAGCCGGCCGCGACCAGGTTGGCCCGCGCCTTCTCGACCAGGTCGGCGTCGATGTCCACCGAGACCACCGATCCGTGCGGTCCGACCAGGTAGGACATGAGCGCGGCGTTGTAGCCGGTGCCGGTGCCGATCTCGAGCACCCGCTGGCCCGGGGCGATGCCGAGCTGTTCCAGCATGATCGCCATGATCGCGGGCTGCGAGGACGAGCTGATCGGCAGGCCGTCCTCGTCGGTCTTGATCACGAAGGCTTCGTCCTGGTAGGCCAGGGCGGCTCCGAGGTCGGGCAGGAACAGGTGCCGGGGCACGGCGCGGAACGCGGCCTCGATGGCCCCGCTGGCCAGCCGGCCGCTGTCGCGCAACTCGTCGACGAGCTTGGCCCGGGCCAGGTCGGCCCCGCTGTACTCGCCGGCCCCGGGCGGACCATCCGGCCCGTGCGGACCATCCGGCCCGGCGGACCAGACGGCACGGTCACCAGCAGCCCTGTCACCAGCAGTCCTGTCACCAGCGGCACGGTCGCCCGAGGTTGTGCCCGGATCCGATGCCATCCGCGACCACCTCCCGAGCTCTCACGATAGGCGGGACCCCCGGCCCGGCCACTACCCGGCACCCGGGCTGTCATGCCTGATCAGCCCGCCGTGGTGTCAGCCCGAACCTGCGCGCAGCCTGGCCACCTCGTAGAGCGCGATCCCGGCCGCGACGCCGGCGTTCAGCGACTCGGCCGGGCCGGACATCGGGATCCGGGCCAGCACGTCACAGCGCTGGGCCACCAGCCGCGACAGGCCCCGCCCCTCGGAGCCGATCACGAGCACCAGCGGCCCGTCGGCCAGGCCGGAGTCGCTGACCGTGCTGTCGCCGTCCGCGGCCAGGCCGACCGCGAACAGGCCCGCCTCCTGGTAGCCGACCAGCGCCGAGGCGAGGTTGCTGACCTGCGCGACCGGCACCCGGGCCAGCGTGCCCGCTGACGCCTTCCAGGCCCCGGCGGTCACTCCGGCCGAGCGCCGGGCCGGCACCAGCAGGCCGTGCCCGCCGAACGCCGCCACCGAGCGGGCCACCGCGCCCAGGTTCCTCGGGTCGGTGACCCCGTCCAGGGCCACGATCAGCGGGGGCTCGCCCGCCTCGGCCGCCCGCGCGATCAGGTCGTCGGGGTGCGCGTACCGGTAGGGCCTGACCCGCAGCAAAAGCCCCTGGTGGATCGCTCCCCCGGACAGCCGGTCCAGTTCGGCCCGGCCCGCCTCGACCACGGGAACCCCGGTGTCGGCGGCCAGCATGACGGCTTCGCCGATGCGCTCGTCCGCGTCGAGCCTGGGCCCGACGTGCAGGGCGATCGCGGGCACGCCGGCGCGGAGGGATTCCAGCACCGGGTTGCGCCCCGCCACGACCTCGGCCGCGTTCCCCGATCCCCGCGGGATTCGGCCCGAACGCGGCGACCCGGGCCGGTCTCCCGCACCCGGCCGGGCCTGGCTCCGGGCTGCCGCCGGCGACCCCGCGCCCGCGTCGCCATCCCGTCTCGCGTCCCCATCCTGCTTCCTGGCCGCCCGGCGTTGCGCCGGATGCCCTGGCCGCATGTGCGCGGGCGGGGTGGGGCCCTTGCCCTCGAGTTTGCGCTTGCCGTAGCCGCCGGTACCGGGGCGGGGCTTGCCCGCCTTGGTGCGGCCGCCCGGCCCGGGCCGGGGCGCGCCGCTGCCACGCGGGCTCATCGCAGTGTCCTCCGGTTCTCGCCGGGCGCCGCCGGCTCTGGTGCCGTCACCGGCGCACTTCCCAGCGTGGGCCGCGCGGCGTGTCCTCGACCGTGATCCCGGCCTCGGCCAGCCCGTCCCTGATCGCGTCGGCCGCGGCGTAGTCCTTGCGCTCGCGCGCGGCCTGGCGCTGGGCCAGGGCCACGGCGGCCAGCGCGTCGACCACAGGCCGCAGGCCCTCGTCGCCGCCGACCGTCCAGTGCTCGTCCAGCGGGTCGAGCCCGAGCACGGCCATCATGCCCCGGACCGCGGCGGCCTGCTTGGCCGCCCCGGCCGCGTCGTCGGCCGCCAGCGCGCTGTTGCCCTCGGTCACGGCCTCGTGCACGATCGCGAGGGCCTGCGGCACGCCGAGGTCGTTGTCGAGCGCGGCCGTGAACGCGGCGGGCAGGTCCGTGGCGGTCGGCGGCGCCAGCGGGCCGGCCGCGAGCCCGGCTTCGGCGGCCCTGGTCACGAAGCCCTCGATCCGGCGGTACGCCGCGGCGGCCTCGGCCAGCGCCTCGGGGGTGTAGTCGATGCCCGAACGGTAGTGCGCCTGGCCGAGGTAGTAGCGCAACTCGGCCGGGCGGACCTCTTTGATCATCGCGTCCACGAGCAGAGAGTTGCCGAGCGACTTGCTCATCTTCTCCCCGCTCAGGTTGACCAGCCCGTTGTGGAACCAGTACCGCGCGAAGCCGTCGCCCGCGGCCCGGGACTGAGCCAGTTCGTTCTCGTGGTGCGGGAAGACCAGGTCCAGGCCGCCGCCGTGGATGTCGAAGGTCGGGCCGAGGTACTTGGTGGACATGGCCGAGCACTCCAGGTGCCAGCCGGGGCGGCCGGGTCCCCACGGTGTCTCCCAGGTCGGCTCGCCCGGCTTGGCGCCCTTCCACAGCGTGAAGTCGCGCGGGTCGCGCTTGGCGCCCTCGTCGACGTCGTCGGCGGCCCGCATGTGCTCCAGGCGCTGACCGGACAGTTCGCCGTACTGGGCGTAGGAGAGCACGTCGAAGTAGACGTCCCCGCCGGCCGCGTAGGAGTGGCCGCTGTCGATGAGCCGCCGCATCAGCACGATCATTTCCGGCACGTGCCCGGTGGCCCGGGGCTCGACATCCGGCGGCAGGCAGCCGAGCGCGTCGTAGGCGCGGGTGAACGCGCGCTGGTTGCGCTCGGCCACGGCCCACCAGGCCACGCCCTCGCCGGCCGCGGTGTTGATGATCTTGTCGTCGATGTCGGTCACGTTGCGGCAGAACGTCGTCTGGTAGCCGCTGGCGTTCAGCCAGCGCACCAGGATGTCGAAGGTGACGCCGGATCTGATGTGGCCGATGTGCGGGGGTGCCTGCACCGTGGCCCCGCACAGGTACAGCGAGGCCCTTCCCGGGGAAACCGGGATGAACTCGCGCACGGCCCGCGCGGCCGTGTCATGAATGTGCAACGCCATGCGCACAGGCTACGGGACACCGGGGCCCGCCCGGGTCCGACCGGAGCCGGGGCCGGGCTCACGCTGGCGGCCGGTCGCGGCCGGACGGTAGGGTCCACACCGTGACCGTCAAACTGGTAGTTCTCTACACTCAGCCGAGCGACCCGGAAGCGTTCGATAGGCACTATCTCGAGACGCACATGGCGCTGGCCAACTCCATGCCGGGCCTGCAGCGGTCGGAGACCGGTCGGATCACGTCCGCGATCGACGGTGGCGAACAGACGTACTACCGGATCACGGAGCTGTACTTTCCCGACCAGACCGCGCTGCAGGGCGGGTTCGGGTCCAGCGAGGGGCAGGCCGCGGCGGCCGACTATCAGCAGATCGCCCCGCCCGGATCGCGCATGTTCCTGGTCGACCTGGACGACTAGCGCGTGTCCCGCAGATCATTGGCCGGGATCTCGTAGCCAGATTCTGATCGGGGCGACGCCGGCGGTGCCGCGGCAGACGAAGCCGCGTTTGTCAAAGCTGCGTGGCTCGTAGCCCGGGCGCTCCAGCAGGGCGGCCGGCCCGGGGCCTGGCGGCCTAGCGCCCCACCCGCGCCGGGCGGGCCGGGCGGGCCGGCTCAGCGGAAGTCGCCCGCGTGGTCGCGGGCCCATTCACCGAACGTGCGGGCCGCGGTGCCCGTGAGGCGCTTGACGGTGTCCGTCACCGGTTCGGGTTGCTCCACCAACGTGGCCCAGTGGGCGAGCGCGTGCTCGGCAAACGGCCGCGGCCAGCCGTCGGCGAGCATTTGCGTGAGCGCGGCGTCGGCCGGGATCTCCTCGTAGCGCACCGGCCGGCCGACGGCCCGGCCGATCGCGTGTACCTGTTCCTCCTGCGTGACGGCCTCGGGTCCGGTAAGGACGTGGACGGCTCCGCCCTGCCCGCCGCCGCCGTCCCCGCCGCCGCCGTGCCCGCTGGTGAGGCACCTGACCGCGACGGCCGCGATGTCCCGCTCGTGGATCAGCGACCGGGCCGCCCGCGCGTAGGGCCAGCGCACCACCCCGTCGGTGCGGATCTGCGGCGCCCACAGGAGCGTGTTCGACGCGAACCCGCCCGGCCGCAGGAACGTCCAGGCCAGCCCGGACCGCCGAAGCTCGCGTTCCACGGCGGCATGGAACGCCGTGCCCGCCTCGGCCTGGCCGGCCTGCGACCCCATGGACGACAGGAACACGACCCGCGGGCCGGCCCCTGCCAGCACGTCGGCCACGGCTGGGGCGGCGTCGGCGTCGGTGAACGGCCACAGCAGGAACACGGCGCCAACCCCGTCCAATGCCTCCCGCAGCGTGGCCGGGCGGGACAGGTCGCCGGCCACCACGTTGGCTCCGCCCGGCAGGCGCGCGGAGCCCGGGTCCCGGGCCAGGGCCCTGACCTCGGCGCCGACCTCCAGCAGTTGCGACACCAGGCTGCGGCCCACGTTTCCGGTCGATCCGGTCACGAGTATCACACCAGGCTCCGACATTCTTGACGCTCCTCTCCGCGGCGCATCTCCACTGCAGCCGAGGTTAAGACCTCAACCACCGTTGAGGTCAATGGCGGCGAACTGACCCGTTTACCGCCGTTATTCCGGGTTATTCCGGATGCGCCGAACGCCCGCGCCTGGCATTTTGGGGCGATGCACCCTCCCGCCCCCGACGGCGACGACCCGCTCCCCGAACCTTCCGCCTACGGCGAGCGCATCGCCGCCGTGTACGACCAGTGGTATGCGAGCGATGCCGGGCACGTGGCGCCGGTCGTGGACTTCCTGGCTGGTCAGGCTGGGGACGGCCCGGTGCTGGAACTCGGCGTCGGCACCGGGCGGATCGCGATCCCGTTGGCCACTCGCGGCCTGGCCGTCAGCGGCATCGACGCCTCGCCGCAGATGATCGCCAAACTGCGCGACAAGGTCGGCGGCGACCGGGTGGCGGTGAGCATCGGCGATTTCGCCGAGGTCAACGCCGAGGGCGGCCCGTTCGGCCTGGTGTACGTGGTGTTCAACACGTTTTTCGGTCTGCTGACCCAGGCCAGCCAGGTGCGCTGTTTCCGGAACGTGGCCGCGAACCTGGTCCCGGGCGGCGTCTTCGTGATCGAGGCGTTCGTGCCCGACCCCGCCCGGTTCGACCGGCGCCAGCGGCTCCAGGTCGACGACCTGCGCGGCGAGACCGGCCTGATCAGCGCGTCGGTGCACGACCGGGCCACGCAGCGGATCCGCACCCGGCACTATGCGATCGGCGACGGCGGCATATCCAGCTACCCGG
Source organism: Streptosporangiaceae bacterium (assembly GCA_036267555.1). Classification (GTDB taxonomy): domain Bacteria; phylum Actinomycetota; class Actinomycetes; order Streptosporangiales; family Streptosporangiaceae; genus JASHPR01. The sequence goes on along the minus strand of DATAVV010000193.1, from coordinate 19,646 downwards.
TGGAGATCCGGTACGCCTGGCCAAGCGAACTGGACCTGATGGCCCAGCTCGCGGGCTTCGAACCGCTCGGCCGCTGGGCGGGATGGCAGGGCCAGCCGTTCACCTCGGCCAGCGGCATGCACGTCTCGGCGTGGACCGCCCCTGCCCGCCAGAACACCGCGCAGACGCACCGGGGGGCCACCCTGCGGCTCAACCGCCGCCCAGCCAGCGAGTTAGACCCTGTCCTGCCGCTACCGGAGCGGTGACGCCAAGCCCTCCGGCCGGGCATGGCGCGTGAGCCTGGTGGCAGTTGCGGCACAGCGGAGCCCCGGCCATCCTGGCCGGCATCCTGACCGGTCTGTGCTGGCGCGATGAGACTTGGCCGTGGCGTACGTCTGCATCTCGACAAGCGACGGCGGCCTGGCCGGGGACATCGGCCACCTCAAGCACGAGCCCGGGGTAATCCTCGCCCATGGCGATGAGGACGTTGCACTTCGGCCTGCGTGTCGCCGATCTCGACCGATCGCTGGCGTTCTATACCGCCATCGGCTATGAGGTCGTCGGCAGCGTCCCCGAGACCCCCTGGGCCACCTGACCATGCTCAAGCTGCCCGGGGACGAGTTCGTCACCATCGAACTCGTCCACGATCCGGCCCAAGGTGAGGTCGGCACCGGCGCGGGCCTCAGTCATTTCGTCATCAAGGTCGAATCCTTGGATGCAACCATCACTGAGCTTGCAGCGCGGGGCATCCGTGCCGAGGCGCCCGCATCACCGGATGGTTCAGACGACTTCCGGACGACATGGGTGATTGATCCCGACGGTAACCGGATCGAGGTGGTCCAGTGGCCGGGCGGTCACGCTGACGGCATCACTGCCGCCGCCTGGGCGCAGTAAAGGGACCCGCTCCTGACGGATGCCGGTGCTCCTAGCCGCGGGCGGCGCGGGCCCAACTCCAGGCGTACTCGGGGTCCTCGGCGTGGCGGCCCGCCGGGGCGAGCAGCAGCGGGCGGAAGGTGTCGATCATCACCGCGGTCTCGTCGGTGGTGCCGCGCCCCTCGTCCAGCGCGCGGATCGCGGCCTCGACCGCGCCAGGCTGCGGCCCGTGCGTGAAGCCGCTCGGGTGCAGGGTGATCGACCCCAGGCCGACCCCCGAGCCCTTGCGCGCGCTGTAGTCGCCGGCGACGTAGTACATCATCTCGTCGGAGTCCACGTTGTGGTGGTTGTAGGGGATCGGCACGGCTTCCGGGTCGAAGTCGAGAGGACGCGGGCAGAACGAGCAGATGACGAAGTTCGGGCCCTCGAACGTCTGGTGCACGGGGGGCGGCGCGTGGGTGCGCTTCACGATCGGCTCGAAGTCGGCGATGTTGAACGCGTACGGGTACAGGTAACCGTCCCAGCCGACCACGTCGAACGGGTGGAACGCGTAGCTCAGCCGGGTCAGCCCGCCCCGGTTGCGCACGATCACCGGCACGTCCTCGCCGTCGGCGATCAGCGGGCCGTCCGGGCCGCGCAGATCCCGCTCGCAGTAGGGAGCGTGCTCAAGGAACTGCCCGTGGGCGGACAAGTAGCGCCGTGGCGGCCTAATGTGCCCACGCGCTTCGATGACGAGCGCATGAGTCGGATCGCCCGCAGCGGGAATCCAGCGGTGAATAGTCCCGCGGGGCACGACGACGTAATCACCGGCCGCGGCGTCAATGGAGCCGTAGACGGACTCGAACCGGGCGGAACCGTTACGAACGTAAATGGCCTCGTCGCCGGTGGAATTGCGGTAGAGCTCGGAAGCGGCATCGGCGGCCGCGAATGAGATGCGCACATCGTCGTTGGCCATCAGCAACTGGCGGCCGAGCACCATGTCCCCGCCGGCGGGGAGTTCCTGGGTCCGGAAATGACGTGGCAGCAGGGGATGGTTCGGCGTCACGCCCGTGTCGGATGCGTCGTCGAGACCTTCGCTCTTCACGATCGCGGTCGGCGGGTGAGCGTGGTAAAGCAGCGAGGAATCGGAAACGAACCCTTCCTCGCCCATCAGCTCTTCGGCATAGAGCCCCCCGTCAGGGCGGCGGAACCGAACGTGACGCTTTCGCGGAATCTCCCCAGCAACCCGGTAGTACGGCATATGGTCTCCCTTGTCGCCGAAACCGCATGGCACTGCGGGAGTAGACTTGCCCGTCCGCCATTCGCGCCCGTTTTTCTGCGATGACGCCGATCGCCGGGCGGCGCCGTGGCGGGCGGCGCGGGTCAGGCTCCCCCTTTCCCGACTATAAGCCTGCGGCGTGACCCGGCATCGCGAGGAAGGACGGCGGGCCTGATGACCGACCAGCGAACGGCGCCTTCGGCGTCGTCAGCCGACGGGAACCGCGTACTGAGAGTGCTGGCGCTAATCGCCGTGGTGGGCGGCGTGCTGCTGCTCGCGGCGGCGGCGTTCGTGCTGTCATACGCCGGCATTCACCTGGTGGCCCTGTCCGCGGGCGTATCGCCGCGGCTGGCCCGGATCTACCCGCTGATCTTCGACGCGATGCTGGTCGTGGCGGGGGCGGCGATCCTGGCCCTGCGCGGGGCCGGCTTCTTCTCCCGCATCTACGCCTGGCTGTCCATGCTGGTGCTGCTGGCCGCGGCGGCCGGGGCCGACACGCTGCACGCGACCGGCACCCGGTTGCCGCACAAGCCGGCCGCCGCCACGGCCGCGATCATCCCGTGGGCACTGGTCCTGATCGGGTTCGGGCTGCTGCTGTGCCTGCTGCGCCACGCCCGCCTGCGCAAGGCCGCGGCCGCCACCCAGCACAAGGCCGTCGTGCCGGCGTCGGGCCACGTCGAGTTGCGCCCCGGCCTCAACGACCTGCTCGGCCCGCGGAGCGCCGCTGCCGCGCCGGCCCGGCCGCAGGTTCCGGCGGCCGCGGGCGTTCCGGCTCAGGGGGCGCCAGACGAGCCCCGGAGCCGCGTTCCGGCTGAACCGGCTCAGCCGCCGGCCGCGCCGAGTATCCCCGCTCAGGCCGGGCCGCCCGCGGACCCGGGCGCGGAGGAACCCGCCGACGCGGACGATCTCGCGATCGACACCGAACCCGATCACGACGATCCCGCCAGCGACGAGGGCGCCGAGGATGACCGGGCGACCGACCCGACCTCGTGGAGCGTGCGCGCCCGCGAGAACCACCTCGCCGACGACCCGGCCTCCGCGTTCAGCGCCGCGCCGACCATGGTGGCCGACCACCCCGAGGCCGCCGAGGAGACGGACGAGGGCGAGGACGGCAGCCAGCCCGGAGTGGATGCCGCGGCCCGGGTCGGGGCCGTCGCCGAGGCCGTCGCCGAGGCCCATGCTGGAGCTGAGACCGGCACCGACGCTAAGACCGGCGCCGAGGCTGACACTGAGGCCGACTTCGGGGACGAGGATGGACCCGAGGACGACACCACTGGCGAAGACCCCGCCCCCGCGGGGGGGTCCCCGTTCGACCGGGTGCGAAGCTCGCCCGTGCCCCCGGAAGCGTGACGCCCCGGCCCCCCCGGCCCCCGGCCCCCCGGCCGCCGGTCCCCTCGGCTTCCAAGATCCGTTTTCGTGGAGAGTTGCCGGGTTCTGGCACCGGTAAATCACCACAAAAACGGATCTTGTGTTACTGATGGGGGCGGTGTGAGGAATGCTGTGTGCCGGCGGCATGGCCAGACCCGACTGGTCTGGCACCGGGGTGGCGGCGGCCCGGACCGCTTCACGCGGGAGCGGGGCCGGCCTTACACGGGGCCCGGCCGCCGCTCTACGCGGGAACGGGGCGGGGAACGATCAGGGCGGTCGCGATGGCGGCGATGCCTTCGCCGCGGCCGGTCAGGCCGAGGCCGTCGGTGGTGGTCCCGGCCACGTTGACGCGAGCCCCGCCGAGCGCCTCGGACAGGACCTTCTGCGCCTCGTCCCGGCGGGGCGCGATCCGGGGCCGGTTGCCGATGACCTGAACCGACACGTTGCCCACGTCAAAGCCCGCGTCCGCGACCAGGCGGACGGTCTCGGCGAGCAGCAGCGTGCTCCTGGTCCCGGCCCAGCGCGGGCGGGACGTTCCGAAGTGGGCGCCGAGGTCGCCGAGTCCGGCCGCGCCGAGCAGGGCGTCACAGATCGCGTGCGCGGCTACGTCGGCATCGGAATGCCCGGCTAGGCCCGGCTCGTCCGGCCAGAGCAGACCGGCGAGGTAAAGGGGCCGGCCCGCACCGAACGGGTGGACGTCTGTCCCGACGCCAACCTGCGCGAACACGCCTAACCTCGCCACTGCGGGAACGCACGCGACAGCGGAAAGACGATCGTCTCACCGCGATGCGGCATTCCCTGGATCTTGACCGGAGGCGCGGGTCAGGACGCGAGGATCTCGTCGAGCAGCGCCTCGGCCTTGTCCTCGTTGGTCTTCTCGGCCAGCGCGAGTTCGCTGACGAGAATCTGCCGGGCCTTGGCGAGCATGCGCTTCTCCCCGGCGGACAGGCCGCGCTCGCGGTCCCTGCGCCATAGATCCCGCACCACCTCGGCCACCTTGTTCACGTCACCCGAGGCAAGCTTCTCAAGGTTGGCTTTGTAGCGCCGGGACCAGTTGGTCGGCTCTTCGGTGTACGGGGCGCGCAGCACCTCGAACACCCGCTCCAGACCTTCCTGCCCGACTACGTCCCTGACGCCCACAAGCTCGGCATTGTCGGCAGGAACGCGCACAGTCAGGTCACCCTTGTCGACCTTGAGTACGAGGTAGGTTTTATCCTCACCCTTGATCGAACGGGTCTCGATCTCCTCGATCCGAGCAGCCCCATGATGGGGGTAGACGACCGTGTCGCCGACCTTGAAAGACATGTGGACGTACCCCTTCCGCTGAACCTATGTTACCACGCCGAACAGGGGCGATTAGCCGTCCTTGCCAGCAAACACGCAGGTCAATGGCGCAATTCGGGATCCGCAAATTGCAATGCACGCGGCGTGCCCCGGCAGCACGGCCGAGGGTACCCCGTGAACCGCCCCGGGCGTGACCCCAGCCCGCCGGGGTCCGGCCCGCCCTCCGGCGGGCGGATGCCGCGCATCGTCAGCTTAGGGAGCGCCGGGCGGTTACAGCACTGGACCGGGGGCTCATACTGAGAGAAAGTGCGGCTCATGCCGGAGGGTGCGGGTGAACGCAGGCGGCGATCCGGACCGGGACGACTTCGGTCTCCCGCCGGTCGACATCGATATTCCCGACGATGCCCGGGAACTCGACCGTGACGTGCAGGCTTACCAGCGCGAACTGCGCGCGCTGCGCCGCCGGCAGCGAGCCAGCCGCCTGCGCGGACCGCTGACCAGGGACGGCATGGCGCTGCCGCTGCTGGCCGGCTGCCTCATCCTGGCCCTCATCACCAGCACCCTGCTGATCATGTTCGCCGCGAATCAGACCGGTGCGCCCGAACTCCCGCTGAGCACCGCCGCGCCGAGGCAGACCGCGGCCAGCACCCCGGCCGCGGGGAAGATCGGCGGACCGCTGCCGGCCGCGGCCGTCCTCGTCATCCGCGGCCGGCAGGTCCCGCTGCACACGGTCGCGGCGTCCCAGCCTGCCGTGCTGACCCTGGTTCCCCTGGACTGCAGCTGCGCGACCACTCTGAAGCAGCTCGCCGCCCAGGCCGCCCGGGCGCATGTGGCGCTCTACCTGGTCGCGACGCGGGCCGGACTGCCGCAACTGGACGGGCTGGCCAGCCAGGCCGGGCAGAAGCCCGGCCAGATCGCCGAGGACACGAGCAACGTCCTGGGCACCACCTACGGCCAGGACGGCGTGACCGCGATCCTGGTGCGCTCGGGCGGCGCGGTGGAGCTGGTCGCGCACCGCCTGAGCCCGCCGCTGGACCCGAGGGTGACAGCCACGTTGCAGCGGCTGGGCCCGGCCAAGTAGGCGCCGGTCCGCGACGCGCGCGGCCGACCCGCGCCCGACCCGCGCCCGACACGCGGCCGACCCGCGCCCGACACGCGCGGCAGAGCCGGGCCGGCCACGGTCACGGGCACCGCGAGGGCTACGCTTTCCGACGTCCCAGTGCCTCACTTAAAGGAAGACGAGGAGAGCACGCCGTGATCCGGAGCAGCCGCAGGACGGCGGTGGGACGCCGCATGTTCGTGCTGGCGATCGCCGCGTTGGCCCCCGTACTCGCCGGATGCGAGGCCGGGAACAACGCCCCGACCCAGAACTGGCACCAGACGACCGACGGCACCGACCGCACTGTCGGTCAGATCAGCATCGACGATGCCTTCGTGCTCGGCGCGCCCCTCGGCTCCAAGTTGGCCGCTGGCAGCTCGGCCAGCCTGTTCTTCGCGGTGTCCAACGCCGGCCCGGCCGACAAGCTGGTCCGCATCACCGCGCCGGGCTACGCGAAAACGGTCCTGCTCCCGGGCGGTGCCATCAACGTGGCCAGCCAGCAGCCCGTGCTGCTGACCGGCCCGGCACCGAAAGTGGTCCTCGAGGACCTGACCAAGTCCCTGAGCGGCGGCAGCACCGTACGGCTGGTGATGACCTTCCAGAACGCGGCGAGCATCAGCCTGACCGTCCCGGTGATGCCGAGCGCCCAGTACTACTCGACGTTCTCGGCCCCGGCGAGCCCCAGCCCGTCCCCCACGCCGAGCAAGGGCAAGGCCGGCGCCACCCCGACGCCGAGCACGTCGGCCAGCGCCAGCCCGTCCCCGAGCAGCTAGCCGCGGCCCAGGGCGCTCAGGCTCAGGCCCGGGAGGCTCACGCCCGGGAGGCTCACGCCCCGCGGCTCAGGGGGTGGGCTCGAACTTGTAGCCAAGCCCCCGCACGGTGAGGATGTGCGCCGGACTGGCCGGGTCCGCCTCGACCTTGGCGCGCAACCGCTTCACGTGGACGTCGAGGGTCTTGGTGTCACCGACGTAGTCAGCGCCCCAGACCCGGTCAATCAGCTGCATCCGGGTCAGCACCCGGCCGGCGTTGCGCAGCAGGACCTCGAGCAACTCGAACTCCTTGAGCGGCAATTGGACCTGCTGGCTGCGGACGGTGACCACGTGGCGGTCGACGTCCATCCGGACCGGGCCGGATTCCATGATCGACGAGGTCGGCCCCTCCGCGTCACCGCGACGCCGGAGCACCGCCCGCATCCGCGCGACGAGTTCCCGCGAGGAGAACGGCTTGGTGACGTAGTCGTCCGCGCCCAGTTCGAGCCCGACGACCTTGTCGATCTCGCTGTCCTTGGCGGTCAGCATGATCACCGGGACGTTGGACCGCTCGCGCAGCGTCCGGCAGACCTCGCTGCCCGGCAGCCCGGGCAGCATGAGGTCCAGGAGCACGAGATCCGCGCCGCTGCGGTCGAAGGTCTCGAGCGCGTCCGGGCCTGTCGGGCACACAGCGACCTCGAAGCCTTCCTTGCGCAGCATGTAGGAGATCGCGTCGCTGAACGACTCCTCGTCCTCGACCACGAGCACTCGTGTCACTTCACTGCCTCCTGGCTCGCGCCATCGCGGGTACCGTATTGCCGCTCACGGTGACGGCATCGGGGCGCAGCGGAAGCGTGAGGGTGAAGGTAGACCCGGCACCCTCCGTGCTTTCCACTGTCACTTTTCCTCCATGGGCCGCGGTGACGTGCTTGACGATGGCCAGGCCGAGGCCAGTGCCGCCGGTGGCACGCGACCGCGCGGGGTCAACGCGGTAGAACCGCTCGAAAATGCGCTCCCGGTCGCGCTCGGGGATGCCGATGCCCTGGTCGGCCACGCTGATCTCGGCCGACTCCTCGCCGACCAGCCCGGTGGACACCTCGACCCGGGTCTTGTCGGGGCTGTAGGCAACGGCGTTCTCCAGCAGGTTGCGCAGCGCGGTGATCAGGAGGTCCTCGTCGCCCAGCACGGCCAGCCCGCGGGTGCCGGTGGCGGCCAGTTCGATGCCGCGGGCGCTCGCCTTCATCCGGCACCGGTCCAGCGCCTCGGCCACGATCACGTCGAGCGCGACCGGGACCGGGTCGGGGATCGGCTCCGCCGCCTGGATCCGGGACAGGGTGATCATGTCCTGAACCAGGTTGGTCAGCCGGGCCGCTTCCTGCCGCATGCGGCCGGCGAAGCGGCGGACGGCTTCGGGATCGTCGGCCGCGTCCTCGACGGTCTCGGCCAGCAGCGCCAGCGCGCCGACCGGGGTCTTGAGCTCGTGGCTGGTGTTGGCCACGAAGTCCCGGCGGATCTCTTCCACCCGGCGGCTCTCGGTCTGGTCCTCGACCAGCAGCAGGACCAGGCCCCCGCCGCCGACCGCGGCGCCCAGCGGTGCGACCCGGACGGCGAAGCTCGTGGTCCGGCGGGGCACCCCGGTGGTCGAGACCTCCATCTCGCCCTCACGGATCTCGCCGTCCCTGCGGACCTGGCGGGCCAGCGCGAGCAGTTCCTGCACCACCAGTTCGTCGCCGCTGACCAGCCCGTAGGCGCGCGCGGCCAGGCTCGCCTGCAGAACCCGGTCCTCACTGTCGATGACCACGGCGGACGAGGAAAGGACGGACAGGACGGAGGCGACGCCGGGCGGCAGGCGGCCGGCGTCCGATGGCGGAGCGGGCTCAGCGGGAGTCTTCACGGGCATCCGGATCTTCATGCGACAGCGGATCCCGCCGCGGTGCTAGCAGCGGACCGCGCCGCGGAGCTACTCGACAGCATTGGTGCATAGGTTCCATGCCAGCGGCCGGCACGGGCATGTGCCCACCCAGTCTCGTACCCATTTGTCAGCAGGCGCACCCGCCCAGGCCGTATTCACCCCCATACCCACGCTTTGATCGTAGGCCAGCGATTCGCCGCCGCGCACCTGGCGAGAGGCGCCGGCCGGGCGTTATTCGCGAGATGTTCACCTGCCCGATAACCAGGAGCCATGCTGGGCACGCCGCGAGGACACGGACCAGGGAACCCGCCGGCCCGCCGAGCCCGCCGAGCCCGCCGAGCCCGCCGAGCCTCATCGGCCCTGGTTCTTGACGGCCGCCGCGCCTTCGGCCGCGGCCTGCGGGTCGAGATACCGCCCGCCGGGGACCTCGGGCCGGAACGCCGCGTTCATCTCGTAGAGCAGCGGCATGCCGGTGGGGATGTCCAGCCCGGCGATCTCCGCGTCACCGATCCCGTCCAGGTGCTTGACCAGCGCGCGGATGGAGTTGCCGTGCGCGACGACCAGGACCGTGCGCCCGGCCGCAAGGTCGGGAACGATCGCGTCGTACCAGTACGGCAGCATCCGCCCGACCACGTCCTTGAGACATTCTGAACGCGGTCGCAGATCGGCCGGGAGCAGCGCGTACCGCCGGTCGGAAGCCTGCGAATGGGGGTCGTCGTCGGCGATGGGCGGCGGGGGCACGTCGTAGGAGCGGCGCCACAGCATGAACTGCTCGTCGCCGTACTCCTGCCGGGTCTCGGCCTTGTTCTTGCCCTGCAGCGCGCCGTAGTGCCGTTCGTTCAGCCGCCAGGAGCGCCGCACCGGCAGCCAGAGCAGGTCCGCGGCCTCCAGCGCGAGGTGGGCGGTCTGGATGGCCCGGGTGAGCACGGAGGTGTGCACGACGTCGGGCCGCAGGCCCGCCTCTTCGAGCAGCCGGCCGCTGTTCACGGCCTCGTCGACGCCCTTCGGGGACAGCCCGACATCGACCCAGCCCGTGAACAGACCCTCCGAATTCCAGACGCTTTCGCCGTGCCGGATGAGCACCAGTGTCGCCATGCCGCAGAGCCTAACGGCAGCCGGGCGCGCGGGAACAGGAGCCTGCGCCCTGGCTCGGCCGGCGCCCTGACCGGCCGCCCCGGCGGCCGGGAACAGGATGCCTCAGCCCGGGGTTGATCACCTCTCGGAGGTGCATGCCCGTGGCGCGACGCTACCCCCGGCGGATCGCTACCGTCAGCGTTCACACGTCACCGCTCGAGCAGCCGGGCACCGGTGACGCGGGTGGCCTGAATGTCTACGTCGTCGAGGTAGCCAAGCGCCTCGCCGAACGCGGCGTGGAGGTGGACATCTTCACCCGCGCCGTGTCCAGGGACCTGCCCCCGGTGGCCGAACTCGCGCCCGGAGTGCTGGTGCGGCACGTGGCCGCCGGGCCCTTCGAGGACCTGGACAAGGCCGACCTTCCCGGCCAGCTATGCCATTTCACCTTCGAGGTGCTCCGCGCGGAAGCCGCCTACGCCCCGGGCCGTTACGACATCGTGCACGGGCACTACTGGCTGTCGGGCCAGGTCGGGGCCGTGGCCAAGGAGCGGTGGGGGGTCCCGTTCGTCCAGTCCATGCACACCCTGGGCCGGGTGAAGAACGCGGCGCTGGCCGCCGGGGACGCCGCCGAGCCCGAGGAGCGCCTGCGCGGCGAGGCCGAGGTCGTGGCGGCCGCCGACCGGCTGGTGGCGAACACCGACGCCGAGGCGCGGCAACTGATCAGCCTGTACGACGCGGTGCCCGCGCGGGTCGCGGCGATCAACCCGGGCGTGGACCTGGGCGTGTTCAAGCCCGGCTCGCAGCGGGCCGCCCGGGAGCGGCTCGGCCTGCCCGCCGACGCGGTGGTGCTGGTGTTCGCGGGGCGGGTGCAGCCGCTCAAGGCGCCGCGCACGGTGCTGCACGCGGCGGCCCAGATGATCAGGGATGACCCCGGGCTGGCCGGGCGCCTGCGGGTCGCGTTCGTGGGCGGCCCGAGCGGGACCGGCCGCGCCGACCCGGACGGCCTGACCGAGTTGTCCGCTTCCCTGGGCATCTCCGGCATCGTCCGGCTGGAACCGCCCTGCCCGCAGCCGGAACTGGCGCAGTGGTACCGCGCGGCCACGGTCGTCATGGTGCCGTCCTGGTCGGAGTCGTTCGGCCTGGTCGCCGTGGAGGCCCAGGCCTGCGGCACGCCGGTGGTGGCCGCGTCGGTCGGCGGGCTGCGCACTGCGGTCCGGGACGGGTTCTCCGGGATCCTCGTCGACTCCCGCGACCCGGCCCGCTACGCGCGCGTCGTGGCGGACCTGATCGCCCAGCCCGGGACGCTGGCCCGGCTCTCCCTGGGCGCCCGCGAGCACGCGTCGAGGTTCGGCTGGGGCGTGACCGTCGACCGGCTGCTGAACCTGTACGCGGGCGCCATGTCCGAGGCGACCCAGGCGGTGGAGGCGTGAGCGCGCGCGAGCCGGGTCAGGCCGGCCCGGACAGCACAGCGGGCCCGGACAGCGCGGCCGACCCGGACAGCACCGCCGAGGCCGGAAAGGTGATCGAGGCGTCCCTGGCCGACCTGGGCCTGTCCTTCGAGTCGCCCCGGCCCGGGGCCTACCTGGTGCGGCTGGAGGGCCAGCACAAGCTGGCCACCATGACCTGGCTCATCGCCGGGACGCACAGCCTGCACGTGGAAGCGTTCTTCTGCCGCCAGCCGGACGAGAACCACGCGGAGTTCTACCGGTTCCTGCTGGAGCGCAGCGGCCGGATGTACGGCATGCACTTCGCGCTGGACCGGGTGGGCGACGTCTACCTGGTCGGCCGGCTCCCGCTGGCCTCGGTCTCCCCCGGTGAGGTCGACCGCCTGCTCGGCTGCGCGCTCAGCTACTCGGACGACAACTTCGACCAGGCGCTCATGATCGGCTTCACGTCATCGATCCGCCGCGAATGGGCGTGGCGCCGCAAGCGCGGCGAGAGCACGGCCAACCTCCGGGCCTTCGCCCGCCTGGCCGACGATTCACCGGACGACGCTTCCGGCGAGACCCGCGGTTAACGCGGCGGGGTAACCGAGCCCGGGGGCGGGATCGTGCCCGGGCCTGAGACGCTGCAGGACAGGGAGCCGGGGTCGGTGTCGAGCAGCGGCCTGGCCAGCCGCGGCGGGTGCAGGAACGCGGGCCGGCGCAGGTCGACCATGTCCAGCAGATTCCCGGCGTTGGCGTCCCGGTAGGTCATCGCGGGCAGGTTCCACTTGGTCTCGGCCAGGGCGCAAATGCTCGTGTGGTCGTAGATCCGGTGCGAGACATATCCGGGCCGGGCCCAGGGCGAGATGATCGCGAACGGCACCCGGAAGCCGTACCGGGCGAACCCGTCGTAGGGCAACTCCCCGGCCGGCACGTCCGGCGGGATGTCGTCGGGCGGGATGGCCGCGGGCGGCGGCACGTGGTCGTAGTAGCCGCCGTGCTCGTCGTAGGTCCAGATCAGCAGCGTGCGGGGCCAGGCCGGCCCGGACATGACCGCGTCGACGACCTGCGCGGCGAACGCCTCGCCGCCGACGATGTTCTGCGGGTTCTCCTCCGACTGGGTGTCGTAGCCGGGCTCGACCAGGGCGAAGCCGGGCAGGGTGCCCGCGGCGGCGTCGGTGAAGAAGCCGGCGATCGGGAGGACGTTCGTGCCTTCGTTCTTGAGGTACAGCTCGGGGTAGAGCTCGGTGGTGGACAGGTCGGTGTAGTAGTCCCGCCAGGAGACGCCGCCCTCGGCCAGCTTGTCGAAGATGGTCCCGCCCGCCGGGTAGTCGGTGAGCGCGGGCAGCGTGTCGTTGACCTGGCCGATCGAGGTGGCCGAGATCAGGTAGCGCCGGTTGGGGTAGGTCTGGCCCAGCACCGAGCAGAAGTACCGGTCGGCGATCGGGAACACCGAGGCCATGGAGTAGTAGAACGGCTGGTCGGCCTGTTCCCAGTAGCCCATGGAGACCGGCCCGCTGCCCGACTCGACGAAGCCGTCGTTGCGGCCGCCGTCGAACTGGGTGTGGCTGTCCAGCCAGTCCTGGCCGGGAAAGCCGTTGAGCTGGCAGGTCGTCGGCATCCGGAACGCGTGCTGGAGGTCGCCGTCCGCGTAGGGGTTGGTGGCCAGCGGGCGCCCGTCCCGGCCGAGCCGAAACCCGTCCGCCCCGCGACGGCGCAGCATGCCCAGCCGGTTGTCGTAGGAGTGGTTTTCCATCATCAGCACCACGATGTGGTCGATCTTCGGGATCGTGTCGGTGCCGACGGGAAGCTGGGGATAGGGCCGCGACCCCGGCGGCCGCAGCCGGTGGTGCCACCGGGGCCGTACGCCAGACGGCCGTGCACCAAACGGCCGTGCGCTGGCCGAGCCCCACGCCCCCGTTCCGGCCACCGCGCCGGCAGTTAAGCCGGCCTTGAGCAGTCCGCGCCTGGTCGGCCCGTCGAGCTTGCCAGGCTTGTGGTCCCGGTCAGCGTGCATGATGACCTCCAGTCTGCCCCGACTGGCACGGCCGATTATGTGGCACCGCAGTGGCCAGTAGGAGATTTCATGACAACCAGCAGAAGACGGGTATCTGCCGGGAAGTCAACCAGAATCCTCCGGTCGCACGCCAGGGCAGGAACCACCCGGAAACGCCGTGCGCCGCGCCGGCGGCAACGTATCCGGCGGGTCCGGGCGCAGGGTACAAAGAAGGGACAGAGTGAGAGGGACACCGGCCACCCGGCCCGCGACCGCGAGAGCGGCCTTCAGCGAACCTGAACCAGCCTTTCAGTCGTTCCCAGGGATCGGACGGCAAACTGAGGGCGAGGGATCGCGGCGGCGGGGCGTCCGAGCCCGGGAGCAGGGAGGACCGCGCTATGCGCCGGGACGAGCGTTTCGCGGCAGTCGCGCGAGACGACGGCATTCGCAAGATCAGCAAGTTCACCTGGCGGGCCGGCGCGATCGGTGTCGCCGGTTCCGCGCTGATCGCCGTGGCCTTCGGGCATCACGTCGCGGCACAGCCCGGCCGCGACTCCGGAAACCACTCCGGCCAGGGCACGATAGTGGTCCCGGCTCAGCCCCCGGCTCCCGCGCACGGCGCGGGCCAGGTGACTTCGGGAGCGTCGTGACCGCCGCCGTGGCCGCGGGCTCGGACACGTTCAGCGTCTTCGGCACCACGGCGGCCCTGCTGCTCAGCGAGCCTGGCCGGCTGGAGGCCGCGCGGGCCGTGGCCGACGCCGAACTGGCCGCCGTGGACCGGGCCTGCAGCCGGTTCCGGCCCGACTCCGAGCTCTCCAGGCTGAACGCGGCGGGCGGCGCGATCACCAGCGTCAGCGAGCTGTTCGCCGAGCTCATCGAGGCCGCGTTGCGCGCCGCCCGGCTCACCGCCGGCGACGTGGACCCGACCTGCGGCCAGGCCCTGGAGGAGATCGGCTACGACCGCGACTTCGCGGTGCTGCGGGCGGCGGGCGGGGCCGCGCCCCGGCGAGGCCGGCCCACCGGAACCGTGCCCGGCTGGCGCAACGTCCACCTGGACCGCGCGCGACGGCTGGTGCAACTCGCCGGCGGCGCGCAACTCGACCTGGGGGCCACGGCCAAGGCGTGGGCGGCGGACCGCTGCGCGGAGATCATCGCCGCGAAGGTGGACTCCGGCGTGCTGGTCAGCCTGGGCGGGGACATCGCGGTGGCCGGGCCGGCCCCGGCCGACGGCTGGCGGGTGCGGGTCACCGACGACCACGCGGCCGGGCCCGAAGCCCCCGGTCAGACGGTCACGATCCGGTCCGGCGGGCTGGCTACCTCGAGCACGACCGTGCGCACCTGGGCCCTGGGCGGCCGGCGCGTGCACCACATCATCGACCCGGCGACCGGCGAGCCCGCCCGGTCGTGCTGGCGGACGGTCAGCGTGGCCGCCGGCTGCTGCGTCGACGCCAACACGGCCAGCACCGCGGCGATCATCCGCGGCGAGGCGGCCGTGTCCTGGCTGCGCGACGCCGGGCTGCCCGCCCGCCTCGTCCGGGAGGACGGATCGGCGCAGATCACGGCGGGCTGGCCGCGTGACCCAGGGCCGGCCGAGAGAGCATGATCGGGCTGGCGGCCTTCGCGCTGGCCCGCGGAATGCCGGCCGGCGCGGTGTCAGCCGCCTCAAGGTCAGCCGGCGCACTGTCAGCCGGCCCGGCATTGGCCATAACGCGGCTGCGGGGCACGGTCTTGTCCGCCCCCAGGCCGGCCGCGGGCGTGGTCAACGCGTCGACGCCGCTGTGGTATCTCACCCGCGCCACCGGCCTGGTCGCGCTGGTGCTGCTGACCGCCAGCATGGCCCTGGGGCTGCTGTCCTCGGTCCGGTACCAGCGGCCCGCCTGGCCGCGGTTCGTCACCATCGGCCTGCACCGGAACGCGTCGCTGCTCGCCCTGGCCTTCACCGCACTGCATATCGCGACCACGCTGGCCGACAGCTACGCGCCGATCCGGCTGCAGGACGTGGTGATCCCGTTCATCTCGGCCTACCGGCCGCTGTGGCTCGGACTGGGCGCGATCGCCCTGGACCTGATGCTGGCCATGACGGTCACCAGCCTGCTGCGGACCAGGATGAGCTACCGGTCCTGGCGGGTGGTGCACCTGAGCGCCTACCTGTGCTGGCCGGTGGCCGTGCTGCACGGCCTGGGCACGGGATCGGACACGCAGGTGCGCTGGGTGCTCGCACTGACCGCGGCCTGCGTCGCGGTGATCGCGGTCCTCACCGGATGGCGCCTGGCCTACGGCTGGCCGGCCCACGCGGGCGCCCGCCTGGTCGGCGCGTTCGCCCTGCTGCTCGCGCTGGTCGTGGGCGGCGCCTGGCTGAGCGCCGGGCCGCTGCAGCCCGGCTGGGCGCGGCGGGCCGGCACCCCGGCCTACCTGATCGGCGGGGACAAGAAGGCCGCCGCCCCCGCGCCCGGCGGCACCCGGTGACGCAAGCCATAAAGAACACCCTGCCTCGGCTGATCCCGCCCGGCGGCCCGCTGACGCTCGCCGAGCACCTGGCCCGGTACGGCCCGGTGCCGTTCGGTGACGAACCGGGACGGGCGGGCGGGCCGAGCACCGCCGACCTGATCGGCGAGGTGGAGCGGGCCGGGCTGACCGGGCGCGGCGGCGCGGGCTTCCCGGCCGGGCGCAAGATGCGCGCGGTGGCCGAAACCGGCCGCCGGGCCGGCCCGCTGCGCAGCCAGGTCGGCACCGTGGTGGTGGCGAACGGCGCCGAGTCCGAGCCGGCCAGCGGCAAGGACCGGCTGCTGCTGACGCGCGCGCCGCACCTGGTGCTGGACGGGGTCGCGCTGGCCGCCGAGGCGGTCGGGGCCACCCGCGGCTACCTGAGCCTGCACGCGGGCGCGGGCGAACTGGCCGCCGACCTGGCCGCGGTGATCGCCGAGCGGGACCGCTTGGGACTGAACCGGGTACCGATCCAGGTCGTGACCGTCGCGGGCACGTACGTGGCGAGCCAGGAAACCGCACTGGTCAGCCAGTTGAACGGCGGTGCGGCCCGGCCGTCCTTTGTGCCGCCGCGGCCGTCCCAGAAGGGCGCGCACGGGCGGCCCACGCTGGTGCTGAACGTCGAGACCCTGGCCCACGTCGCGCTGATCGCGCGGTTCGGCGCGGACTGGTTCGGCGAGCTGGGCACCCCGTCAGCGCGGTCGGCGGGGTCGGCGCTGGTCACCGTCAGCGGTGCGGTGCGCCAGCCCGGGGTGTACGAGATCGCGCTCGGCACCCCCGTCGGGGACCTGATCCGCCGGGCGGGCGGCCCGGCCGAGGCACCGCAGGCGATCCTGGCCGGCGGGTACTTCGGCGGCTGGCTGCCGTACGAACCGGCGCTGCATATCCCGCTGAGCGACCCGGACCTGCGCGCCGCGGGCGCGGCGCTGGGGCCCGGGGTCCTGGTCGTGCTCCCCGTCTCGGCCTGCGGGCTGGCCGAGACGGCCTGGATCGCGGGCTACCTGGCCAGCCAGAGCGCGGGCCAGTGCGGTCCGTGCACCAACGGGCTGCCCGCCCTGGCCGACACCCTCGGGCAACTCGCGTTCGCGCGGCCGGATGGCGGTGCGTCATGGGGGGACGACCCCCCGGGCCCCACGCCCGGCCTCGGCTGGGCCGAGCAGCTCATGGGCCTGGTGCGCGGGCGCGGCGCCTGCCACCTGCCGGACGGGACCGCCGGATTCGTGGCCAGCGGGCTGCGGGTCTTCGCCGACGAAGTGCGCCAGCACAGCGTGGCCGGCCCCTGCGCCCGGGTGCGGCGCCCGCCGCTGTTGCCCGCGCCCGGTTACGGGGGGCGGGCGTGAGCCACAGCCTGCGGGTCAACCCGATCGCGTGCGAGGCGCACGGCGTGTGCGCCGAGTTGCTGCCCGAGCTGATTACCCAAGACCCATGGGGCTACCCGATCGTCGCGCCCGGCCCGGTGCCCGACGGCCTGCTCCCGCTGGCCCGCCGCGCGGCCGCCGCCTGCCCCACCCTGGCCCTCCTGCTCACCCCGGACGAATAACCGGCACCCGGCTGCCGACCACGAGACCCTGCGGCCGTAGTCCCGCCGGCCGGTGCCCCCGACCGACCTGCCCGCCGGCAGGGACGGGTGGCGTTCCTCCCGCCGCTGCGAACTTCTGTTCTAGTGTCCGGCGGACGAGGTCGTGGCCAGGGGCCACTTGCCGCCGGGGAACGCGGAGTTGCCCGCGACCAGGCCTTGCAGCGTCCGCTGGTGCGACTCCACGCCGAGGTAGAACAGGCCGGCCGCGGCGCCGACGGCTATGACCGCGGCGACGATGCCCGCGGCCAGCCCGACCCCGCTCGCCGCGGTCGCGATGGCGAAGGCCAGCGAGACCACGGCCGCGAGGATCGCGACGTAGAACCCGAGCCCGCTGATCGCGATCGCGGTGGCCGAGCCGGAGGTCGTCCCGGCCAGCCCGGAGATCTCCTGGACCGCGCCCACCTGGTTCGCGGCCCCGGACTGGTACGCGCCGCCCGCGATGCCACTCCACTGTGCGGAGCTGGCCTGCAACTGGCCTTTGATGTCACCGGCCATCGTGCCGGCACCGCGCTGGATGTTCTCCCAGGTGTTGCCGGCCTCCCACATCATGACCGGGACAGCGGAGGACCGCAGGTAGGACTCGACCTTGGCCAGGAAGTCCTCCAGCAGGGAAACGAACTTGGTCAGCGCGTCCTTGATCCAGCCGCCCACGAACGGTATCCAGCTGTATCTGCTCTCGATTCTCTGGATGGCCGCGTTGGCGATCGGCGGCAACTCGTTGAGCTCACTGTTAGTCCTGGTGATGACCTCTTGGTACTGCGCGACGCTGAACGACATCCCGGCCTCCTCAGCCCCTGATGGCGGCCGAGCTCAGCCCGGCGTTCGTGTCTTCGGTGGTCTGGTAGTTCCTGGCCGCGGTGACCAGCGCGCCGCCGATGGCCTGCATCTGCGCCTGGCCCTGGCCGCACCATTGCGAGACTTCCTGGCACACCTGGTTGTAGGGACCGACGACGGACGCGAAGATGCCGGCCTCCCCGTGCCACATGGCGCCGGTGGCCTGGTGGCCGTAGCCGCCAGTGGCGGTCGCCTGCGTATCCCAGAACGCGGCCTGGTTCAGCAGGGCCTGGCGGTGGACGCTGATGTCCCCTGATCCCATGACGTGACTCCTCAGGTTCGTGGCGACGGCCGCGCGGCATCGCCGAGCGCGGCCAGGATCTCGTGCATGAACTGCGCGGACTGCTCGTTGCCGCGGGCGGCGCCCGTGGCGTCCGACGCCTGCGCCAGGCCGCGCCGGGCGGCGGCCAGAAGCTCGCCGAGCACCCGGGTCAGGTCGGCGCCGGTCTGCCGCTCGACCCAGCGCGCGTCGGCCTCGCAGGTCAACTGGCCGTCCGCCCGCACCGTCAGCGCGAGCGTGCGCTCGCCGTTGGCCGCGCGGCCCTGCGGCGGCGGCGCCGACCGTGCCCGCGCCGCGACGGAGGCGGCCGTGTCGTAGCCCCTGATCGCCTCTTCGGCCAGAACGTCGAGGGGCCGCGTGCGGTGCTGTCCCTGGGGGGACGACCCCCCTGGACCTCCCCGGGCCGTGCCGGGCGGACGGCGAAACGCCGCGGGCACCGGCGGGTCGCCGGCCACGTCAGCGCCGGTGTCCAGGCGGCCGAGCCGGGCCGGCCAGCCCGAGCGCTCGAGGGCCTGCGACCACTTCTCCCCCCGCTCGCGCAGAGCCGCCTGGCCGGCCTCGGTGACCGCGGGCGCGAGCGATCCGGCGGGGAGCCTCTCCCGCCAGCGGACGTGCACCGCGACCGCCTCCGGCAGGCCGTCCTTTCCCACGGCGACCGCGACCATGCCGCTGCGGTCGGTCCCCTGGCTGCGCGCCGGAGCGGCCTGGTCGACGTCGGCCAGTAACTGCTCCAGCCCCTCCGCGTACCGGCTGAGCTGTGCCATGTCACGGCGGATGTCTTCCATGGATCCCCTTTCTGCGGCTGGGCGGACGGCTGCCGCGCTGCCTTTTCGAGGCGTCACAGTTCCCGGGTGAGGACGAGCTTTCCGTCGACGAACACGTTGTAGGTGGACGGGCGGAATCCGGCGAGCAGCTGCTTGCGGGTCTTCTCGATGACCACGGCGTGCTTCTCGGCCTGCCCGACGCCGAACTCGTAGCGCTTGGCCAACTTGACCGAGAAGATCGTGTGCTCGGAGTCCACCAGCGCGCCGTCCACGCGGATCTTGGTGCTGCCCGAGAACCGGTCGAAGGAGAACACCACCTGGTGGCGCTCTTCCTGTCCCACCTCGAACTCCAGTTGATCTGCCACTTTCGCCCTCCGCAAGGTTCGCACCTAAGAGCAGGCCCGGACACTTCGGGCTAAATTACCCCGAAACCATAGAACTGTGGAAATGATACGGCGCCTTCGTGATCGTTAAGGTAAGGGTCGTCAGGCCCGGCGCGACCACGATGGGTCAGGCCAGGCCGCAGCGTTTAGGCTCCGGATAGACCGGGGCGGGCCGGACGGCCGGCCCCGTAGCCGCGTTAAGGCTGAAGACTTTAATGCCGCTGACGCTACCGGCGGCGGGAGGGTGCGCGCCCATGGGTCCGCTCGACGGAGTCCGGGTTATCGAGATCGCGAGCCTGGCCCCCG
>DATAVV010000192.1:0-21668 GCA_036267555.1 Streptosporangiaceae bacterium | reverse complement strand
GATGTCGTGAGTGTCCCGCACGCCCTCTTGGCGCTGCTGGCCGAGGGACCTAAGTACGGGCTGCAGCTGCGGGAGGAATTCGAGGCCGGGACCGGTGAGGTGTGGCCGCTGAACGTGGGCCAGGTGTACAAGACCCTGGGCCGGCTGGAACGCGACGGGCTCGCTGAATCCGAAGGCACCGGGCAGGACGGCCCGCAGAAGCGGTTCCGGATCACGCCCCGAGGCCAGGAGGCGCTGGCCGCCTGGCTCCGCACGCCGCCGGACCTGACCTCCCCGCCGCGCGACGAGCTGGTGATGAAGGTGCTGGTGGCCGCGCGGGTGCCCGGTACCGACGCGCATGAGGTGATCCTGGCGCACCGCCTGTACCTGCTGGAGCTGATGCAGCAGTGGACGAGGCTGAAGGAGGGCGAGGCCCGCGATGACCTGGGCCTGGCGCTGGTGGTGGACGCGGAATTGTTCCGGCTGGACGCGGTGATCCGGTGGCTGGATGCTGCCGATGTGCGGCTCAGACGGGCCGCTGCCGCTCCTTCCCGGCCTGCCCCCGTCCCGGCTCCGGTTCCGCAGCTTCGCCGGCTGGGGGCACGGCGGTGAGCCGGCCGGGACTGGACGGGGACGGCCAGGGCGTGGTGAGCGTGCTGGAGCTGCGCGGCGTGTCGAAGACCTACGGGCAGGAGCCTGCGAGGGTGCGCGCGCTTGGCGGGGTGGACTTGTCGGTGCGGGCCGGGGAGATGGTGGCGGTGATGGGGCCCAGCGGGTCGGGCAAGTCCACGCTGCTGACCATCGCCGGGAGCCTGGAGGAACCGACCAGCGGGGAGGTGCTGGTCTGCGGCATGGCGCTGGCGGGGATGCCGCGGGGCCGCAAGGCCCGGCTGCGGCGGCGGGTGATCGGGTATGTGTTCCAGGATTTCAACCTGCTGCCCGGGCTGACCGCCGCAGAGAACGCCGCCTTGCCGCTGGAACTGGACGGCGTCGCGGTGCCGAAGGCGCGCGCGGCCGGGCTGGCCGCGCTGGAAGCGCTCGGCGTGGCCGGGCAGGCCGGCCGGTTCCCCGATCAGCTGTCCGGCGGCGAGCGGCAGCGGGTCGCGATCGCCCGCGCGGTGGTGGGGGACCGCCGCCTGCTGCTGGCCGACGAGCCGTCCGGCGCCCTGGACTCGGTGAACGCGGACGAGGTGATGCGGCTGCTGCACGAGGCATGCCAGCGGGGCGTGGCCACGCTGGTGGTGACGCACGACGCGCAGCTGGCCGCCTGGGCCGACCGCGTGGTAGTCCTGCGGGACGGGCGGGTGAGCGGCCAGACCACCCGGCCGCCGGGCCCCGAATCCCTCCTCACGCCCGGGGAGATCCGGTGAGCGTCGTGCCGGAGGCGCGCAGATGAGCACCGTCCTGCGCGACCCCCCCGACCTGGCCGGAGACGCGGGCGGCATCGTCGCCCGCCGGGCGGTGGCCCGCTGGGGCTGGCGGCTGTTCCGCCGCGAATGGCGCCAGCAGCTGCTCGTGCTCGGCCTGCTCACCGTGGCAGTCGCGGCGACGATCTGGGGCGTCGGCGTCGTCACGAACACGCAGCTCAGTAACCCGAACTACGCCACGTTCGGCACCGCCGCCGCGCAGGTCACGCTGCCCGGCAGCGACCCGCACCTGGCCGCCGACATCGCCACCATCCAGGCCAGATGGGGTCCGGCGGACGTCATCGAGAATAAGGACATCACCACTGGCACCACCCAGTCGGTGTATCTGCGCGCGGAGAATCCGCACGGGCACTTTAACTCTCCGCTGCTCGGCCTGGTCAGCGGCAGGTACCCGGCCGGCCCCGGCCAGGTCGCGCTGACCAGCCAGGTGGCGGCCCTGTATGGCGCACACGTGGGCGGCACCTGGCGGGCGGCCGGGACGGCCTGGCGGGTGACCGGCATCGCGGCGGACCCGAGCAACCTGGCGGACGAGTTCGCCCTGGCCTCCCCGGGCCAGGTCACCCACCCCAGCCAGGTGGTCATGCTGCTCGGCTCGGCCGCGGCGCAGCAAGCGATCAGCGGCGGCAACGGAACGCTGCCCGGTGTCCCGGCGGCGACTCTGTCCTTTCCCACTGGCCAATCGGGCCGAGTCTCGCCGGCGACGGTCATCCTGCTCGTGGAGGTACTAGGCCTGGTGTTTATCGGCCTGGTATCGGTGGCCGGCTTCTCCGTGATGGCCCAGCGCAGGCTGCGTGCCCTCGGCATGCTGAGCGCGATCGGCGCGACCGAACGCAACCTGCGCCTGGTCATGATCGTCAACGGCCTGGCCGTCGGCGTGGCCGGCGCGCTTGCGGGGGCGGCGGCAGGCTTCGCCGCCTGGTTCGCGTATGTGCCAGCGCTGCAGCAGGCTGCCGGCCACGTGGTCGACGCGGCGAACCTGCCGTGGTGGGCGATCGCGCTCGGGGTCGTGTTCGCGGTCGCGACGTCGGTGCTGGCGTCCCGCCGCCCGGCCAAGACGATGGCCGCGGTGCCGGTGGTGGCTGCGCTGTCCGGCCGCCCCGCGCCGCCGAAGGCCGTGCATCGCTCCGCCCTGCCTGGCGTCATCGTGTTCGCGGCCGGCGTGGTGTGCCTGGCGACCGCCGGCGGGCTGGCCGGGGCAAGCGGCAACGGGGGCAGTGCCGCGCTGCACTTGGTGGGCGGCCTGGCCGCCGTGATCATCGGCATCGTCCTGCTCGCCCCGCTGGCCATCAGCATGCTGAGGGCCAGCTCTTGGCTGCCGGTCGCGATCCGGATCGCGCTGCGTGACCTGGTCCGCTACCGGGCCCGGTCCGGTGCCGCGCTGGCGGCGACCACGTTCGCCGTGTTCCTGGCCATGGGGATCTGCGTCGTCGCCAGCGTCCAGTTCGAGAACGTCCTCAGCTGGACCGGCCCCAACCTGTCCAGCAGCCAGCTGATCGTCTACGCGCAGCCCGAGCAGGGCGGCCCTCCCGTGGCATCGCTCAGCAGCACCCAGCTCGCCGAAGTGAGCAGGCGCGTCAGCAGTCTCGCCGCTAGCCTGCATGCGCGGTCCGCGGTGCCACTGGAATCCGCGGGCGCTACCCTGCACCAGGTGGGTGCGCAGGCCCATAAGGACTTCACCGGCACTGCGTACGTGGCTACCCCGCAGCTGCTGGCCACGTACGGGATCACGGCCGGCCAGATCGCTCCCGGCACCGATGTCCTCACCATGCGGCCAGGCATGGCCAGCCTGCCGCACATGGAGCTGGCCTGGGGAAACTACGGCATTCAGCAAGGTCCCGGCGGCCAGGGGCACAAGGACAGCGTCCTGCCGAGCTGCACGGTGAGCAGCGGCTGCCTTACCAGCCCCAGGATGCAGACGGTCAGCGGCCTGCCCAGTGGCACCTCCGCGCCGAACACGGTGATCACCGAGTACACGGTGACCAAGTACCGGCTGCAGACTCAGCTGGGCGGGTGGCTGATCCAGGCACCTGCCCCGCTCACCGCAGCGCAGATCAGCGCCGCGCGGCAATTCGCCCGCACCTACGGGGCGACGGTCGAGACCGAGTCGGGCTCGCTCGGCCCCGGCGAGATCGCCGACGGCGCCACCGCGCTGGGCATCGTGATCGCGCTCAGCGTGCTGGCCATGTCGGTCGGCCTGATCCGCAGCGAGACCGCGCAGGACCTGCGCACGCTCACCGCAACCGGCGCCAGCGGCACGACCCGCCGGACGATCACCGCCGCGACCGCCGCCGCGCTCGGCCTGCTCGGCGCCGTCCTCGGCATGGCCGGCGCGGTGATCGCCGGGCTGGCCTGGGCCCGCAGCAGCCTGTCCGTCATGTTCGGCGATGTGCCGCTGACTGACGTGCTGATTTTGCTGATCGGGCTGCCGCTGATCGCCGCCGTCGCCGGATGGCTGCTGGCCGGCCGCGAGCCGCCGCTGATCGCCAGACAGCCGATTGAGTGAGGCCCGCCCGGCTAGCAGCCGGGCGCGGGCCCGGCGGCGGGCGCGGGCGCCGACTCGGCCGCCGGCTCGGCCGCGATGAGGTGCTCGCCGGCCGACCCCGGCACCCAGTCGAGTTCCTTCTCGAAGTGGACGGTGGTCTTCTCGCGCCCGTCACCGGTCAGGCGCAGGTTGTCCACGACCGCGTCCATGATCTTCAGCCCGCGGCCGTGCTCCGCGGTGGTTGGCACCATGCCGTCGGCCGGGGGGATCACCCCGGCCCCGTCACCGGTGTTGATCACCTCGATGACGCACCGGCCCTCCCGGGCGCTCGCCATGACCTCGTACTGGTCGCCGGGCCCGGCGTGCAGGATGACGTTGGCGCAGGCCTCGCTCAGGGCCAGGGCGATGTCCGTCCGTGTCTCCGCGGTCACGCCGAGGGTGTCCAGGCAGCCATCGAGAACCTGACGGCTGACCGGCACGCTTTCGGCATCGCGCGGCAGGTACAGCACGATCTTGATCTCCACGTCCTCACCTCCGGGCGGGGCTCACGTCCATCGGCACGCGCCTTCGGCAGTTCCCCGGAAAGGCGGTTACTAACGTGCTGCTGCGGGCGATGTGGCCGCGCGGCCGGCCGGGGCACCTGGGATTAGTCACCGGAAAACCCCCAGAACGCGATCTCGTCCGGCCGCTCGTCCTTGTACAGGATGACGTAGCGGCCGCTCCAGCGGGGGAAATCTAAGAGCGACTCGCGGTGCGGGGAGGTCCGCTCGAAATCGGTCCTGGTGGGCCGGTCGGTGCCGAGGACCGCGTGCATCTCCTCGGGAGTCATGGCCCGGATCGCCCCCGGCGAGTCGGGCTCGGCCACGCCGGCGATCTTGTCGATGTCGAGGATCGAGTGGGTGCCCACATCCCAGAAATCCGGGCTTTCCTTGGCCGCCCAGAGGTCCTCGATGGTCACGGGACGCGGGGCGCTGCACTCGGTCCAGTAGTCGTAGTAATCGCCGTCGTTGAAGACCTGGGCCTGCAGGTCTAATAGCGCCTCGGCCACCTCGGGCCGGTACGGGACCAGGTAGTCCCACCCCGATGCTCCCACGCCGAACCTCCTGCACCGGTAGAGCCCGCGGCCCCCGTGACCGCGAAGCGTGGCAGGCACAATACCGGACCCAACCTGTCTATAAACGACGAAACCAGGGCTTGCGGCGAGGGCTGCGATAGGACGGGCCACCGTGGGTAGGGGAGGGCCCGATGAGACAGCCCGCCGTGGTAGAAGGACTGTCTAGACCCCGAAAGCGAAGCGAGGCCACCCCCTATGCGCGTCACCGCCGCCCGGCTGGTCCAGCACGGCCAGCCGCTCCAGATCGAGGAAGTCGACATCGCCGATCCCGGCGACCAGGAGGCCATCCTGGAGGTCGCCTACGCGGGCGTGAACCCGGTCGACATGTACGCCGCCCAGGGGCGCGTCGCCCCGGACGCCCCGGTGCCGCGCACGCTCGGCGGCGAGGGCGCGGGGACGGTCGACGGCCGCCCGGTCATGGTCCGCGGCTACGGGCTCGGCACCACGCGTGACGGCCTGTGGGCCAGTGCGGCGGTCGTGCCGCGCGGCGCGCTCATCGACGTGCCCGCGGGCGTGGACCTCAGCGCGGCCGCGACCATGGGCGTGGCCGGCGTCACCGCGTGGCGCACCGTCGCCGAGGTGGCCGCGGTGAACGCCGACGACACCGTGCTCGTGCTGGGCGCCAGGGGCGGCGTGGGCAGCATCATCGTGTCGCTCGCGCACAGCCTCGGGGCCACCGTGGCCGGGCAGACCGGCCACGAGGACAACCACGACTGGATCACCGCGCACGGCGCCGACTACGTGGTCGTCTCCGACGCCGCCGGCCTGGACGAGGCCCTGGCCGACCTGCGCCCGACCGTGGTGTTCGACCCGCTCGGCGGCGAGTTCACCGGGGCCGCCATCGAGATCCTGCAGCCCTACGGCCGGCTGGTCCTGTTCGGCGCGTCCGCCGGGCCCGAGGGCCTGGTGCCGCTGCGCACGCTCTACCGCAAGGGCATCTCGCTGCTGAGCTACGCGGGCCTGCTGGCCACCGACGAGGAACTCGGCGTCGCGATCCGCGAGTCGCTGGAGGCCCTCGCGGCCGGCACGATGAAGGTGACGATCGACTCGGCCATGCCGCTCAAGCAGGTCAACGACGCGTTCACGCGGATCGCCTCCCGCGACGTGCGCGGCAAAATCGTCCTCGACACCCGGAGCTAGCGGTGACGCTCGTGCTCGCTTCGGGGTCGGCCGGGCGGCTGCGGGTGCTGCGCGACGCCGGGCTCGATCCCGAGGTGGTGGTCAGCGGCGTCGACGAGACGACCGAGGCCGGCCTGGGCACCGCGGAGATCGTCGGCATTCTGGCCGAGCGCAAGGCCGCGGCGGTGGCCGCCGAGCGGCCGCTGGACCTGGTGCTCGGCTGCGATTCCCTGCTCGAACTGGACCAGGCGTCCTGGGGCAAGCCCGCGTCGCCGGCGCAGGCCGCGGCGATGTGGCGGCGCCAGTCCGGGCGCGAGGGCACGCTGTGGACGGGTCACTGCCTGATCGAGGGCACCAGCGGCCGGCGGGTCCGGGCGGCCGCTCGCGCGGCGGTCCGCTTCGGCGCGCCGAGCGAGGCCGAGATCGCGGCCTACGTCGCGAACGCCGAGCCGCTGAGCACGGCCGGAGCGTTCAGCATCGAAGGTCTGGGCGCGCCGTTCGTCGACAGCATCGACGGCCACCCGAGCACGGTGATGGGCCTGAGCCTGCCGTTGCTGCGCCAGCTGCTCGCCGGCCTGGGCCTGGCCATCACCGACCTGTGGCGCACCGCGGCCCCGGCCGGCTGACCGTCCGGCCGGACGGCGGCGCTCGCGCACGCTCTGCCGCATCCTCGTCCGCTGGCTTGCTCGTCACGGGCCGACTCTAGCGACGCCCCCCGGGATGAGGACGCACACCGAGGGTGTTGACTACGGTCATGGCTGTTGAGGGTGAATACGAAGCGAGCCCGAGGGACTGGGTACGCGACCAGGTCGAGCTGTACGAAAACTCGGGCGGCACGCAGGGAACCACGCTGCGGGACTCGGGCCTGCCCGTGGTGGTGATCACGAACCGGGGCGCGCGCTCGGGCAAGGTGCGAAAGACGCCGCTCATGCGCGTGGAGCACGGCGGCCGGTACGCGGCGGTCGCGTCGCAGGGCGGTGCCCCGACGCACCCGTTCTGGTATTACAACTTCCGTGCGGACCCGCACGTCGAACTGCAGGACGGGCCGCACAAGCAGGAGATGGTCGCGCGCGAGGTCAGCGGCGCCGAGCGGGACCAGTGGTGGGAGCGCGCGGTCGCGGCCTACCCGCCCTACGCCGAGTACCAGCAGAAGACCACCCGGCAGATCCCGGTCTTCGTCCTCGAGCCCGCCGCCAACTGACCCGCGGCCGGCCGCCGGTGTGATCGGGGGACAACGTCGCGGGCTGACGGCCGCCCGTCAGGTGCGCACGATCCGGTACAGGCCCGGATGCGGGCGGTATCCAGCGAGCCCGGCCGCGGCCTGCCCGAAACCCGCGCTCATCGTGGCCGCCGCGAAGGTTTCCGCGCTCTGCCAGCGGGCCACGTTCACGAACTGGAACTCCCAGGCGGCGATGAATTCCTCCGCCTGCCCGGCGGGCACCTCGAACGAGTTGACCAGCACCACTGGCTCAGCCATGGTTCCTCCGCCACCGCGTGAACATGGACCGAACCTATCCGCAACGCGGCACCGGGCCGCCCGCCGTCCCCGGCCCCGGCTGGTAGCGTCGTGCCCTAAACCGGGGCGCCGGGGGCTCTGGCCGCGCGTTCATCAAGTCCCGGAGGGGGAGACATGACATCTCAGCTCAATCCGTATCTCAACTTCAACGGCAACGCCCGCGAGGCCATGGAGTTCTACCAGGGCGTGTTCGGCGGCGACCTGATGCTGAACACGTTCCGGGAACTGGGGGCGGCGGATTCTCCGGACGCCGACCGGATCATGCACGGGCAACTGGAGACTGACGCCGGGTACACGATCATGGGCGCCGACGTCACCAGCGACATGGAGTTTCGCCCGGCGGCGGGCTTCTCGGTGAGCCTGAGCGGCGACGACACCGGTGTCCTGCGCGGCTACTGGGGGAAGCTGACGGCCGCCGGAACGACCACGATGCCGCTGGCCAAGCAGGTCTGGGGCGATGAGTTCGGCATGTGCGTCGACCAGTTCGGCATCTCGTGGCTGGTCAACATCTCCGAGCCGCAGACCTAACAACGCACCCGCAGGCCCAGCGACCCTTGGCCCAGCGTCAGTGCGGCCGTGTCCAGTAACGAGATGCAGCGGCGGGCTGCGGCCGATGACCTGGCTGACCTGAGCCAGGAGCTGGGCCTGTACTGATATGCCCTTCATCGCGGTAACCGACAACTTGCGGAAGAACATGCCGGACATCACGGTCGAAAAGACTGACCGCTTGCGCCAGCTGATGAACACAGCGGTCCGCGACTGCCTTGTCGCCAGCTACGAGCCGCTCATTGTGGCCCTGGACCTTCCGGACCCTGACGACCGTCATGTCCTAGCCGCCGCGATCAAGGCGAAGGCTCAGATCATTGTCACCAAGAACCTGCGCGACTTCCCCCCAGAGCGACTGGCCCCTTGGGATCTCTCCGGATGGGCTGAACTTGTATCTACGACAACAGCGCAGCTCGCTCGGCCGGATCCGACATCCCAAAGCCCGACAGCTCCAGGTCTAGTGACACGGCCGCAGGCCTAACCGGGTCAGGCGAAGCGGGCCGGGTCCAGGAAGCCGGTTTCGCAGTACGGGCGCTCACCGGTGGTGATCTGGGCCAGCAGTTCCCCGATCCCGGCCGCGTGCTTGAAGCCGTGCCCGCTGTCGCCGCCGGCCACGACCACGCGGTCCTGGCCGGCCGGGCGGCCGATCAGGAACTGGCCGTCAGGCGAGTCGGTGACCACGCACGGGATGACCTTCTCCGGCCGCGGATCGAGGCCGGGGAAGGCCGCGGCCACCGAGGCGGCCAGGCTGTCGACGTCGGTGTCGAGGTGGATGTAGCGGTCCATCTCCTCCGGGTCGAATCCGGTCACCCCGGGGGTCTCCGGGCCGATCTTGACCCCGTAGTCATCGGCCGACCCGTGGCCCCACAGGCATTCGCCGTCGTGCCGGTCCCAGATGAAGGCCGGGAACCTCTCCAGCGTGAACTCGTCGGACCGCGGATCCTGTGGCCGGAACCAGAACATCGGTGACCACCGGGGGACCAGGGGCAGGCCGGGCAGGAGCGTGCCGAGCCAGGCCCCGGCCGCGATCACGACTTGGTTCGCGCGCCACGCCACGGTCGCGGTGCGCACGGTGACGCCGCCGCTGTCGGGTTCGATGCTGGTGACCATGGTGTGCGGGTAGACCTCGGCCCCGAGCCCGCGGGCGGCCGCGGTCTGGGCCCGGACGTTGCGTTCGGGGTAGCAGATGCCCGCGCCCGGATCCCAGACGGCCACGTCTTCCGGGGCTAGGCCCGCGTACTGGGGCTGGCGCGCGACCAGTTCGGCGTGGCTGAGCCGCTCCACGGGCAGCCCGGCCGCGTCCGCGGCGGCGATCGCGCCCCGGACCGGGCCGCTGTCCGGTGCTCCAGTGCTCAGGCAGCCGGTCTGCTGCACGAGCCGCTCCCCGGTCTCGCCTCCGAGCCCGGTCCACAGTTCCAGTGATTTCAGCGCGATCGGGGCCAGACCCGGATGTTCCTGGCAGGCGATCCGGAACAGCCGGGTCGCGCCGTGGGAGGAACCCAGGTGGTGCCCGATCCCGTGGCGCTCGATGCCCGCGACATCCACGCCCCGCTGGGCCAGCCGCCACAGCGCCGCCGAGCCGAACGCGCCCAGCCCGATCACGACCACGTCTTTACGCAGGACTTCCATCGCCTTTTGCCCCTACCCGCGATCTTCGTCTCCGGCCCGAACCAAGGTAACGTGGAGTTTCCTGTCCTTATCGGAGGTTCCGATGACGAGCAGGCCGGGATAGCGGATGGCAGGCGGAAGCCATGCCTCCATGCGGGCGTCATCCGTGGACCGCGATCGCGTGATCGAGGTCCTCCAGAGGTCGTTCGCCGAGGGCCGGCTCGACCGGGACGAACTGGGCGAACGTCTCGGGCAGGCACTCATATCCCGCTTCTTCGCCGAGCTCATGGCGCTGATCGCCGACTTGCCGGTTGGCCCGTTCGGCAGGCTGCCCGCGCACCCGTCCACCCCGCCGTGGGGCCGGTCGCGTCGCCAGCGCATCGCGATGGCCGCCCACCTGCTGGTCGGCCTGGTGGTCCTGTTCGCCGCGATCGCCACCATGCTCGCGGTCTAGCCTGGCCGGTCGGCCGCTCTCGCTTCGGCGATCTCCTGAGCATGCCGGGTGTGGAGCAGTCGGTCCACGCACGACTTGCTCCATTCAGACCCGCCGACCGGGGTCGAGACGCCTTCCTCGTTGAGTTTCCGGCTGATCGCGGCAAGGCTGAGCCCTTTGCGGTGCAGATCAACGACATAAGCCGTCACTTCGGGCGGGCAGCAGGGCGGTCGGCCCGGGCGACCAGAACGCCGCGCTCGCGAGGACGCGCTCACCGTCGCCTCCCGGAGCGGAACAGCGCCAGCAGATCGTGAAAAACCCGGTAGCGGATTTCGACCTGCTGAGGACCTTGGGCGCGCAGCGTGGCCAACATGGCCACCCCGATGTACAGCACGAATACGGCGACCACGGCCGCCATAAAGAGCGCGGTCCAGGTAACCCCCGGACCGACTTCCGCGAGCAAGCGGAAAAGCATCTCTGGCATGGATTAGCTCCCTGCTCATAGCCGGGCGCGCCGTCCGCAAGGGCGAATGGCGCTCTCCCCAGGCGTGTATTGATATTCGAGTGCTCGGGAGAGGCCACGAACGTCGGATTGATCACGACTCCCGTGCCTTTGCCGCAGGCCGATCGTCACCCTGTTTGAAATGGGCGGCATCGCTACCAGTGAGCGGCCGAAACGAAGATCAACCCCAGAACATCAATAACAAGACAGCAAGGAGCAGCCGAAGGCAAGGCTGACGCAGTCCAGCCGATCGACGTGCCACACGCGTCGGGAGTGAGGGGAGCTTGGGCATTTTGCTCCTTCCCGGTCTCACGGCCAGACCCGACGCGGTCAGGGTAGCTGGCCTCGCCGTCCGTACCGGGAATTGTGTGGGGCAGGGCTAACTGACTTACAGGTGGAAGCTGGTGCCGACCGAGTTGGGGACGAAGGCGCCGGGGAAGCGGGCGGACATCGCGTGCTGGGCGCGCCACCCGGTGCAGTGCGCGGGCACGAGCACGCCGGGGTCCATGGCGGCCAGGTCGTCGAGGACGCGCGGGATCAGCGGCTCGAACGCCGGGCCGCTGAGGTGGAAGCCGCCCAGCAGCGCGTAGAGCGGCTGGCCGCCGGTCAGGCGCTGGGCGTACCGGCTGATGTTGACCACGCCGGCGTGGCCGCAGCCGGTGATCACGACCAGGCCGCGGCCGGTGACGTTGATGATCAGGGCCTGGTCGTCGAGCACTAGGGGGTCGGGCTGCCAGCCGCCGTCGACGAACGCCTGCTGGGGCGGGAAACCGGGCTCGTAGCCGGTCGTACGCGGGACCTCGCCGGTGATCAGCACCGAGCGGTCGAACAGGAAGCTCGGCTGCTGCTCCTCGATGATGTCGAAGCCGGCCTCGGTCAGGGCCCGGCGGCTGGTCGTGGGGATCTCGAGCGGGTCCCGGCCGGGCAGGGCGAGGCGGCGGCGCCGCCAGAAGTGCGGGTGGATCAGCACCGGCAGGTTGGCCCGGCCGACGGACCGGATCAGCCCGTCGATCCCGGTGGTGTGGTCGAAATGGCCGTGGCTGCACACGAGGACCTCGATCGAGGCCGGGTCGATGCCGAGCCGGCGCATGTTCTCGGTCACCCCGTCCGGGCTGGTCCCGGCGTCGAACAGGAACCGGTGCTCGTGCCCGTCCTTGGTCACCGTGACCAGCGCCGAGAACCCGTGCTCGGCGATCAGCCCGTCGGGGGCCTGGCCGTTCTCCATCACCGCGCACGGCCGCGACGGCCCGCTGCCGAGCCGCACGCGCCGGGCCGGCCCCTGGTCGGGCATGAGGTTGTCGGCGACGTTGTCCATCAGCGTGGTCACCACGACCGAGTCGACCGGCTCCAGGTCTATCTCGACGTCCGGCTCGAAATCATGCAGGGTCGCGGGCACCTGGGCGGCTGGGCTGTTATCCACGCACACGGGTTCATCGTAGGCGCCGCACCAGCCGGAACTCCTCGGCCACCACGAGCGTGTCGTCGTTGACCGTGAAGTCCGGGTCGTCCATGGCCTCGCGCATCTCGCCGGAGTGGAAGAACCGTTCGTGGCCGGCCCGCCACTGCGCGACCGAAGTGTCCCCCTCGCCCTCGGCCACCGCGTGGGCCAGGTCCACGTCGGCCAGGCGGAGCACTCGCACCGCGATGGTCTCGATGACCGCGACCGGCACGCCCGCGGAGTCGATGACGGCCTCGCGCTGGCCGGGGCGAGGCAGCGGTTCGCCGTCATGCTCGAACGCGGCGACCAGCCCGGTCGTGGTGGTTTTGCGCCCGGCCAGGATCGCCGCGACAAGCTGGTCGCGCAGTGGCCCCGGGAAGGCGAACTCGGCCACGGGCAGGGCCGACAGGTCTTGGCCGCTGCCCGGCTCGCCCGGGGGATCGTCGGCTCGCACCGGCTCAGCGTAACGGCACTTCGATGTTGAGCTGTGCGAGCATGATCGCTGTCGCCGGAACGGGAAGCACTGGGAGCAGGAATGACGAGAGATCAGGTGGCCGGCTGGGTCGCGGCGTATGAGGCGGCCTGGCGGGCGCCGGGGACCGACGCGCTGGCCAGCCTCTTCGCCCCGGACGCGACCTACCGGCAGGGGCCCTACGACGAACCCGTGACCGGTTTGCCCACGATCGCCCGCATGTGGGAGGCCGAGCGCGAGGGGCCCGGCGAGATCTTCCGCATGGCCAGTGAGATCGTCGCGGTCGACGGCGCGGTGGCGGTGGTCCGGGTCGAGGTCCACTACGGCGAGCCGGCCGGCCAGCAGTGGCGGGACCTGTGGCTGATCCGCTTCGCCGCCGACGGCCGGTGCGCCGCGTTCGAGGAGTGGCCGATCGCCCCGCCCAACCCCGCGCCGTAGCCCAGTTCGCCCCGCCCAACCCCGCGCCGTAGCCCAGCCCGGTTTTCCATGATCTGGGTTGTTTGCGTGCTAAATGCGCTCATCAGTAACCCAGATCATGGAAGAACCCCGGCCGCCGCGACTCTGGAACAGCACGGGGGCTGGCGGTGTTGTCATAGCGGGATTTTGCAGGTCAGGGGAGAAATAGTGGCGCAGTGCGTGACGTGCGGGGCTGAGCTCCACCCGGAGCGGGCCAAGAAGTATGACTATTGCATGGCCAAGGAGTGCCAGGAGAAGAACGCGCGCGGCCTGACCATGGTCGCGGTCGGGATGAACAAGGCGGCCGACGAGCTCATGATCCTCGACGACGCCACCCGGGAGGCCCTGGCGAGCGGCAAGTACCGCGATCAGCGCCGGGGATCGTTCGGCACGTCGGCCCCCGCGGCCCCCGCGGCCCCCGCGGCCCGCGCCGAGCGGCCGCGCCGGGCCCAGTCGCCGCGCCGGGCCGAGCCGCAGCGCCGGCCGGGCCAGAGGCCGCGGCCCGCCGCGCCCCGGCGGCCGTGGAGCCGGAAGCAGGAGAAACTCGCGCTGCTCTACAACGAGCAAGGACTGCGCCCGGCCGAGATCGCGGCCAAGCTAGGGGTGAGTTCTTACCTGGTGACCCAGATCATCCTGGCCGCCAAGAACCGCGGAAAGATCTGAACCACAGCAGCATGGGGACCGTCCGCGCGGGCGGCCGGACGGGGGGCGCCAGGTGAGTGACGCGACGATCGTGCTGCGCGGGGGCCGGGTGATCGACCCCGAGACCGGGCTTGACGCGGTGCGCGACGTCGCGCTGGCCGGGGGCCGGATCGCGCAGGTCGGCGGCGCGCTGCCCGCCGCGGCGGCCGAGGTCGACGTCTCCGGCCTGGTGGTCACGGCCGGGTTCATCGACCTGCACAGCCACGTGAACACGATCGCCGGCCTGCGCCTGCAGGCGCTGGACGGGGTCACGACCGCGCTCGAACTGGAGGCGGGCGTCACGCCGGTCGCGGACGCGTACCGCCGGGCCGCGGCCGAGGGGCGGCCGGTCAACTACGGGTTCGCCACGTCCTGGGCGCTGGCCCGGATGGAGGCCGTGGCCGGGATCGTGCCCGACGGCACGCTGAACGCCTTCCTGGCCAACATCGGGAGCCCGGCCTGGCAGCGCCCCGCCGATCCGGCGCAGGTCACGGCCATGCTGGCCCGGCTGTCGGGCGACCTGGCCGACGGGGCGCTCGGCGTCGGCGTGCTGATCGGGTACGCGCCTGAAACCAGCCCGGACGAGTACCTGCGGGTCGCCCGCCTGGCCGCCAAAGCCGGCGCTCCTACCTACACGCACGCGCGCGACATGATCGAGATGGTCCCTGGCGGGCTCATCGACGGTGCGGAGGAGATCGTCCGGGCCGCGGGCGAGACCGGCGCGCACATGCACTACTGCCACGTCAACAGCACCTCGCAGCGGCACGTCGACCGGGTCCTTGGCCTTGTCGGCCGGGCCCAGGCCGCGGGCGCGCGGGTCACCACCGAGGCCTACCCGTACGGGTCGGGCATGACCGGCATCGGCGCCGCGTTCCTGGCCCCCGAGCGGCTGGGCGAGCGCGGCCTGACGCCGTCCTCGCTGACGTTCGCGCCGACGGGGGAGCGCATCGCGAGCGAGGCCCGGCTGCGCGAACTGAGGCGGGCCGACCCCGGCGGCCTGGTGATCATCGAGCTCCTGGACGAGAACGACCCGGCCGACCGCGAGCTGCTGATGCGGTCGCTGATCTTTCCCGGCGCGGTCGTGGCCAGCGACGCCATGCCGCTGACCTGGACCGGGCCGGAACCCGGCCCGCTGGACTGGCCGCTGCCGCCCACCGCGATCACGCACCCGCGGACGGCCGGCACGTTCTGCCGGGCGCTGCGCCTGCTCACCCGGGACGGCGCCGGGCTCGGCCTGGCCGAGGCGCTGGCCAAATGCAGCCTGCGCCCGGCGCAGATCCTGGCCGGGCACGTGCCCGCGATGCGCCGCAAGGGCCGGCTGCAGGCCGGCTGTGACGCCGACATCGTGGTCTTCGACCCGGCCAGGGTCAGCGACCGGTCCAGCTACACCGACAGCACCCGCGCTTCGGATGGCATCCGCCACGTCCTGGTCAACGGCGCTTTCGTGGTGAAAAACGCGGACATCGTGGCCGACGCCCAGCCCGGCCTGGCGATCCGCGGCGAGCCCCGCTGACGCATCCCGGCCGGGCGGGCATGCCAAGCTGGGCTTGTACGTCCCGCTCGCGATCAGGGAAGGCTCGACGATGAGCGCTGCGCCCGCCCCGGCCTCCAGCCGCCCGGCCGAACTCAGCTACGCCACCGCGGCCGGCCGGTGGGTGCTGCTGGCTACGGTGCTCGGTTCGTCCATGGCCGCGATCGACGCGACCGTCGTGGGCATCGCGCTCCCCGTCATCGGCCGCGACTTCCACTCCAGCATGGCCAGCCTGCAGTGGGTCGTCACCGCGTACACGCTCACGCTCGCCGGCCTGCTGCTGTTCTCCGGCGCCCTGGGCGACCGGTACGGGCGCAAGAAGATCTTCCTGATCGGCGTGGCCTGGTTCGCGCTGGCCTCGGTCCTGTGCGGCGCCGCTCCGGACGCGACCGTCCTGATCCTGGCGCGCGCCGTGCAGGGCATCGGCGCCGCGCTGCTGACCCCGGGCAGCCTGGCCATCCTGGAGGCGTCCTTCCGCCAGGAGGACCGCAGCAGGGCCATCGGCGCCTGGTCCGGCTTCGCCGGCGTCGGCACCGCGGTCGGCCCGTTCCTGGGCGGGTGGCTGATCGCCGCGGTGTCCTGGCGGCTGATCTTCATGATCAACCTGCCGCTGGCCGTGCTGGTCATCGTCGTGGCCCTGCGGCACGTGCCCGAGTCCCGCGACCCCGACACCACCGGCAGGCTCGACACCTCCGGGGGAGCCCTGGTCACGCTGGGCCTGATCGGGCTGACCTACGGGCTCATCCAGGGCCCGGCGTCCGGCTGGGGCCGGCCGGTCACGCTGTTCGCGCTGATCGGCGGGGTGGTCCTGCTCGCCGCGTTCCTGCTGCGGGAACGCCGCGCCAGCGCGCCGCTGCTGCCGCTGAGCATGTTTGCCTCGGCCCAGTTCAGCGCGGCGAACGTGGTGACGTTCGTGGTCTACGGCGCGCTGGGCGGCACCTTGTTCCTGCTGCCCATCCAGCTTGAGCAGGTGTCCGGCTACTCCGCTCTCGAGGCGGGCGTCTCGCTGCTGCCGGTGACGGTGATCATGCTGGCGCTGTCCGCCCGGTCCGGGGCGCTGGCCGCGCGGATCGGGCCGCGCCTGCAGATGAGCGTCGGACCGGTCGTGATCGGCGCCGGGCTGCTGCTCCTGGCCCGGGTCGGGAGCACCGGGAACTACGTGACCGAGGTCCTTCCGGCCGTCGTGGTCTTCGGGTTCGGCCTGGCCATCAACGTGGCTCCGCTGACCGCGACCGTGCTGGCCGCCGCGCCGGCCAACAACGTCGGCATGGCCTCGGCCGTCAACAACGACGTGTCCCGGGCGGGCGGGTTGCTCGCGGTCGCGATCCTGCCGGCCGTGGCGGGCCTGACCGGCGCGGCGTACCTGCATCGCGACCAGTTCTCGGCCGGCTTCAGGACCGCGACGCTCATCTCCGCGGCCATGTGCGTCCTGGCCGGGGTGCTGGCCGCCGCGACCATAAGCAATCCGCAGCGGAAGGCGGCGCCGGACGCCGAGGCCCCGGCCCAGGTCCTGCACTGCGGCCTGGACGGGACGCCGCAGACGGCGCCCGTGACCGTCCCGGCGCAGCCCCGTTCCTGACCAGAGCCTGGTCGCGAGCGTGATCCGAGGCCGGCTCGGGCCGCAGGGACACGGTGCGCGAAACTGGTACCGATGATCGCTGAGCACGCCGCGGCCGCGGCACCGGGCGCGCTGGCCGTGGCCCGGTCGGCCGCCGCCAACGTGGACAACGCCGCGCTGCAGATGGGGCTCACCCTCGGCTGGCACATCGTCCTGGCCGCGCTGGGGGTCGCGTTCCCGACCCTGATCCTGATGGCCGAGTGGCGCGGCCGGCGCCGGGGCGACAAGGTCGCGCTGCTGCTGGCCCGGCGCTGGGCCAAAACGTTCGCGGTGCTGTTCGCGGTCGGCGCGGTGTCCGGCACGATCCTCTCGTTCGAACTCGGCATACTCTGGCCGCGGTTCATGAGCGCCTGGGGCCCGGTGTTCGGGTTCCCTTTCACGCTGGAAGGCGTCGCGTTCTTCATCGAGGCGATCTTCCTGGGCATCTACCTGTACGGCTGGGACCGGCTGTCGCCGCGCGCCCACCTGCTCAGCGGGGTCCCGATCGCGGTGGCCGGGCTCGCGTCGGCCTGGTTCGTGGTCACCGCGAACTCGTGGATGAACTCCCCGTCGGGGTTCCGGCTGTCGCACGGCAAGCTCGTGTCGGCCAGCCCGTGGGCCGCGATGATCAACGCGGCCACGCCGACCGAGACCAGTCATATGATCATCGCCGCGTACATCGTCACCGGCTTCGTGGTCGCGTCGGTCTACGCCGTCGGCATGCTGCGCGGCCACACCGGCGCCTACCACCGGCTGGCCTTCCGGCTGTCGTTCTGGACGGCCGCCATACTGACCCCGGTGCAGGTCATCGTCGGGGACTTCTCGGTCCGCTACGTGTCGGCCAGCCAGCCGGTGAAACTGGCCGCGATGGAACTCGTGCAGCGGACCAGCCGCGGCGTGCCTGAGACCCTCGGCGGGGTGCTGATCGGCGGCAAGGTGGTAGGCGCGCTGCGCATCCCGGACGGGCTCTCGCTGCTGAACTCCTTCAGCCCGCACGCCCGCGTCCTGGGCCTGGACATCGTCCCGGCCGCGCAGCGTCCCCCGGCCAACCTCGTGCACCTGTCCTTCGACCTGATGGTCGCGATCGGGTTCGGCATGTTCTTCCTGGCCCTGTGGGGCGCGTGGCTGGCCCGGCGGCACCGGCCGGCCGAGCGCTCCCGCTGGTTCCTGCGCGCGGCGGCGGTGGCCGGGCCCGCCGCGGTCGCCGCCATGGAAGCCGGCTGGCTGGTCACCGAGGAGGGCCGGCAGCCGTGGATCGTGTACCGCCACATGACCGTGGTGCAGGCGGTCAACCCGGAGCCCGGCCTGTGGGCCGGCTTCTGGGTCGTCCTGGCCCTGTACACGGTGCTCACGCTGGTGCTCGGTTACCTGCTGGCCCGGCTGGCCCGGGCACCGCTGCCCGCGGAGCCCACCGAAGCCGACGTCGCCGCGGTCAAGGTGGTCTGATGGCCCAGGCCGTGCTGGTCTTCCTGTGGGCCGGGGTGAGCGCCTACGCGGTGCTCGGCGGCGCGGACTTCGGTGCCGGGTTCTGGGACCTGGTCGCCGGGGGCGCCCGCCGCGGAGCCGCGCAGCGGGACCTGATCGAGCACTCCATCGGCCCGGTATGGGAAGCCAACCACGTCTGGCTGGTCTTCGTCCTGGTCGTGCTGTGGACCGGCTTCCCGCTCGCGTTCTCCTCGATCACCTCGACCCTGTATATCCCGCTCACCGGCGTGGCGCTGGGCGTGATCCTGCGCGGCTCGGCGTTCGCGTTCCGCAAGTCGGTGGCCGACCTGTGGCTGCGGCGGGTGTTCGGTGCCGCGTTCGCCGCCTCGTCGGTCATCACGCCGTTCTTCCTGGGCGCGGTGGCCGGGGCGATC
The DNA here is from genome assembly GCA_036267555.1 of Streptosporangiaceae bacterium. Taxonomy (GTDB): domain Bacteria; phylum Actinomycetota; class Actinomycetes; order Streptosporangiales; family Streptosporangiaceae; genus JASHPR01. The sequence goes on along the minus strand of DATAVV010000192.1, from coordinate 2,908 downwards.
GCCTCCGGCCGGGTGCCGGCCGGCGTCGCGGCCGGGGACGTGTTCTCAAGCTGGATCAACCCGACCTCCGTGCTCGGCGGCGTGCTGGCCGTCGGCACCTGCGCCTACCTGGCCGCGACCTACCTGACCGCCGACGCGCGCCGCGCGGGCCAGCCCGGCCTGGCCGCCGCGTTCCGGCTCCGCGCCCTGGTCACCGGTGTGGTGACGGGCGCCATCGCGCTCGGCGGGATCGCGATCCTGCACTCCGACGCGCGCGTGCTCTACCACGGCCTCACCGGCCGGGCCCTGCCCCTGGTCGTCGCGTCCGGCGTGCTCGGGCTGGTCTCCCTGGCGCTGCTCGCGCGCCGGTACTTCACCCTGGTGCGGGTCACCGCCGCGGCCGCCGTGCTGTGCATCCTCTGGGGCTGGGCCGCCGCCCAGTACCCCTACCTGCTGGTGCCCTCGCTCACCGTGCCCGCGGCCGCCGCGCCGTCGGCCTCGCTCGTCGCGCTGGTCGTCGGGCTCGGCATCGGCGCCGCGACGTTCGTGCCCGCGATGATCCTGCTCTTCACGATCTTCCAGCGCCCCGTTACGGAGAGATGAGCGCGTCCGTGATCGGGTTGATGCCCTGCAGCCGGGCGGCCAGGTCCGGGCTGAGGTGGTGGCGGGCGGCGACCGAGTCCGGCGCGTAGTACGTCACGTTCGTCTGCTCGTTGTCGGCCCAGATCAGGACCTTGAGCGGCAGGTCGAGCGCGGCCAGCGGCGAGGCCACCATCACCGGGGTCCCCGCGGCCGGGCTGCCGAAGATCACCAGCGTGGTCTCCCGCATCTCGAGCCCGACCTCGCGCGCCGCCGCCGTCTGGTCGATCGTCGCGAACAGCTTCAGCCCCCGCACGGCGAGCAGGTCGGCCAGCCGCGCGACGGTCTCGGCCACCGAGCGCGGGCTGATCTTGTTGACGACATCGGGCTCGTCGTCCCAGCTCTTGTCCCCGGTCATTGGCGTGGTCTCCCGTTCTGAGTGGTCAGCCAGCGGTTGCGGCCAGGTAGACCGCGAGAAGTGCGCAACACACGGCGCAGAAGGCCATCGCGGTCACCGCCGGCCACTCGGGCGGCACGGGCGCCCCGGGCGGCGGTTCCTCCCGCACCAGCGTCGTGCGGTGCTGGACGAAGCCCAGGATCGTCAGCAGCAGCCCGACCAGGTCCAGGAAGATGCCGAGCGCCACGGCCTGGTGGATCATGCCCTCGGTCCGGCCGAACTTCGCGACGACGAAACCGAGCCCGGCGAAGGAGAGCGCGGTCCGGATCCACGCCAGCAGCGTGCGGTTGCTGGCCAGGAGGTCGCGCATCCTGGCGCTGTCGTCTGCGTTCACCGGCTGTCCTCGTCCTGCCTGCGCGGCCCGCCCTGCTGGCTGAGAGCGAGATCAACCGTATGGCATAACGCGGCTCCGGAGCATCTGTCATCCGCCCCGCGGTGCCGTGGCGATGAATCGCGCGGGCCGGCGTCGTCCTAGCTACCGGGCGGCACCGCAACAGGGAGGATAAGCGGCATGGCAGAGCTGATCGCTGACCTGTTCGTCTCGGTCGACGGGTTCGCGGGCGGGGAGGGCACCGAGGCATTCTTCGGCTACGCCGGTCCCGACCTGGAGCGCTGGATCGAGGACCAGTTCGCCCGGCCGCACGTGATCCTGATGGGCCGGGTCACCTACGAGGCCCTGGCGGAGATCTCGTCCTCGGCCACGGACGAGTCGAGCGTCCGGATGACGCGCCAGCCCAAGGCGGTGTTCTCCAGCACCCTGCGCGAGCCGCTGGCCTGGGCTAACACACGCCTGATCGCTGGCGATCTCAGCCCGGAGATCACGAAGCTGAAGGAGCGGTCGGCCGACCCGCTGCGCTCGGTCGGCAGCATGACGCTGGTTAAGAGCCTGCTCCGCCTCGGGCTGGTGGACCGGCTCCGGCTCATGGTCTTCCCGCTGACCCTCGGGGCGGCCGGGCGCGAGCCGGCCTACGTCGGCCTGCCCCGAACCGGCCTGGACCTCGTCGGCACCACGGTCCTCGACTCCCGCCTCGTGCTGCTCGAATACCGCCCCGCGGGCGGGTGCTAACGTCGGTGAGCGCTTAGTGCACGTCTCCGTAAGTTCGTCGTGTCTTTACGGGGTCCTCGCCGTGAGGCGAGCGACTCCCCGTCCGGCCTGGGCGGGCGGGGCGGGCCGGTGCCGGCCAGGGGACCCGCGGGCGCGGCCGTGATGAGGGCGGCGGCGCGGGTCACGCCGTGCCGGGGACACACCGGGAAGGTGTGATCCGGCCCGGCGGTGCGTGACGTCAGCCGGGACGGTGGCTGGCGTGGTCCCGCCGCCGGCGCGGGCGGCGATGTTGGCGGCCGCGACCAGGTCGCGGTGGCCTCGGAAGTGGCAGTGCGGGCAGGTGAGCACCCGCCCGGAGGGCTTGGGCACGCGTTTTCGGCAGTCGGGGCAGGTGGAGGAGGTGCCCCGCTCGTCGGTGAGCGTGACGGTGATCCCGGCGGCCGCCGCCTTGTCGGCCAGGACTTTGATCAGGTGGCCGGCGCGCCAGTCGCGGGTGCGCCGGTTGTGCCGCCGCCCTGCGGCCAGGCTCAGCACGCCGCGGGGGTCGCCGACCGCGAGGGTGCCGGCCCGGCGAGCGGCAGCCCAGCTCACAACGATCTTGGCGGCTTCGTGCTGGGCCTGGCGGACCCGCCGCCGGTGCCGGGCCCCGGCCGCGCGCTCGCTGCGGCGGTGCTGCCGCCAGCGGCGGGATCCGCGCTGCCCGGGTTTGGGGGCGCGGCGGGCGGCGGCGCGGGAGCGGCCCTTGCGGTCGCGCAGGTGCTGGCGGGCCTCGGCGCGGATGGCGCGCCCGGAGACCAGCAGCTGCTGCCCGCCTGGTCCGGCGAGGGCGTAGGGGTGGATGATGCCCA
>DATAVV010000191.1:0-9490 GCA_036267555.1 Streptosporangiaceae bacterium | reverse complement strand
ATCTTTCGCGATTCTGGCGCATCATTGATACATGGAGGCTGAATCCCTCAGCGGCCGGCTCCTCGTGGCCACGCCGCTGCTTGGCGATCCCAATTTCCGGCGCACCGTGATCCTCATCGTCGAGGACGAGCCGGAAGAGGGAACTCTCGGCGTGGTGCTGAACCGGCCGACCGAAGTGCAGGTCGGACAGGTCCTCGAGTCGTGGACCGAACTCGTCACCGGCCCGTCGGTCGTGTTCAAGGGGGGCCCGGTCTCGCCGAACAGTGCCCTGGCGCTGGCCCTGGCCCGCGGCGACGACGAACCGCTGGGCTGGCGCTCGCTGGACGGCTCCAACCTGACGGCCCGGATCGGGCTCGTCGACCTGGAGGCACCGCCGGAACTGCTCGCCGGCGGGATCACCTCGCTGCGGGTCTTCGCGGGCTACGCCGGCTGGGGCCCGGCCCAGTTGCAGTCCGAGATCGAGGAGGGCGCCTGGTACGTCCTGCCCGGCGAGCCGACCGACGCGTTCCTGTCCGAGCCGGAACAGCTCTGGCCTGCGGTCCTGCGGCGGCAGGGCGGCGAATTTGCCATCGTGGCCACCTACCCGGACGATCCGATGCTCAACTGAGCGCCTTGCCGCCACAGCGTACAATCGGTCCTTGTGAGCACAGAAGTCCTGCCAGGAAGCGATGTCAGGGAAGACACCCGGACTGTCCCGGACCTGTCCCACGGCGACGGCGATCACGAGCGCTTCGCCCACTACGTCGACAAGGACAAGATCGTCGACAGCGCCGTGACCGGTACGCCCGTGATCGCGCTGTGCGGCAAGGTCTGGGTGCCGAGCCGGGATCCCAAGCGGTACCCCGTGTGCCCTGAGTGCAAGGAAATCTACGAGTCCCTGCCCGAGGGCGAGGACTAGGACCCGGCCGAGACCGGGGTACCTTCCAGCCGCACGCCCGCCGTGCGCATCTCCTCCAGGGCCGAGCCGACCGTGTCCGGGGTCACCCCGGCGGTGAGGCTGAGCAGGACCCTGGTGCGGAAGCCCGCCGTGGCCGCGTCGGTGGCGGTGGCCCGCACGCAGTGGTCGGTGGCGACCCCGGTGATGTCGACGGACGTGACGCCCCGGTCCCTGAGCCAGGCGGCCAGGGGGACGCCGTCGGCGTCCGCGCCCTCGAAACCGCTGTAGGCGGCCAAGTGCGCGCCCTTGCGGAACACCGCCTCGACCGGGGTGGTGTCCAGGGCGGGATGGAACTGCGCGCCGGGCGTGCCCGCGATGCAGTGCGGTGGCCAGCTTCCGGCGAAGTCGGGGTGGTCGGAGAAGTGTGAGCCGGGATCGACGTGATGATCCTGCGTCGCCACGATGTGGTCGTATTCGCCGCCTTCCGGGCTGGCCAGATACTCGCTGATTCCCTGGGCCACCTTGGCGCCCCCGGGTACAGCGAGCGAGCCACCCTCGCAGAAGTCGACCTGAACGTCCACGATCACCAGCGCTCGTGTCACAATCCGAGCTTAGCCAAGCCGGCTCGCCAGATTCGACCGCCGGGGCCGCTAGGGGTCCAGGCCAGCCTCGGGATCGCCGCCGTCCGGGCTGAACACGGTCGGGATGGCCGGGTAACCGCGGGCCAGGCGCCGCGCGTGCGAGGGAAGCTCGGCCACCGCCTCCCGGTGGCGGGTGCGGGCGGCGGCCAGGGGCTCACGGCCGACGATCTCGCCGCCTTGCATCAGCGGGTGCAGCAGCACCCGGTCTCCCGGTGCCGGGTCCGGCGGCTCGGTGGTCACCAACTCGGCCTGCGCCGTGCCCGCGTCGCCGCGGCGGCGCACGGCCCACTTGCGGCCGCCGCGCCCTGGCTTGCCCACCGAGCGCTTGGCCACCGGCCGCAGCGGGCCTGAGCCCTGGCCGTCGTCGGCCCGCGCCACCAGCTTGTACACCAGGGCCGCGGTCGGGGATCCCGACCCGGTCACCAGCGACGTGCCGACTCCGTAGCCGTCCACCGGCGTGGCGGCGAGCGCGGCGATCGAGTACTCGTCCAGGTCGCCGGTGAGCACGATCCTGGTCTTGCTCGCGCCCAGCGAGTCGAGCTGGGCCCTGACCTCACGCGCGACCGCCTGCAGGTCGCCGGAGTCGATCCGGACCGCGCCCAGCTCGGGCCCGGCCAGATCGACGGCGATGCGCACCGCGTCGGCCACGTCATAGGTGTCGACCAGCAGTGTCGTCCCGGTGCCGAGCGCCTCCAGTTGCGCGGCGAACGCGTCCCGCTCGCTGTCGTGCACGAGCGTGAACGCGTGCGCGCTGGTGCCGCTGGTCGGGATTCCGTACCGCTGGCCCGCCCGCAGGTTGGAGGTGGTGGTGAACCCGGCGATGTAGGCGGCGCGGGCGCTGGCCACCGCGGCCATCTCGTGCGTGCGGCGCGAGCCCATCTCGATCAGCGGCCGGTCGCCGGCCGACGTGACCATGCGGGACGCGGCCGACGCGATCGCGCAGTCGTGGTTGAGGATCGAGAGCACGATCGTCTCCAGCACCACGGCCTCGGCGAACGTGCCCTCGACGACCAGGATCGGGGAGCCGGGGAAGTAGCAGTCGCCCTCGGCGTAGCCCCAGATGTCTCCGGTAAAGGCGTAGGACTCCAGGTAGCGCAGGGTCGGCTCGTCGGCCACCCCGGCCTCACGCAGGAAGTCCAGCTCGGCCGGGCCGAACCGGAACTCGGCGATCGCGTCGAGCAGCCGGCCGGTGCCGGCCACCACCCCGTACCGCCGTCCGATCGGCAGGTGCCGGGCGAAGACCTCGAACACGGCGCGGCGGCGCGCCGCGCCGCTGCGCAGCGCCCCGCGCAGCATGGTCAGCTCGTAGTGATCGGTCAGCAGGGCGGTGCTCGTCACGAAGAGAAGCCTAAGGGCGCGGCCCGCCCGGTCCCGAAGGCGGCTGGCCGCCGATGTCACCCCCGCGCCGCAGCTTTGGCAGACTGGAGGCTTACGCACAGGGAGGTGACGGCCGGTGAGCGTGGCGCCTGCAGAGGTTGACCTACCAGAGACCGAGCAGGAGACGGCTCCTGACTTGCCCTGGGTCACGATTGTATGGAATGACCCGGTCAACCTCATGTCGTACGTTACGTACGTATTCCAGACGGTCTTCGGCTACGCGAAGCCAAAGGCGGAAAAGCTCATGCTGGACGTTCACCACAAGGGCAGGGCCGTGGTCTCCTCCGGCGCGCGCGAGGCGATGGAGCGCGACGCGGAGACGCTGCACGGCTACGGCCTATGGGCCACGATCAGCCACGATTCGTGACTGACGGCGGCCAGGACCCGGATGAGGGCGCGAGCCTGGAGGAGCTAATGGGCGGGTTCCGCAGTGCCCATGGCGGCCCCACGGCGCGGTTCGGGGCGGCCCAGGCGGCCATCATCCGCGACCTGATCGGCCAGGTGATTGAGCTGCTCGGGGAGCCCGGCGACCCGGAGGGCGAGGCCGAGGGCCTGCCGGTCGACGGGTCCGTGGACGCCGACGACCTCGCGGCGATGGTCGGGCTGACCGAGAACGCCACGCTGTCCGACGACCCCGTCGTGGCCCGGCTGCTTCCTGACGCCTACGAGGGCAATCCGGAGGCGGCGGACGAGTTTCGCCGCTACACCGAGCAGGGGCTGCGCTCCGGCAAGGTGGCCACGGCCAGGACCGTGCTGGCCACCCTGCCCCCCGGCGGGGGCCGGGTCCGGCTGGCCGAGCCTGAGGCGCAGGCCTGGCTGCGCGCCCTCAACGACGTGCGCCTGATGCTCGGCGTGTCCCTCGAGGTCACCGACGACTTCGACGACCAGGTCTCGGACATGTCGCCGGACGACCCGCGCGCCGCCTACGTCGGGGTCTACCAGTGGCTGGCCTACATCCAGGACACACTGGTCCGGTCGCTGTCCTGAGCCTGGCCGCGCCGCCCGCCACCCGCGCGGGTTACTCTCGCGTCCATGCTGACGTTGCCAGGCGCGCTGCGCGCCGCGATCATCGAGCACGCCAGGGCCGATCACCCGGACGAGGCGTGCGGGGTGATCGCCGGCCCGGCGGGCAGCGACCGTCCCGAGCGGTTCATCCCGATGCTGAACGCCGAGCGGTCCCCGACGTTCTACCGGTTCGACTCGATGGAGCAACTGCGGGTGTGGCGGGAAATGGACGACCGGGACGAGGAACCCGTGGTCATTTACCATTCGCACACCGCGACCGAGGCCTACCCGTCGCGGACCGACATCTCCTACGCGAGCGAGCCTGAGGCACACTATGTGCTGGTGTCCACCCGCGACCCCGACGAGGTCGAGTTCCGCTCGTTCCGCATCGTCGACGGGGCCGTCACCGAGGAGGAGGTACACGGCGCCGATGACGAGCCCGGCGATCCGCGGCCCGCACGGGCCGCGCGGCCCGCACCGGAATGATCCGGGGCCGCTCCCGGTTGACCCGCACGAAATCCCGTTGACCCACCTGCTTGATCTGGAGTGCTATCCATGGCCATCGAGGTACGGATCCCGACCATCCTGCGCAATTACACCGGCGGGGCCAAGTCGGTCGAGGGGTCCGGTGACACGCTGGCCGGCCTGCTCGCCGACCTGAACGACCGGTACGGCGGGCTGCAGGAGCGGCTGGTCGACGACTCGGGGCTGCGCCGCTTCGTCAACGTGTACCTGAACGACGAGGACGTGCGCTTCCTCGGTGGCCTGGACGCCGCCGTCAAGGACGGCGACACGGTCACCGTGCTTCCGGCCGTGGCCGGCGGGGCCAGCTAGCCCGCCGCCGCCAGCCCGATGCGCTACGACTCGCTGCTGGACTCGCTCGGCCGGACGCCGCTGATCGGCCTGCCCCGGCTGTCCCCGGCGCCCACCGCGCGGCTGTGGGCCAAGCTCGAGGACCGGAACCCGACGGGCTCGGTCAAGGACAGGGCGGCGTTCTTCATGGTGTCGCGGGCCGAGAAGGAGGGGCTGCTCAAGCCGGGCTCCACCCTGCTCGAGCCCACCTCGGGCAACACCGGGATTTCCCTGGCCATGGTGGCCAAGCTGCGCGGCTACCGGCTGATCTGCGTGATGCCGGAGAACACCTCGGCCGAGCGCCGGCAGTTGCTGGAGATGTACGGCGCGCGGATCATCTCCTCCCCGGCGGCGGGCGGGTCGAACGAGGCGGTCCGGGTGGCCAAGCAACTGGCGGCCGACAACCCGGGCTGGGTGATGCTGTACCAGTACGGCAATGAGGCCAACTCGCTGGCCCACTACGAGACCACCGGGCCCGAGATCCTGGAGGACCTGCCGTCGGTCACCCACTTCGTCGCCGGGCTCGGCACCACCGGCACCCTGATGGGCACCGGCCGTTACCTGCGCGAGCACGTGCCCGATGTGCAGATCGTCGCGGCGGAGCCGCGTTACGGCGAACTCGTCTACGGGCTGCGCAACATCGACGAGGGGTTCGTGCCCGAGTTGTACGACGCGTCGGTGCTGACCTCGCGCTTCTCGGTGACCTCGGCCGACGCGCTGCGCCGGACCCGGGAGTTGCTCGACGTCGAGGGCCTGTTCGCCGGAATCTCGTCGGGAGCGGCGCTGCACGCCGCGCTGGCCATGGCGGCCAAGGCCGCCGCCGCCGGCCAGCGGGCCGACGTCGTGGTCGTGATCGCGGACGGCGGCTGGCGCTACCTGTCCACCGGCGCCTACTCCGGGACGCTGGAAGAAGCCGAGGCCCGGCTGGAGGGCCAGTTGTGGGCGTGACAGGGGACGGGATGAGCGGGCGGCCGGCATGACCGTATTCGACGAGGCCACGGCGGCCCGGCCGGCCGGAGACGGGCGGTACGAGGTCCGGCCCGACGAGCGGTTCGCCCTGGTGGCGGCGGGCAGCGCCACCCCGGCCGCGGTCAACGGCGGCGTGATGGTGGCCACGGCCCTGCGGGCCGTGCTGGACGGCGCCCCGCATCCGTACCCGGTCGCGACCAGCGCGCACTTCCTGCGCGTGCCGCGGCTGGAGCCCGCCGAGATCGAGGTGACCTGGCTCAAGCAGGGCCGGACCGCGGCCACCGCCCGCGCCGCGCTGGTCCAGGACGGCCAGGCGGTCCTCGACGTGACCGTGACCACCGGCGACCTGCCCGCGGGCCCGTCGGCCAACGGCGACCTGACCTGGACCGGCGACCCGCCCCGGCTGCCGCCCATCGAGGAGTGCGTGAACCTCGGCCCGTGGCGGGGCACGGTCGGCCCGGACGGGGTCGCCGGGTACGCGGCCCAGGTCGACATGCGCCTGGACCCGGCCTCGATCGGCTGGCGGCACGGCCAGCCGTCCGGGATCCCCGAGATGCGCGGGTACTTCGCGCTGCGCGAGGCCCGCGACCCCGACGCGTACCTGCTCGCGCTGGCGGTGGACGCGCTGCCGCCGGCGGTGTTCGGACTGGGCGCCGCGGGCTGGGCGCCGACCGTCGAACTGACCTGGTACATGCGCGCGGCCCCCGCGGCCGGCCCGCTGCGGCTGCGCTCCTGGTGCCGCCACGCCAGCGGCGGCTGGTTCGACGAGGCCTCCGAGGTCTGGGACGCCGCCGGCCAGCTAGTCGCCCAGAGCCACCAAATCGCCCGGGTCGGCCGCAGCGCCCGCCGCGAAAAGTAGTCCTTTTCATGATCCGGGTCGATGACGCGCGCATATCGCGCGCGAGTAACCCAGATCATGAACGGAAGCCGGTCAGGCGAAGCTAGGACAGCCGCGACGGCCGGCCGGAGGCTGGCCCGAGCGGATGGCCTGCACCACGTGCGGGCTTCCGGCCGACCAGGCCGGTGCCAGCCGCGACGGCCGGCCGGAGGCCCGGCCCGAGCGGATGGCCTGCACCACGTGCGGGCTTCCGGCCGACCAGGCCGGTGCCAGCCGGGAGGGCCGGCCGGAGGCCCGGCCCGAGCGGATGGCAAAACGGTTTTCGCGGAGCCGCCAGGCGAAGCGCCGGGGGGTTATAGGGGGGTCGTCCCCCCTAGGGCTAAGGAACGGATTTGATGCGCCAGACGCCTATGGCGCCGAGGAAGGCGACGACGGCGGTGCCCGCGAACAGGGTGGGGTAGCCGCCCAGGGAGACCAGGGGCGCGGCGATCAGGGCGCCGATGGCCGACGGGCAGACCAGGGCGATGTTGATCACGCCCAGGTCCTTGGCCCGGTCCCGGGCCGCGGGCAGCACCTGGGTGATCAGGGCCTGGTCCACCGCCAGGTAGGCGCCGAATCCCACGCCGAACAGGACCGCGGCGCCGATCGCGGCGGTCCAGGTCTCCACGACCGTGAGCAGCAAGGCCGCGGCGGCGATCACGACGCCGGACACGGTGACGATCATCTTCCGGCGGCCGATGCGGTCGGAGATCATCCCGCCCACGATCGCGGTGAGCACCACGCCGGCCGTGTAGATCACGATCAGGATCAGCAGCCCGTCCGATGCCGTCTGGCCGGGGAACAGCCGGGCGTAGTGGATCTGGTCCCGCAGGAAGTAGAGCAGGTACAGCGTGCCCATGGCGATCGCCAGCGACATCAGGAAGCGGGTGGACCAGGCCCACGCGAAGTCGGGGTAGGCCCGGGGGCTGACCCAGAACGAGCGGCCCAGTTGCCGCCAGGAGAACGGCTGGGCGTGCTCGGTATCCAGCGGAGGGTCGGGCGTGAGCAGGACGAACGGCAGGGTCAGCACGACCAGCCCCACCGCGAGCGTGAGGTAGCCGGAGATCAGGCCGGTGAACACCGCCACGACCAGGACCGTGCCGACGACCAGGCCGAGCGCCTGGGGCATCCCGACCCAGCCGGCCACCGTGGCCCGCTGCTTGACCGGCACGTGGTCGGGGATGGCCGCGCTCAGGCTGGCGTACTCGCCGTTCTGGAACGCGCTGAACAGCGCCCACAGAACCACCACGCCCAGGACCGACTTCTGCGTCGGCAGCCCCGCCAGGCACAGGGCGGCGAGCACGGCCATGCTGATCGTCCAGCGGTGCCGCCGGCCGGTCATCCGGCCGAACCGGAACCGGTACGTGGTGTTGTCCGACAGCGCCCCGGCGATCGGCGTGGCGAGGCCAGACGTGATCGCGCCCACCCCGGTGACCACGGCCAGGGCGACGATCTTGTGGCGCGGGGTGATGTCCTGCAACTGGGTCGGCAGCAGCACCTGCAGCGGGGTGTACGAGGCCATCCACATGCCCAGGCTGGCCAGGCCAAGCCCGGTGACCCAGCCGAAGCGCACGTGAATGGTCGGCTCGGCCAGGGCCGGCGACGTCGCCGCAGGCTCTTCGGTCGTCTGGTCGGCCATCGATTCCCTCCCGCGTGCCGGCACCCTGCAGGGATCATGCCGTGTTCTTAACGATATTGGTAGATGCGTTCGGCGTAGCCTGGCTGCCGTGCGGCTCACCATCATCGGGTGCTCGGGGAGCTTCCCCGGCCCGGACAGTCCCGCGTCCTGCTACCTGGTCGAGGCCGAGGGCTTCCGGCTGCTGATCGATCTCGGCAGCGGGGCGCTGTCCGCGCTGCAGCGCGAGGCCGGCCTCGACGGCATCGACGCGATCTGCGTCAGCCACCTGCACGCCGATCACTGTCTCGACCTGTGCTGCTACTCGGTGGCGCTGACCTATCACCCCGAGGGTCCCAGGCCCAGGATCCCGGTTTACGGCCCGTCCCAGGCGGCGGTGCGGCTGGGCCGGGCACTCACCGCCGACCCGGCCGCGGCCGACACCCAGTCGGCCGCGGGCACCGGCCACGGGATGTCCGACGCGTTCGACTTCACCGGGCTCGCCCCCGGCCCCATCGAGATCGGCCCGCTGCGGATCACGACCGCGGCCATGAACCACCCCGTGGAGACGTTCGGCTTCCGGGTGGAGCACGCCGGGCGGGTGCTGGCCTACTCGGCCGACACCGGGCCCACCGACGCGCTGGAGCACCTGGCCCGGGGGGCCGATGTACTGCTGTGCGAGGCGTCGTTCCTCGAGCCGCCCGACGGCGCGCCGGCCCTGCCCGAAGGGGTCCACCTCACCGCGCGCCAGGCCGGCCGCTGCGCCGCGGCGGCCGGGGCCGGCCAGCTCATGCTGACCCACATCACCCCGTGGACCGACAAGGCCGACGCGCTGGACGAAGCCGGGCAGGTCTTCGACGGCCCCATGGCTCTCGCCGCACCCGGGCTGGCCGTGACGCTCGAGTGAGCCCCGCGACTCTCGTTATAAATACAGGTTTTTACGGGTTTTACGACGAACCATGACTTGGCTGGTCAGCCCCGCCGCCTCAGCGGGCGCGGCATAAACTCCACTCCCATGCGGGTATTCGTCACCGGCGGCGCCGGCTTCATCGGCTCACACCTGAGCGACGCGCTCCTGGCCCGGGGCGACGAGGTCACGGTCGTCGACGACCTGTCGAGCGGCCGGCTGGGCCGCCTCGACGAGCGGGCCGTGCTGCACAAGCTGAGCATCACCGAGGCCGGGCCGCTGGCCGCGCTGGTCGAGCAGGTCCGGCCCGAGCTGATCTGCCACCTCGCGGCGCAGATCGACGTGCGCGCCTCGGTCGCGGCGCCCGCGG
>DATAVV010000190.1:0-18290 GCA_036267555.1 Streptosporangiaceae bacterium | reverse complement strand
GGCGGACCACGTCAACCTGGTCACGGTCAAGTACGTGGCGATCCCGTTCGCGGCCATGGTCGCCGCCCTGAAGGCGGGCCGCGTCGACGCGATGTCGGCGGCCCAGCCGTTCATCACCGGCGCCGAGAAGGCAGGCGCCGTGTCGGTGCTGGCGCAGTGCCAGGGCCCGACCGCCGGCCTGCCCCTGGGCGGCGGCCTGCTCGCGCAGCCGCTGCGCATGAGCCAGATGCTGTTCCATCCGGCCCGCTCATGACCGTCCGGCGTTCGCGTCGACGCGGTTCGTCATGGCGTCGAATGCGCCCGCCAGGTAACAGCTCAAGCTGGGCCGGATGTAGCCCAGGGCCGCCTCGACGTAGTGCTCGCTCCGGCCAACGAGGCCACGCGCGCGATGGCGTCGTAGTTGTGCACCTCGTCGAACGGGCCGTCCCCGGCGCTAAGGACCTGCGGGTACCACCGCTCCCAGGGGCGCTGCTGCTGGCTGAGAACGCTCCGCGGCACGTCCCGGGCCAGGACCAGCATCTGGGTCAGGACCATCTCGCCCATCTGCGTGGCGTGCATCCCCCGGGTGGACGTGAGGATGAGGCCGGCGAACCGGACGCCCGGAAAGTGCGAGGCCAGCGCGGCCGTATAACGCTCGGCATCTGGATCCTCTACGACAACAAGCGTCACGGAAAGTCAGCCTCCATTGCGCCGCGGACACCAAACCCGCTGGAAACGCCACGCCGGCTGCCCGGCCCGGCTGAACCTGCTCGTGACGGTGGTGCGAGGCGAAATGGCGGGCGGTATGACGCTCTAATGTCGGGAAAGATCCGGGTACGGGCGTTATTTAAAAGTCGTAAAAATCGTTATCGGGGCTTCTGGGCGCCGGTCTAACTGGGAGAAGCTGGCGAACGAAATGCGGTAGCGCTGGCGCTACGGACAGAAACGGACCGCTGATGACGCGCAGACGCCTCTCCCTGACCCTGACCATGGCGGCGAGCGCCCTGGCGATGACCGTCGCCGGGATCGCGGGTCCGGCCTCGGCCGCACCCGCCCGGGCCGCTGCCGCCGCACCCGCCCGGGCCGCTGCCGCCGCGGCGATCCCGGCCGCCGCCGCGCCGGCGGGGGAGCCGGACCTCGGCCCCGACGTCTACGTCTTCACCCCGGGCATGCCGCAGAGCCAGATCCAGGCCACGGTCGACGCGATCGCGGACCAGCAGATCTCCAACCAGTTCGGGACCCAGCGCTACGCGCTGCTGTTCGAGCCGGGTACCTACGGCTCGGCCGCCGACCCGCTGTCGTTCCAGGTGGGCTACTACACCGAGGTGGCGGGCCTGGGGAGTGCGCCGGGTGACGTGGTCATCAACGGCACGATCGACGTGTACAACCAGTGTTTCCCCACGACCGACGGCAGCAGCAACTGCATCGCGCTGGACAACTTCTGGCGTTCACTGTCCAACCTGACCATCAACATCGCCGGGCAGACGGGCTGCCAGTCCGGCACCGACTTCTGGGCCGTCTCGCAGGCGGCGCCGATGCGCCGGGTGGCCATCACCGGCGGCAACCTGTCCCTGATGGACTACTGCTCGGCGGGCCCGCAGTACGCCAGCGGCGGGTTCATCGCCGACTCCGCGTTCTCCGGCGGCACGGTGATCAACGGCTCGCAGCAGCAGTTCCTGGTCCGCAACACCAGCCTGGACGGCTGGTCGAACGGCGTCTGGAACCAGGTCTTCTCGGGCGATCCCGGTGCCCCGGCGCAGAGCTTCTCCGCCACGTCGGGCCTGGCCGGGGGGACCGCGCCCTACACCACGCTGGCGACCAGCCCGGTGACCCAGGAGGAACCGTTCCTGCAGACCGACGCGGCCGGCCAGTTCAGCGTCTTCGTCCCGGCGCTGCGCCGCGACTCCTCCGGGCCGTCCTGGGCCAGCGGAACCACGGCCGGGACCTCGATCCCGGTCAGCAAGTTCTTCATCGCGTCGCCGAGCACGCCGGTCCTGGCCATCGACGTCGCGCTCGCCCTGGGCAAGGACCTGATCCTGACGCCGGGGGTCTACGACCTCGCGGCGCCGATCGTGGTCACCAGGCCGGACACGATCGTGCTCGGGCTGGGCTTCCCCACCCTGGTCCCGCAGCACGGTACCGCCGCGATGCAGGTCCTGGGCGTGCCCGGGGTCAAGCTCTCCGGCATGATCTTTGACGCCGGGCCTAAGAACTCGCCGGCACTGCTCCAGGTGGGCGGCTCGCGGGCCGCCGCGACCGGCCGGGCGTCCGATCCCACCCTGGTGCAGGACGTGTTCTTCCGTATCGGCGGGGCCACCGCCGGATCGGCCACCGACAGCCTGGTCGTCAACAGCTCCGATGTCATTCTCGACGACATCTGGGCCTGGCGGGCCGACCACGGCGCGGGCGTGGGGTGGACCGGCAACGTCGCCGACACCGGCCTGGTGGTCAACGGCAGCCACGTCACCGCGTATGGCCTCGCGGTGGAGCACTATCAGCAGAACGAGGTCGTCTGGAACGGCCAGAGCGGGCAGGACATCTTCTTCCAGAACGAGATGCCCTACGACCCGCCCAGCCAGGCGGCCTGGATGTCGGGCTCGTCCAACGGCTATCCGGCGTTCGTCATCTCGCCCCGGGTCACGAGCTTCTCCGGCTACGGGATGGGCAGCTACTGCTTCTTCGACCAGGGCGTGCCCATCGAGTCGGCGACCGCGTTCGCGGTGCCCGCCACGCCGGGCGTGCAGCTCAACGACGTATTCACCCGCTTCCTGAACGGCTCGGGCAGCATCGACCACGTCGTCAACACCACAGGCGCGGCCGTGACCGAGGCCAACCCGGGCCCGAGCGATGTAGTCAGTTACCCGTAGCGAGTGAGTGTCGAGGCCTGGAGTACTGAGCGGCCATCGATGCCTTCCTCCCACTTCACTATCAATCCGATACGCCGCGCACCCGAACAGGAATCGCCGATCTAGCGGATCAGCAAGGCGATGGCTGTCACCGCGAACGTAATGAGCGCCACATAGAAGGACGCCAGGTTAATGGCATCCACTCGACGGTTCTGGAAACTAAACTGAGACAGCAACGGAGAAGCCTGCAGCACCACCTTGGATTGACGGAGCGACAGGATTTGACGCTGGAGCGCTATTAAAACAATCACGTAGGTAATGTTAAGGCCCACGTAGATGAAGGCGCTATGAGAAATCAAGTGAATCGTGTATAGGGCGGATTGCCGCTCCTGCAATCTCTCTTGCTGGCTGCTTCCGCTGGGAAGGTAGTACAAGTCTGCGATAAAAGCGCCCAGCGAGATTTCGACTACGAGCAGCGCCCATAGTAGGCCCAGCCCATTGGTGAGGAATGGAGTGCGCCAGTCAGTCGTAACCTCCCATGGCGTAGGGTACCAATGATCATCATTCCCGAATCTTTCGGGGTTCGGCGCGAGATGTTTGGCGTACCAGGTTCTGTCGGCCAAAAGCTTATCCGTTAGTTCATGATAACGTCCAAGCGCCCAGGTTTGATCATCTGATTCGACGCGATAATCCGTCCAGTCTCCTGGTCCTATGTAGACTTCAACGCTTCGCGAAGGTGGGGAGGTTTGATCAATTGAAAAATGCAGGTTACTTAGTTCCGCAGGATTGCCTGCATCGCTAATCATCTCACTCAAATTGTCAGACTCGACCTTGCCAATTCCTCTGCGTGTGTAGAATTGCTCGTCACCTTGGTGAGACTCTAATCGCGCGATCGCATTTTCCTCTATGCCTTTCTGGGCAAGCGCCAGCAACTCTTCTAGCTGGCGACGCGATGGCCGGTAACCCTGCACGCGCCCGAGACGTACCAGCTTCTTTGGCATAGGCCAAAGCTAGCCGATTCAAGGCCGTCTTCACCGGTCTAACCCCTTATGACCTCCGACGCGGACCGTCTCTCCGCAAACTTTTGCCATCCGCACCGGCCTGGTCGGCCGGAGTGCTGCGGACCCATATGCCTTAACCGGCCTAGAAACGCTTTTCGAGCCACGCCGCCCAGAGATCGAGGGGCTCGGCGGAGCCCAGGCGGCCGACTCCGATGCGGAAGCGGTCCGTGGGCGTAGGGGTCAGGTCCGATTTGTAGATGCTGGACGGGAGCAGGAGCACGCCTTCCTGCTCGACCAGGTCGGTGCACATCGCCTCGACGCCGTCGGGGCCTAGGTACCGGGGGAAGCAGACGCAGCCGCCCCGGGGCGGCTGCCACTCGAGCAGGCCGGGGAACCGGGCGAAGAACGCCTCGAACAGCGGGATGTTGTGCGCGACGATCTGCCGGTTCCGGGCCAGAATGCGATCGCGGGCTCGCAAGGCGATCAGCGCGAGGATCTCGCTGGGCGCCGACCCGCAGATGGTCGTGTAGTGCTTGGCGTGCTCGAGCCGTCCGAGCAGGTCTCGGTCGCGGCAGGCGATCCAGCCGATCCGCAGGCCGGGCAGGCCGTAGGCCTTGGACAGGACGTTCAGCGACAGGGCCGTCGGCGACAGGTCGGCGGCCTGCGGCAGCGGCCTGCGCGGGCTGAGTTCCAGGCCGCGGTAGACCTCGTCGGACAGCAGGCGGATGCCGCGCTCGTCGCACAGGCGCACCAGCGCGCGCCAGGTGTCCTCGCCGGGGACCGTGCCCGTGGGGTTGTGCGGGAAGTTGACCGACACCACCCGGGTCGCCGGGCGCAGCGCCCGCTCGATGGCCTCCAGATCGAGGGCCCAGCCGTCCTCGGGCCGCAGGGCCACCCCGGTGACGTCGCAGATCGACAGCGGGACGGTTTCGGCGGCCTGGTAGTTGGGCGTGACGACCACGGCGTGGTCGCCCGGGCCGAGCAGCACCTGCATGGCCAGGTAGATGCCTTCCTCGGCGCCGGTGAAGCAGAGCACGTCCGGCGCGGCCACCTGGTCGTAGGTCTCTGCGATCGCCTCGCGCAGGGCGGGCAGGCCGAACGTCTCGGTGTAGCCCAGGTGCAGGGACTCCCACCGGGCCCGGCCGTCGTCGTCGGCCAGGTCCAGCAGCCCGGCCAGGGACATCGTCTGGGCATCGGACGCGGTGAGGTTGTAGCGGGCCGCGAATTCCCAGCGGGAGAAGTAGGTCTCCAGGCGGAAGTCGGGAAGTGCTGGCATGGCCTCAACCTATGGGCCGGCAACAGCGGGTTCAGGCGACGGGCAGCCGGAAGTGCCAGATGACCAGTGACGGGCAGCCGCCAGCGGCTCGCGCCGCCGACGGCAGGTAGTCCATCAGCGACCACGGCCAGTCCCGCCAATCGCCGATCTCGGTCGCTGGCTCGGGCAGCGGCCCGCTCGGCCGGGCGGCGCCTGGCTCCTCGCAACGCATTACCCGCAGGCCGAGGCTCAGTGCCGCCCGCAGGTAGTCGCCGAGGTGATGCCGGTAGGTGGCCACGATGCACGGTTCGCCCGCCGGACCGGAAGCTGTGATCACCGAACCGCGGGTGACGCGTTCGTGATGCAGGTCCGAGATGACCAGGTCCCCGCCGGGGCGCAGCACGCGGGCGAATTCGGCCAGTACCGGATGGAGGCGGGGGACGTGAACAAGGGCGAGCGCGCAGACGATGACGTCCGCGCAGTCATCCGGAAGCGGCAGCCGGTCCAGCTCAGCGACATGGAACTCGCCATCCGGGACCCGCTGCCGCGCGTGAGCGAGCATGTCCGGTGAGCTGTCGACGCCGATGACCCGATGCCCGCGCTTGGCCAGGAACTCGGCGAAACGGCCGGTCCCGCATGCGGCGTCCAGCGCGACACCAGGCTCCCGGCCGCTGAGGTACTCGGCCACGACCGGTTCGTCGGCAGCGAACAGCCCGCCGCCCACCTCCGCGTCATAGCGGGCGGAATGCTGCTCGTAGGCGGTGATGGTGCTGACGCGCTCGGCGAGCACGCCACGGTCCCGCAGCTTCTCGTCATCCAGCAGCCGCCGGATCTCGGCCAGCCGGGCACCGACGAATTCGCGGTCGTGGTCCCCGGCCCAGGCATCCAGCAGCGCGATGCCTTCGAGGCCGAGCAGATAGGCAAGCGGGTCCTGATAGATCACAAAGGCTGACGTTAACCAGGGAGAGTGCCGATCGCATGTGGTTATCTCGGGACGCTTGCACCGCCCCTGGTGAGGCCAGCACGCCTGCGGGGGTGGGGCCAGCTTCCGGCAGAAGTCGCTGCAGCACACTGGCGGCGGCTCCGTACTTGGTTATCTACTTTGAGCCAGGTGCTGGGGGCCCAGGACCGGTGCGGCCGGGAGGCACGTGACAGTGGGGGAACGGGCATGCGGATTACGCTTACCTGGCTGCGGCTGGACGGGCGCCAGCGGTGGCGCTCGCTGGCCGTTCTGGCGCTGCTCGTGGCCCTGGCCACGACCACGGTCCTGACGGCGGTCGCCGGAGCCCGGCGTGGTTCGACCGCGTTCGACCGGCTGTGGGCGCGCACCCGTCCCGCCACCGCCGCCGTGCTGCCCAACCAGCCGGGGTTCGACTGGGCCAAGGTGCGGGCACTGCCCGAGGTCGCCGCGCTGACCGAGTTCCCTGTCACCTACGCGGGCCTGCTGACCTGCTGCACGAGCGCGGGCACCGGGTTCGCGACCATGGACGACCAGATGGGCCGCACGGTGGAGCGGCCGGTCATGCTGGCCGGGCGGATGTACAACCCGCACCGGGCCGACGAGATCATCGTCACCGCCAAGTTCGCCGCGTTCTACGGCAAGGGCGTCGGCAGCACAATGGACCTGCAACTGCCGACCGTGGCGCAGGCCAACAACGGGTACGACGGCACGACAGGCCGGCCGCGCGGGCCCGTCATCCGGGTCCGCGTCGTCGGGATCGGCCGGACGCCGTGGGCCCTCGACGCGGACAGCCCCTCCCAGAGCGGCGGCGTGGAGGAGTCGCCGGCGCTGTACACCCGGTACCGCGCCAACATCATCGGCACCAACGGTCAGGCCTATATCAACGCCCTGGTCCGGCTGAAGGGCGGCGCCACCGCGCTGCCGGGGTTCCGGGCCGACCTGGCCCAGGTCAGCGGCCGGTCCGACATCGACGTCTGGAACAACCTGGCCAACATCGGCGACCCCTCCCGCCGGGTCACCGACTACGAGGCCGCCTGCCTGCTCGCGTTCGCACTGGCGGCGCTGGTCGCCGCGTTCTTCCTGGTGGGGCAGTCCGTGATCCGGCTCACCTCCGCCGCCGTGGCGGACCTGCAGGTGATGCAGGCCGTGGGCATGACCAGGCGGCAGGCCGTCTGCGCCGCGGCCGCCGGGCCGTTCCTGGCCGCCGTGGCCGGCGCGACGCTCGGGGTGGGCGGCGCGATCGTGGCCTCGCAGTGGATGCCGATCGGCATGGCCTCCATCATGGAGCCGAACCCGGGCGTGGACGCCGACTGGCTGGTGCTCGGCACCGGCTGGGTCCTCGCCCCGCTGCTGGTGCTGGCCGGAGCGGCCACCGCGGCGGCGGTCGCGCTGACCGCGAGCCGGCGGCACGCGCCCCAGCGCCGGTCGGTGGCGGCGGCCGCCGCGGGCCGGGCGGGCCTGCGGGTGCCGGTGGTGATCGGGGCCCGGTTCGCGCTCGAGCCCGGACGCGGCCGCAGCGCCGTGCCGGTCCGCCCGGCGCTGGTGGGCGCGGTCGCGGGCGTGCTCGGCGTGCTCGCCGCCTTCACGTTCGCGGCGGGCGTGTCGGACGCCGCCGCCAACCCGGCCCGCTTCGGGCAGACCTGGCAGCTAGAAACGTTCCTCGGCTACAACGGGCAAGACTTCGGCCCGGCCCAGAAGATCCTGCGCGCGGTCGCGGCCGACCGCGACGTGACCGGCGTCGACGACGCCCGCATCGGGGGCGCGCAGGCCGGCCAGGTTTCCGTCGAGAGCTTCACCTATGACGCGGTCGGCGGCAAGCGGACGCCCCCGGTCCTCACCGCCGGGCGGATGCCTTCCGGCCCCGGCGAGATAGCGCTGGCCCCGATCACGGCTCAGCAGTTGAACGCGGCGACCGGGTCGGTCATCCGTCTGCGCGGCGGCGCGAAGCAGCAGAAGCTGACGGTGACGGGCATCGCCTTCGTCCCGGCCGGCCCGCACAACGACTACTCCGACGGGGCGTGGCTCACCCCGGCCGGGTACGACCGGCTCTTCAAGGGCGCGCACTACGCCTTCAAGTTCCACGCCGCGACCGTGGCCCTGCGGCCCGGCGCCGACGTGGCCGCGGTCGCGCGCCGGCTGGACGCCGCCACCGCCAGCCAGGGCGGTCAGGCGATCGCGTTCACCCCGCCGCCGCCGATCGAGGAACTCCAGCAGATCAAGGACCTTGAGCTGCTGCCGCTGGCGTTGAGCATCTTCCTGGTGCTGCTCGCCATCGGCGCGGTCGGGCACGCGCTGTCGATCGCCGTGAGCCACCGGCGGCACGACCTGGCCGTGCTGCGCGCCCTCGGGATGACCCGGCGGCAGACGCGGCTGATCGTCACCGCCCAGGCGAGCGTGCTGGCGGTGGTCGGGCTGGCGTTCGGGGTACCGCTCGGTTTCGCGCTCGGCCGCAGCGTCTGGCGCGCGGTCGCCGGGTTCACGCCGCTGGCCTATCACCCGCCGCTGGCCTTCTGGGCGTTGCTGCTGATCGCCCCGGTCACCTTGCTGGCCGCGAACGCGCTGGCCGCCTGGCCGCAGCGGCACGCCGCGCGGCTGCGCACGGGACAGGTGCTGCGCACCGAGTAGCCAGGGCACCGCGGGGGCGATCACGGTCTGGTGGCTGCCGCGTTATAGCTGATGGGGTTCAGCCTGCGGGTGGCCGCCGGCCGGTGAACACGTAGCCGCGCGCGCCGGCGGGAGCGTCGGTGGCGAGGGCCTCGAAGCCGGCCTCCGTGAGCAGCCGCAGCCAGGTGTCGCGGCCGAACGCGCCGAGCCGGTGGGACTCGTGCACGACCTGGGCGGTGCCGTCCGCGGTGTGCAGCGTGAACTCGTACTCGACCTGGATCCAGTCGTCGGCCGGGTCCGGGTCCCAGGTCCACTCGCGAAAGCTCGCCTGCCGCCCGGTGTCGTCCCGGCCGCCCCCGCCGCCGTTGGCCGCGACGAACTCCTCCGCGATGTAGTCGGGCACGAACACCGCCATCCCGCCCGGGCGGCAGTGCGCGAACGCGGTCTCGATCGCCTGCCGCAGGTCGTCCTCGGACGTCATGTAGTCGATCCCGTCATGGGCCAGCACCGCGTCGAACGTGCGTCCCAGCCGGATCGTCCGCATGTCGCCGCGCACGTGAACGCACTCCGGGTTAAGCCGGCGGGAGACCGACAGCATGTCCTCGGACAGGTCGACCAGCGTCAGGTTCAGCTTTCCCTTGAGCTGAGCGGCCACATGCCCGCCCCCGCTGCCCAGGTCCAGCACGTCGCTCACCCCGGCGAACACCTCCGCCAGGTACGTCCCCTCCTCGGCGTACTCCTCCGGCGGCGAGATCAGCGGCCACCACCCCGCCAGCTCTCCATACAGGCGATACTCGGCCACCATGCCCCCATCCTGGCCTAACTGCAGCACAATGACCCTCATGAGCGACTTGACGTGGGTGGACGCTACCGGACAGGCCGAGTTCGTGCGCAGCGGTGAGGTCAGCGCCGCGGAACTGGCGGAGGCGGCCATCGGCCGCATCGAGGCCGTGAACCCGCAACTCGACGCCGTGATCAGGACCCGGTTCGACCAGGCCAGGGCCGAGGCGGCCGGCGAACTGCCCGACGGTCCGTTCCGCGGGGTGCCGATCCTGTTCAAGGACCTGGGTTGCACGGTCGAGGGGGAGCCGACCGCGTTCGGTATCGGCGCGCTGCGCGACATGCCGTGGCCGGTGACGTCCTTCCTCGCGGAGGCGTTCAAGGCCGCCGGGTTCGTCGCCCTGGGCCGGACGAACGTGCCGGAGATGGGCACCACGGTCACCACCGAGGCACGGAGCTTCCCCGCGGCTCGCAACCCGTGGGACACCAGCCGCTCGACCGGCGGGTCCTCGGGAGGCTCCGCAGCGGCGGTGGCCAGCGGCATGGTGCCGGTGGCGCACGGCAACGACGGCGGCGGGTCGATCCGCATCCCCGCCAGCGAGTGCGGCCTGGTCGGGCTGAAGCCGACGCGCGGGCGGGTCAGTCAGGGCCCGGTCGTGGGCGAGGGCTGGGCCGGCGGCACGATCGACGGCTCGCTGACCCGGTCGGTGCGGGACGCGGCCGGGGTGCTGGACGCGATCAGCACCTGGCAGTCGGGCGAGCCGTACTACCCGCCGCCGCTGCCGCGGCCACTGCGCGACGAGGTCGGCGCGGACCCGGGACGGCTGCGGATCGGCCTGGTGGACCGGCCCGGCGCCGAGGGCTACCTGGACGACCCGGAGTGCCGGGTCGCGGTCGCCGCCGCCGCCCGGCTGCTGGAAGGCCTGGGCCACCACGTGGAGGAGTCCGGCCCCGACGCCATGTTCGACGAGGCGTTCGTCCAGCACTTCACGACGATCATCGCGGCCGACACCGAGGCGACGTTCCGGGCCTTCGAGATGCTGCTCGGCCGGGCGATCGCCGATGACGAGATCGAGCCGCGCAATGCCTTCTACCGGCAGGGCGGCAAGGCGCTGGACGCCGTGACCTACCTGCAGAGCCGGGCGTGGATCGGGATGTGGACCCGGCGGATGGCCTCCTGGTGGGCCGGGCACGATCTGCTGCTGACGCCCACGCTGGGCGGGCGGCCGCCCGAGCTGGGCTGGTTCACCGCCGAGGGCCCGCAGGGCGAGGGCAGGCGGGTAGTCAGCTTTATTCCGTACACGGCGCAGTTCAACATGACCGGCCAGCCCGCGGTGAGCCTGCCGCTGCACTGGACGCCCGAGGGCCTGCCGGTCGGCGTGCAACTCGTCGCCGCGTACGGCCGGGAGGACCTGCTGGTCCGGGTGGCCAGCCAGCTTGAGCAGGCCGCGCCCTGGGCCGACCGTCGCCCGGAGGTCCACGCCTAGCCGCGCGTCAGGGCGGGGGCACGCGCTGCGGCTCGGCGGCGGCCTGCTCTTGCTGAGCGTCGGCCTCGGGCACGGCGACCAGCGGCGGCGGCGCTGTGGTCCGCCATAGCTCGCGTACCAGGACCTGGAGCGCCCCGGCGGCCGGTATCGAGATCAGCGCGGCCACGAACGCGCCGAAGATCCCGCCGATCCAGCTTCCGATTTCCGCTCCGATCAGGATGGACAGCAGCACGAGCAGCGGGTTGACCCGGACCGTCCGGCTCATCACGATCGGGTTGAGAATGTGGTTCTCGATCTGGGTGTAGACCAGGAACACGACCAGGGTGACGATGGCCGCGGTGAGTGAGTGGGTCAGTGCGAACAGGACCGTGGGGATGCCGGCCAGGGCGCCCCCGATCATCGGCAGGAAGTCAACCAGGGCGACCCAGAGCGCCCAGAGGAACGGGAACGGGACGCCCATGATCATCAGCGTCACGAACACGACGCCGCCGGCGATGAGCGAGGTCAGGAAGTTCCCCAGCATGTATCCGGTGACCGACCGGTTGACCTCGCGCGCGATCAGCGAGTAGCGCTCGGCCCGCTCGGGCCGCATCGCGCCCAGGAGCCCGGCCCGCATCTTGGGGCCCTCGAGCAGCAGCAGCACCGTGAGCACGAAGATCGT
The DNA here is from genome assembly GCA_036267555.1 of Streptosporangiaceae bacterium. Classification (GTDB taxonomy): domain Bacteria; phylum Actinomycetota; class Actinomycetes; order Streptosporangiales; family Streptosporangiaceae; genus JASHPR01. Next base: position 6,716 of record DATAVV010000190.1, on the reverse strand, counting down.
GACCAGCGCGATCACCAGCGTGAACGCGCCCTTGCCCACGCTCAGGGCCGGCGACGCGAGGCCCTTGCCGAAGTCGATCAGCTTCGGCACGTTGCTCTGCACCCAGTGCTGCACGTGATATCGGCGCACCAGGTGCCCGATCCAGCCCTTGCCGTGCTCGGCCTGGATCACGTACGACGGCAGTTTGTTGGCCAGGTGGGTGATCGCGCCCACCAGCGGGTAGCCGAACGCCACGGTCAGGCCGAAGAACACCACCACGCCCCACAGCGTGACCATGGCCACGGCCGCGCCGCGCCGCGGGATCCGCCACCGCTGCAGGGCCACCACCAGCGGGTTCAGGATCACGGCGATGAACCCAGCGACGACGATCAGCAGGAGGACGTCGCGGAGCCGGAAGATCAGCTTGCCGAGCAGGAAGGCCAGCGCCACGACCGCGACGGTGACCAGAATCGTCCGCAACGGGACCCCGGCGGCCTCGGCGGTTCTCCAGAGCCGGACCCGCCGGGAATCGGGCGGAGGCGAGGGGTCGGACATCGGACCATCATGACAGCCTGGGCGGATTATGCGGTGTCAGCGCCGTTCCGAAATTTATTGATGCCGGATTCGGGGTACCATCCCGCCGGCGTCCGGATCGAACGGGGATGCCGACGGGAACGTAGTCCTTACGGAAGACGTGAATCGCAGGCACGGGTGAGCCGAGGAGTTCCAGTGTCCGTTTCCCAGGCCCAGGTGCCGGTCAAGGCGGCCGGAGGGCGCTGGCCGCTGGCGGTTTCGCAGGACGAGACCGCGGGCGGGCCGGCCGGGATACGGCTGGCGTGGTGGCGGCGTCTGTCACCCGCCTCGTTTGTCCTGGCCGGGATAACGGCCTTCATCCTCTGGGTCGCCGCCGCCGGCCTGCTCAAACAGGGCCGCCTCGAAAACGTGCTCTCCGCGGGCCGGGCCGAACTCGCCGCTCCGCTGCTGGTGGCGCTCGTGGTCGCGGCGGCGATCTGCGAACGGATCTGGCCGGCGGAGCGTCGCCCGCTCCTGGCCCGCGGCCACGTGCAGGACGTCTGCTTCGTGGCCCTGCACGCCATCGTCGTGATCCCGCTGATGACGCTGCTCAGTTTCGGGGCGGCGTCGCTTCTCGCCAGTCATGCCCCCTGGATCGAGGTGCGGCCGGCCGCGCACTGGTCGGCCTGGCTGGTCATCCCGTTGACCATCGTGGCGATGGACGGAGCCAACTGGCTCGCCCACTACGCCGACCACAAGCTCGACGCGCTCTGGCGTTTCCACGCCCTGCACCACAGCCAGGAAGAACTGAGCGTCCTCACCTCATTCCGCGCGCACCCGCTCATGCACACGACGGGGTTCATCCTGGCCACCATCCCCGTCGTGGCCCTGATGCCGGCGCGCCCGGTAGCCCCGGTGCTCATCACGCTCTACATCTGCGTCGGCACGCTCCAGCACGCCAACCTGCGCTGGACCCTGGGCCCGGCCGGCTGGGTGCTCGTGAGCCCCGCTTACCACCGGTTCCACCACGACCCGGACAACCAGGGCGTCAACCTCGGCGTCGTGCTCACGATCTGGGACATCCTCGCCGGCCGAGCCAGGTTCCCGTCCCGCGCCGACACCGTGGGCCGCACCGGCCTGGACGGCCGCCCGGTCCCGGTCGAGCAAGGCGCCCCGGGCCGCCCGGCGCCGGTACTCCTCGCCAAGCAGCTCATCGAACCGTTCCGGGCCCAGCGCTGACACTGCGGCCCGCGGGCGATCGATCAGTCGGCCCACTCAGTCGGCCCACTCAGTCGTCATCTCCGGTGCGGCATGGATGCACACCAGCCGGGCCGGGCCGGGTCCGGCGTTGGTGAACCCATGTGGCACCCCGGCCGGGCCGACCACGATGTCGCCCGGGCCGCCGTCGAGAACCTCATCCCCGACGCTGACCCGGACCCTCCCCTCGAGGATGACAAAGGTCTCGTCATAGGGATGGTGGTGCAACTTGGGTCCTTGGCCGGGCTGGTTGTTTACCAGGAAGAACGACACCGAGCACGGGCCATGCCTGCCGCCCTCGAACGTGCGGGAAACCTCATTGCCCGGCAGGTCGCCGGCGTTCACGTGGTACATCGATCACCGTCCTGAGCCTGTCCTCCAGCCAAGGCTAGGACCAACACCACCCGGTCCTCATCACCCACAGCGGCATGAGCGTGCGTTCGTACCGCGCACCAGATCTCCCGATTTGCTGCACCATGCTGGTGCCGCAATGCCGTCGTGGCACCGCGCCGGACTGCTGATGCGTCTGTCAGCGACGCCAAATTCACCCGTCACCGGCAGCGTCCGGCCGGATCAAGGATCTGCGCTGCCAGCCTCGGGGGTTTTATCACTGTGCGTACGTCCTGTCCCATATACGATCGTTGGCCGTGGACTGGAAGCCGTGGTTGACCCGGTGGAGCCGGGAGTGGATCGCAAGTGCCGAATCGCTAGAGCTCGAGCCCGATACGGTTCGCGATGGCTGGCTAGGGTACGCCCCGGCTGCCCCGGACGCGGTCGCGGCCGCCGAGGCCAGGCTCGGGGTGCGGTTGCCGCCCTCGTATCGGGACTTCCTGCTGACTACGGACGGGTGGCGGCATGCCGGAATATTTGTGCCGCGGATGCGCGGCACATCGTCGATCAGCTGGCTGAGAGACATGGAGTCGTTCTGGGCCGAGCACTGGGACGAGTTCTACGCGCCGGAGGACGACGATGACGATTCCGATGAGGGGCCGGAATTCCGCAATCCATTCCGCCCGGCCCTGCTGATCTCGCTGGAGGCTGACTCCGGCATCCTGTTCCTGAACCCGGAGGACGTGAACGAGGCGGGTGAGTGGGCCGCCTACAGCCATTTCACCTGGCGAGCGGAGCCACCAGTCCGGTTCGATTCATTCACGGCGCTGATGGAGCATCTCTACGCAGAGTTCCATCAGATGCGCCACCCCCCAGGTGAAACCCGCCACACCTGGGACGGCAAGGTAGAGCAGGCGCGCATAGACGCCCTGGCGGGCCAGATCGAGGACCCGGTCGCCGTGCTTGCGCAGGCCCAGGAGTTCGGCAGGAGCCGCGCCGGGCTCCTGCGGGCGCAGCTGCTGCTGTTTCTCGGCCAGCAAGACGACGCACACCTGCTGCTTGGCCATCTGCTGCACCCGGAGTTCAGGCCGGAGGGCTTGCTCACCGACCCGCTGTTCACCGAGGAAATTCTGCCGCTGCTGTTCATCGAGCACGACCGCACTGCCGGGCCCGCGCACAGCTCAGTCTTGCAAGCAGCGCTCATAGGTGACCGGCCGGAGATCCGGGAGCTGGAGATCGTTATTGCCGAGCACCAGGCTCGGCTGCGGCGGCCGGATCACCGGCTGAGCTACGGCAATCCGGAATTTGACTCGCTGATCCGCGCGGCCTTGGCCAGGCACCGGGACGAGCCGGATGCGCTGTGGCAGGCGGTGAGGTCCGCCCTGCCGCAGTGGCGGCCCCGGTCCGCCGGCCACATCGCCCCCGTGGTGCTGCTGGCCGCGCCTGCCATAGCCGCCGCGATCACGCCGGCGCGCGGCCGCGAGTTCCTGTCCCAGCGGCGAGGTGGCCCCGTGCACAAGGAAGGACACGACCGGTGAGGCGGCCCTTCCCGAGCCGGGACGACGTTGCCATGGAGCTGATTTTGGGTGAATGCGGGCGGGACCACGACTTTCCGCCATCATCGCTGGAAGTCACGGAGACCGAGACCGCCCGGGATGGTCACCTCGTCAACGTCAACAGGGTGGCGTGCCGCAGATGCGGGATGGTGAAAGCGACCCGGTGGCGCCCACCGGACCCGGCGGCGCCGCAGCGCTTCAGCGCGATCGGAACCTACGAGCGTCCCTGGGCCGCCGACGTTCCGGGGCTTGCCGAACGGGCCACTGTTGTCACCGGCAGCCAGATCGCCGAGCTTGCCATGCGATGGGGCTATCCAGACGGCATCCCCCGCGACTTCGCACCAGATCGGCGCGCGAGCGCCCCGGTGGCAAGTCTTGAGTTCGCGTTGCGAGTCCGGGCGGGCCAGTTCGCGCTGATCGACCGCTACGGGTCGCTCGGCGAGATCCTGCCCGTCCCCAAAAACGCCGACAGTACTGATCTGATCGACGCCATGCCCGGGGCAGTCCTCTTCTGGCCCCCGGTCCGTGACAGCGAAATCGTGCTGCCCGTGCTGATCTGTCCGCAGGCACCGGCGCCCGACCGTTCCTACGTGTCGATCAACGAGGTGAGCTGCCGGTTTCAGACGGGCTATATCGTCCTGCGCGAGATCGGGGGCCGGGTTCTGGACGTGCCGCCGCTCCCCGCGGGGCACGGCGATTACCGGCTGCGCTTCCATTCCGGCGAGGCAGGCTGCCTGCTTCAGATATGGCCTCAGCCCCGGGGTAAGCCGAAAACCGGAGCGTAGAACTTCACCCTGTCAATCTGTGCACCTCGATTGCCAGCGGCAGGACGCTCGCTCATCGGCATGTGCGGGAAACGGCTGGAGTTACGTTGGCTGGGGCCTGATCAGGCCGGCTTACACGCGGTAGCCGATGGCGTGACGTTCGACCGCCGGCGAGCCACGCCTGCAGGTCACCGGCGGAGGCCGGGCTGTCGCTGGTCACGGCCCGCCTCCTGCCGCTGGGTAACGCTAGTGCTTAACCGAGGCGCGTGCGGAGGGCGGCGGCGCGCGGGTCGTCCATGCGGTCGAGGTGGGGGATCGCGGCCTGCCAGGCTTCGCGGGCTTCGGCGGTGCGGCCGAGAGCGTCGAGGGCGGTGCCAAGATTGCATAGGACATCGGCGTGATCGGTGTGGTTGCGGGCGGTGGCCTGCAGGGCGGCCCGGCCACGCTGGTAGTGGTCCACCGCTTCGACGTGGCGGCCGAGGGCCAGATAGGCGTCGCCCAGGGAGTTCTCGGTGATACCGAGCCCGTGCTGGTCGCCGGTTTCCAGGCGGATCGCCAGGGCGCGGCCCAGGTGGTCGAGTGCCTCGTCGTAGCGCTGCAGGCACAGCAGGATGTGGCCCATGTTGTTCAGGGCGATCCCGGCGTACTGATCTTCCCCGAGGCTGGCGTGGATGGCCAGGGCCTGGCTCAGGTAGTCCAGGGCCTCGGTGTAGCGCTCCTGGTAGAGCAGGTCGATGGCCAGCGAGTTCATGATCGTGGCCTCGCCGGTCCTGTCACCCGTCCGACGGCGGATTTCGAGCGCCTCTGACAGGCAGGACTGGGCGTCGCCGAACCGTTCGTGCAGGCTGTGTACCTGGCCGAGGCCGTTGAGCATCCAGCTCAGGACGTCGTCGTCACCGTAGAGCCGGGCGCTGTCGACGCCGACCTGGCTGACGGCCAGCCAGTCTTCGGCGTAGGGCGTGCGCTGGAAGTAGCCCCACATCGCGACCGCGATGCAGGCCGCGACGTCGGGCAGGCCCAGATCGGCCGCGTGGCGGGCGACGGCGATGAGGCTGGCCCGCTCGGTTTCGAACCAGTCGAGGGCCTCGCCGTGGCCGGCCGGGGCCGCGGCGGTGGCGGTGGCGGTGGCGGCGGCGGGCGTGGCGGCGTACCCCCGGACGGCGGGCGGCAGCCTGCGGCTGGGGGCCAGGGCCTGCGCGGCGCGGCCGGCCTGGGCCGCGTACCAGCGCATCATCCGGCCGGCCGCGGCACTGCGGTCCGGTGCGCTGTCGACATGCTGGGCCAGGTCCGCGGCGTAGCTGCGGAGCAGGTCGTGCAGGCGGTAGCGGTCGGGAGCGGGGGAGGTGAGCAGGTGGGCGTCGGTGAGCGCCTCCAGCGCCCGCCGGGTCGCCTCGGGCGGCGCGTCGGCCAGGGCGGCGATGGCGGGCAGGGCGAGATCCGGCACGCCGGCCAGGCCGAGCATCCGGAACACCCGCGCCGGGCTCACGCTCGCGTTGCCCGCACCGGCCCGGCTCGCGTTGCCCGCGTCGTCCCGGCCCGCGGGCAGGGCGGCGTAGCTGACCGAGAAGGTGGCCCGGACGGCCAGGTCGCCCGCGGCCAGTTCGGTCAGCCGGCTCTGCTGGTCGGCCAGCCGGGCCGCCAAGTAGGCGACGGTCCAGCCCGGCCGCGACGCCAGGCGGCCGGCCGCGATCCTGACCGCCAGCGGCAGCCCCGCGCAGGATGCGAGCACGCTCGAGGTGGCTTCGGGCTCGGCCCCGGCTCGCTCGGCCCCGATGATCGCGGCGAACATGTCGCGTGCCTCACCCGGCTCCAGCATGTCCACCGCGAAGGGCGCCGCGCCCGGCAGGTCGGCCAGCTTGCTGCGGCTGGTGATGAGAACCCCGCAGGTCGCGCTGCCCGGCAGGAGCGGCCGGACCTGCGCGGTGTCGCGGGCGTCGTCCAGCACGACCAGCATCCGCCGCCCGGCCAGCAGCGTCCGGTAGCGGGCCGCGCGCTCGCTCTCCCCGGGCGGGATTGACGCGTCGGGCAGGCCCAGGTCGCGCAGGAAGCGAGCTAAGATCTCGGCCGACCGCAGCGGGCGCGTCGCGCCCTGCAGGCTGGCGAACAACTGGCCGTCGCCGAACCGGTCGTGCAGGCGGTGCGCCACGTGCACGGCCAGCGCGGTCTTCCCGACCCCGCCCATGCCGGCCAGCACCGAGATCGCCACCGCGCCGGGCCGGCCCGGCGCCGGCTCCGCGCCGAGCGCGTCGCACAGCAGCTTGACCGCTCCGGCGCGCCCGGTGAAATCCGCGGTATCCGGAGGTAGCTGCGCGGGCCC
>DATAVV010000189.1:0-30462 GCA_036267555.1 Streptosporangiaceae bacterium | reverse complement strand
CGCCCCGGGTCCTCGGCGTTGATCCGGAACTCGATCGAGTGCCCGCGCAGCGGCGGGTCGTCGTAGCCCAGTTCCTGGCCGTCGGCGATGCGGAACATCTCCCGCACCAGGTCGATGCCGCTGACCTCCTCGGTCACCGGGTGCTCCACCTGCAGCCGGGTGTTCACCTCGAGGAACGAGATCGTGCCGTCCTGGCCGACCAGGAACTCGCAGGTCCCGGCGCCGGTGTAGCCGGCCTCGCGCAGGATGGCCTTGGACGACGAGCGCAGCAGTTCCTCCTGCCCGGCGGACAGGAACGGCGCGGGCGCCTCCTCGACCAGCTTCTGGTGGCGGCGCTGCAGCGAGCAGTCCCGGGTGGACACCACGACCACGTTGCCGCGCGTGTCGGCCAGGCACTGGGTCTCCACGTGCCGCGGCCGGTCCAGGTAGCGCTCGACAAAGCATTCGCCGCGGCCGAACGCCGCCACCGCCTCGCGCACCGCCGACTCGAACTGCGCCTCGATCTCGTCGGCGGTCCTGGCCACCTTCAGCCCGCGCCCGCCGCCGCCGAACGCGGCCTTGATCGCGATCGGCAGCCCGTACTCGGCGGCGAACGCCGCGGCCTCGCCCGCGTCGGCGACCGGCCCGTCGGTTCCCGGGGCCAGCGGCGCGCCCACGGTCTGGGCGATCCGCCGGGCCGCGACCTTGTCGCCCAGCGCCTCGATCGCGGCCGGAGGCGGCCCGATCCAGGTCAGCCCGGCCGCGATGACCTCGCGCGCGAACTCGGCGTTCTCGGCCAGGAACCCGTAGCCGGGGTGCACCGCGTCCGCCCCCGAGTCGGCCGCCGCCTTGAGGATCTTGCCGATGTCGAGGTAGCTCTCGGCCGCGCTCCGGCCGCCCAGCGCGTACGCCTCGTCGGCCATCGTGACGTGCAGCGCATCCAGGTCAAGCTCGCCGTACACGGCGACACTGCCCAGGCTGGCATCGCGGCACGCCCGCGCGATCCGGATGGCGATCTCGCCGCGGTTGGCGATCAGGACCTTGCGCACGAAACCGGCTCCTCTCGACTGCGCAGGAGTCTAGTGAGGTCGGGGCAGGCCAGCGGGCAGGGACCGCCGGCAGCGCCCCGCCGGATCAGCGGGGCAGCGCGCTGGAACGCCATCCGCCGGGACTGCGCGCGACGGGGGACCGCAGCAGTCGCGATCTGTTTGACCAGCCATAACGCGTATCTGTGTCCACCCTGGCACCGCCCCGCCTGGCCCGGGCCGACAAGACGACCGTGACGACCGCGATCTCCCTGGGGGACGGGTTGCCCCTGACGAAGGCGATGGCGGTCTCCCCGGCGGGTCCGGGCTCGGGTCCGGGCGGTCCTGGTTCCATGATGTCAGCCCTTCGACTTGCCGACGCCGATGCCGAACTGGCGGTGTACCCGGACCCAGAACGCGTCCCGCAGCCACTCCCTGGCCTCCTGGTAGGCGCGCAGCGAAAGCCCGAGTTCCTTTTCGGCCTCGACCAGCAGTTCCTTGTCGATGACCGGCGGCAGGATCGGCCCGGGCAGCAGGTCGCGGATGTTGTCCTCGCCGCGGGTCAGGATCCACTTCTGGGCCACGTGCTCGCCCGCCTCCTCGACCCGTTCCTTCTCCGGGCCGCGCCGGGCCGCCGCGGCTGCAGCGGCGGCGGCCGCCGGGGCGTAACCGGTGCCCACGGGCGGGGCCACCTTGGCCGGCGGCCGCGGCACGTGCCGGTCACCGAACAACTGGGCCGGGGATGGCGCGCCCGAGACGGCCGCGACGGCCGGGCTGGGCGGGGCAAGCGGCTGGCCGGCCCGGCTCGGCCCGCTGACGGGCCCGGCGGCCGGCTCGGCCGTGATCTGCCGGGTGAAGTACGGCTCGACGAACGAGCGCTCGAGCACCTCGACCGTGTCGGACTCCCAGACCAGGCGCTCGGCCTGGTTCGTGCCGTACGGCGGCTCGACGCCCCACAGGTGGACCCGGACCCCGAACGCCTGGGCCGCCTCGACCGCGGGCACCATGTCCTCGTCGCCGGCCACCAGGATCGCGTCGGTGATCGCGCGGTGCCTGGCCAGCGCCTCCATGTCCGCGCGGATCTGGGCGTCCACGCCCTTCTGCTGGCCGCGTGCGTTGAGGTTGCCCAGGCGCAGCTTCACCCACGGCATCTGGGCGATGACGCGCTGGTCGATGGTGGGCACCCGGTCCCGCGCCGCGTCGTACCAGTAGACCCGGAGCAGTTCGCCGCGCACCTGGTCGTCCGCGTGCCGGGTTAGCGCCTGGATCAGCTTGTCCGCGTCGACCCGGTACTCGCGGCGCGACGCGGCGCCGAACAGCAGTTCGCCGGCCGACGCGTAGATGTAACCGACATCGACCATGATGGCGTAGCGGGACAGGAGTGGCAGCGGGGATCCATTCTCGGTCATGGTGGTCATGACTCTATCCACTGCCATCCACTGCCCGTCGCAACGCGTTCCCGCAGGTGAGTGTGGATTGCAGCGCGCCAGGAGCAGTCGCTCATAGCGGGATATTTCCGTGCTTCTTCGGGGGATGGGACTGGCGCTTGGTGCGGAGCGTGCGCAGGGCCCGGACGACTTGCGCGCGGGTTTCGGCCGGCCGGATGACCGCGTCCACGTAGCCGCGGTCCGCGGCCACGTACGGGTTGGCCAGCGTGTCCTCGTACTCGGTGACCCGGGCCTCGCGCAGCGCGGCCTGCTCATCCGGGCTCGCCGCCGCGAGTTCGCGCCGGTACAGGATGTTCACCGCGCCTTGCGCGCCCATCACCGCGATCTGCGCGGTCGGCCAGGCCAGGTTGACGTCGCCGCCGAGGTGCTTGGAGCCCATCACGTCGTAGGCGCCGCCGTAGGCCTTGCGCGTGATCACGGTGATCTTGGGCACAGTGGCCTCGGCGTAGGCGTAGATGAGCTTGGCGCCGCGACGGATGATCCCGCCCCATTCCTGGCCGGTGCCGGGCAGGAACCCGGGCACGTCCACGAACGTCAGCACCGGGATGCTGAACGCGTCGCAGGTCCGGACGAAGCGCGCGGCCTTCTCAGACGCGTCGATGTCCAGGCAGCCGGCGAAGTGCATCGGCTGGTTGGCCACCACGCCCACGGACGCGCCCTCGACCCGGCCGAAGCCGACCACGATGTTGCGGGCGAAGCCGGAGTGGACCTCCAGGAACTCGCCGTCGTCGAGGACCCGGGTGATCACGGCGTGCATGTCGTAGGGCTGGTTGGGCGAGTCGGGGATGATCTGGTCGAGTTCGGCGTCGCCGTCGGTGATCTCCAGGATCGCCGGGTCGTCGCCCGCCGGCGCCGCGGGCTCGTCCAGGTTGTTGGACGGCAGGTAGGACAGCAGTTCGCGGGCGAAGCTCAGGCAGTCTTCCTCGTCCTTGGCCTGGTAGTGCGCGACGCCGGACTTGACGTTGTGGGCCTCGGCGCCGCCGAGGTCCTCGAAGCTGACCTCCTCCCCGGTCACGGTCTTGATCACGTCAGGCCCGGTGATGAACATGTGCGACGTGCCCTCGACCATCAGGGTGAAGTCGGTGATCGCGGGCGAGTAGACGGCGCCGCCCGCGCAGGGCCCCATGATCAGCGAGATCTGCGGGATGACGCCCGAAGCGACCACGTTCCGGTAGAAGATCTCGGCGAACAGGCCGAGCGCGACCACGCCCTCCTGGATCCGGGCCCCGCCGCCATCGTTGATGCCGATTACCGGGCATCCGGTCTTCAGCGCGTGGTCCAACAACTTGACGATCTTCTGGCCGTAGACCTCGCCCAGCGACCCGCCAAAGATCGTGAAGTCCTGGCTGAATACGCACACCGGCCGCCCGTCCACGGTGCCGTATCCGGTGACGACGCCGTCGCCGTAGGGACGGTTCGCGGCCATGCCGAAGTCGGTGGCCCGGTGCCGGGCGAGTTCGTCGAACTCGGTGAACGAGCCCGGGTCGAGCAGTCCGTCGATCCGCTCGCGGGCGGTCATCTTGCCGCGGGCGTGCTGGCGCTCGACGGCGCGCTGGGATCCGGCGTGGATCGCCTCGTACCGGCGTGTCTCCAGGTCGGCGATCTTTCCCGCGGTCGTGTGCGGGGCGGGCTGGCCGTCGTGGTCGGCGGGATCGTCGGGGGCGGCGGGATCGGCGGGCGGCGGAGCTTCGGTGGCCATGCCGGACAGGCTAGGCCAGAACCGGGTCCCCTCGGCACCGGGGTCACCCGCTGTGCCTGCGTAAACACCGGGCCGGCGGAGGCTGCCAGGTGGCAGGAGTACCCGGATAAGGAGGCTCTTGGTACGCCCGTCGCGGCGGCGGCAGGCTCGATGACATGACAGATGTCGTTAGCGGCCACGAACGGGCCGCTGCCTCCTCCCCGTCCGAAGCGCCCGCGGCGCCGCGGTCCTGCGCGCACCGCGGGCCCAGGCCCGGCGTGCTGCTGGCGATCGTGCTCGCCGGCCAGTTCATGGCGGTCCTCGACGCCTCGGTGGTCAACGTGGCCGCACCCTCGATCCACGCCGAACTGCACGCCTCCGGCGCCGGCCTGCAACTGGTGATCGCCGGTTACACGATCACGTACGCGGTGCTGCTGGTGACCGGCGCGCGCCTGGGTGACCTGCTCGGTCACCGCCGGATGTTCCTGGCCGGGCTGGCCCTGTTCACGCTGGCCTCGCTCGGCTGCGGGCTGGCCCCCTCGCCGGCCACGCTCATCGGGCTGCGCTTCGTCCAGGGCGTCGGCGCCGCGGCCATGATCCCGCAGGTGCTCAGCCTGATCCAGCACACGTTCACCGGCCCGGCCCGGGCCCGCGCGATGAGCGCCTACGCGGCGGTGCTGGCCGGCGGCGTGGTCGTCGGGCAGATCGCGGGTGGGCTGCTGGTCAGCGCGAACCTGCTCGGCTCGGGCTGGCGGCCAGTGTTCCTGGTCAACGTGCCGGTCGGCGCGGTGCTGCTGCTCGCCGGACAGCGTTGCCTCGGGGGGACGATCCCCCCAGACCCCCCCCGCGCGCCCCCACCCGCATCCCCGTCCCTCTCCACGGCCAGCCTCCGGCCGGCCGTCGCGGCTGCCCCGGCTATCGCCCCCCACGGGGCTGAGGCATGCGCTTTGGGGGCGACCCCAGCCTCCCTCCGCAGGGCGCGGTGCAGGCCTCGGGGGGCGACCCCTCCAGGCGTCCCCCGAAGGGCGCGGAGGGGCCGGGCGCGGGCTCGATCTGGGCGGGCTGCTGACGCTGTCGCCCGCGGTGCTCGCCCTGGTCGTGCCGCTGGTCGTGGGCCAGTCCCAGCACTGGCCCGTCTGGGCCTGGGCCTGCCTGGGCGGCAGCGCCGTGTTGTTCGCCGGTTTCGTGGCCATCGAGCGCCGGGTCGCGGCCCGCGGCGGGTCGCCCCTGGTTCCCGGCCGGGTGCTGCGGCAGCCGGGCGTGACACTCGGCATAGCGGGGCTGCTGGCCGTCATGACCACGTTCGGCGGGCTGTTCTTCGCGCTGGCCCTGCACCTGCAGGGCGGGCTCGGTGACTCGGCGCTGCGCGCCGGGCTGACGTTCGGTCCGTCGGCGGCGGCCTTCGCCCTGGTCAGCCTCAACTGGCAGCGGCTGCCCGCGCGGGTGCACGGCACGCTGCCGCTCGCGGGCTTCGCCGCGATGACCGCCGCGCTGCTGGCGCTGGCCGTCATCCTGCGCGGCGGCGGCCACGGGGGCGTCGCGCTCTACCTGGCCCTGGCCGTGCTGGGTGCCGCGATGGCCACGGCGTTCAGCCCGCTGATGACCGCGGTGCTGATGCGGATCCCGGTGGCCGACGCGGCCGACGCGACCGGCGTGATCGTGACGGTGAACCAGCTTGGCCTGGTCATCGGGGTGGCGACGTTCGGCACGCTGTACCTGAGCCTGGCCGGCAGCCTGCCCGCGCCCCCGGCCGGCGAGCGCGGCGACGGCGGCGCGGCTCATGCCGCCGCTGTGCCCTCCGCGGCGCACGCGTTCGGCCTGCTGTCCGCGCACGCGGTGTCGGTCACCTGCGTCGCGCTGGCGGGTACCGGGCTCGCGGGAGGCCTGCTGGCCGCGTTCCGGGCCCGAAACGCTCTGGACACACGTGTGAAACGTAACTAGCCTTGCAAATGTTTATTACCGGCGAGTAGCTGGACCGCCTACTCCAGGCTCGGACCCGGCGCCGCCAGAGATCGAGGACCGTCGCGGTGTCCGATCCAGCAGGGCCTCAAGTGGCGTACAGCACGGTGCCGAGGGCCCGCAGCAACGGTAACGGCCACGGGACCGCCCGCGGCCCGGCACCCGGGGCCGCGGGTGCGCCCGGCGCGTGGCCGAAGATCCCGTCGAAGGTCGCGGACCAGCTCCGGCCGGTGCTGCCGATGCTGGTCGAGGAGATGGTCGCGGAGATCCACGCGACCGTGGCCGAGTACGCCCGGCCCGGTGACGACTCCTACGAGCATGCGGTGCGCCGGGGCGCCGAAGAGGCGGCCGGCCAGTTCGTCAACCGGATCGCCGACCCCGGCACCTCGTGGGACCAGGCGGCCGCCGTGTTCCGCAGGCTGGGCGAGGGCGAGGCCAGCGAGGGCCGCAGCCTGGAGGCTCTCCAGTCGGCCCTGCGGGCGGGCGCCCGGGTGGCGCTGCGCTGGCTGACCCGCGCCTCGCAGTGGATGGAGGCCCCGCTCGAGACCCTGGGCCTGCTGGCCGAGGCACTGTTCGTGTTCCTCGACGAGATCGCCGCCCTGTCCGCGGAGGGTTACGCCCAGGCCCAGGCGCAGGTGGCGGGCGAACTGCAGCGGCGGCGGCGTCGGCTGCTCAGCCTGGTGCTGGCCGAGCCCCCCGCCGCCATGGAAGCGATCGGTGAGCTGGCTCGCCTGGCCCAGTGGCGGCTGCCCCGGCTGGTGTCGGTGGTCGTGCTGGCCGGGCGGCACTCGGCGGGCGGATCGGTGCCCGCGCTGCCGGCCGAGGTGCTGCAGGATCTGGACCGGGCGCCGCCCGTGCTGCTCGCTCCTGACCCCTACGGCCCCGGGCGCCGGGGCATGCTCGACCGCGGCCTGCGCGGCTTCCAGGGGGCGGTCGGCCCTCCGGTCGCCCTGCGCGACGCGGGCAAGTCGATGCGCTGGGCCCGCGAGGCGCTGACCCTGGCCGAGCAGGGGGCGTTCGGCGACTACTCGATCATCCACTGCGACGACCACCTGACCGACATGGTGCTCCGCCGGGGCGGTGACCTGCTCGACCGGCTGGAGGCCCGCCGGCTGGCGCCGCTCAGGCAGATGGCGCCCGGGCGCCAGGACATGCTGGCGGAGACCCTCCTGGCCTGGCTCGAGACGGGCAAGAGCAGCAGCGTGGCATCGCGCCTGTTCATCCACCCGCAGACCGCCCGCTACCGCCTGCACAAGCTGCAGGATCTGTTCGGTGAGCAACTCGAGAATCCCGAAGCCCGCTTCGAGCTCGCGCTCGTGCTGCGGGCCCGGCACGGCAGCCCGCAGCAGCGGCGCGGGTGTGAACCCGACGGCGGCTAGGTGCCGGATCCGGGCGCCGGGTCGTCCGGCTCGGGAGCTTCGTCCCCGTCGCCCGGCGCCGGCGCGGCGGACTCATCCGCCGGGTCGGTACTAGCGGCCGGTGAGGCGGGGTCCGCGGCCGAGTCCGCGGTGGCCGTCGCCGGTGAGCCGTTGGCCGTGGCCGCGGCGGCCGGGGCCGGGCTCGCGCCGGCCGGGTCCGCGCCGTCCGCGGCGAACTCCAGCCTCGGGTTCGGCTTGAGGAACGCCATCCCCGCGGCCAGGCACGCCAGCGGTACCGCGACGAGCGTGTAACGGTACAGGGACTGGGTGAGCATGGCCGGGAGCACGATGCTGGCCGCCGCGAGCGCCCACGGCAGCGCGGCCAGGCGTCCCCAGCTTCGCCACCGCCGGATCACTCCGACCAGCCCGGCCACCACGACGAGAAAGAACACGATGCCGGGGAAGTAGACGGGCTGCTCGTAGAGGAACACGAAGTACGTGAAGGGCTTCACCAGGTAGGTGTTGCTCCGGGTGCCGGCGTACTGCTGCTCGTCGCTCGCGTAGTAAGAGGGCAGGCTCTGGATGTGCGCGGTGGCCGTGAAGCTCATGTTGGTCTGGGAGATCGGCCGGTCGGTGCTCAGGAACACGAGCATCACGTCCCGGCCCACGGCGCGCAGGTAGTCGAGCGGCTGGGCCTCGATCGCGTGGATCGCGAAACGCTCGCCGAGCTTGTTGTTGTACTTGTTGATCCCGGGGTACTTGCTGTGCCGCCACCAGACGTCGGGCGCCCACAGGTAGTTGGCCGGGGTCGGCGCGTTGAGCATGGCATCGATCGACCAGGCGGGCGGCTTGGTTTTCAGGGCGGCCGGATTTTTCACGTTCGGCGTTTCCAGGTTCGGGCAGAGCGGCCGCAACTGCGCCGGGGGTTTGATGATCGCGCAGTTGGCGAAGCTCGTGGTGCGCGACCACAGGAAGATCCCGTCGCTGCTGGTGAGGTTCAGCTTCCCGTACGTCGCGTCGAACGCGATCGCGTAGGCCAGCACCGGGATCACGAACGCCAGCGTGGCCGCGGCGAACGCCCGCCATCCGACCCGCCGGATCAGGATGAACACCGCGAAGATCACGGCCAGCGGAAGCCCGTTGCCGCGCACGAGCGACATGTAGCCGACGAAAAGGCCGGCCAGCAGGCACTGCCACAGCCGGGGCGCGCGCTTGGTCAGCAGCAGCGCGGTCGCCGCCACCAGCAGCAGCGTGTACAGCGTGTCGGGCAGGATGTACGACTCGAGCGCCATCTGGCGCGGGTCGAACAGCGTCGGGGCCGCGGCCAGGCAGGCGCCCCAGGCGGGCAGGCCCCGGTAGCGCAGCATTCCGTAGACGATGGCCGCGATCGCGATCCCCATCAGGTGCTGCGCGGTCGTCACCGCGAGCAGTGTGTGCGGCAGCGGCCGGAAGATGTCCAGGAACCACGAGTAGCCCGACGGCCGGATCTGGCCCAGGCTGCCCTTGGCCGCCTCGCTCATGTACAGGAACGAGTCCGATGTGAGCATCGCGGGCCGGAACCCGAGAGCGGCCAGCACCCGCGGCACCAGCGAGATCGTCACCAGGATCGTGAACAGGCGGTGGTAGCGCCACAGGGCCCGCGGGGCCGCCGCGGCCGCGACCCGGCGCACGGCGGCCACGGCCGCGTCACCCGCCGGGAGGCGTCGAAGCGCCGGCGATTGCCCGTTTCGCGCGGCCGGGTCGTGCGCGTCGCGAAGCTCGTTGAGCTTGAGGTCGGGCACTACTCTCCTTGACGGTTCCAGCGGCACAGCCCGCACGGGGCCGGCGCCGTGCCAGCGCGCCCCGCGGCGCGCCAGCACAACCTGATGTCATGAATGAGCCGGGAAATGTTCACCCGCGCGGCAAAGGCTACTCCTCGACCTTGACAATAGCCTGCGTGACCAGTAACACCCGGGTACCCCGGCCCCCGCTGAGTGCCGCCCGCCTGCGCGAGGAGCTGATCGTGCCGGGCGGGTTCTGGCGGGACCTGCGCGTCGTGGCCGAAACCGGCTCCACCAACTCCGACCTGCTCGCCGGGGCGCGCGAGGGCCTGGCCGAGGGCTCCGTCCTGGTGGCCGAGACCCAGACCGCGGGCCGCGGGCGCATGGGCCGGCCGTGGGTCAGCCCGCCCGGCGCCGCGCTGATGTTCTCGGCCCTGCTGCGTCCGGCCGCCGTGCCCGCGGCCCGCCGCGGCTGGGTGCCCCTGCTCACCGGCGTGGCCGTGGCCCGGGCGGTGCGGGCCGAGGCCGCGGTCGACGCCTGGCTCAAGTGGCCCAACGACATCCAGGTGAACGGGGCGAAGCTGGCCGGCATCCTGGCCGAGCAGGCCGGTGACGCGATCGTGGTCGGCATCGGAATAAACGTTTCCACCCGGCAGGAGGAACTGCCGCTGGCCGAGGCGACCTCGCTGGCGCTCGCCGGCGCCGCCACGGACCGGGGCCGGCTGCTCGCCCGCGTGCTCACCGAGCTTGAACGCTGCTACCTGACCTGGACCGGGCAGGGCGGCGACGCCGACGGCTGCGGCCTGCGCGCGGAATACCAGCGCCTGTGCGGCACCCTGGGCCGGCAGGTCCGGGTCTCGCTGCCCGGCGGCACGACCGTGACCGGGGCCGCGTCCGAGGTGGACCCGGCTGGCCAGCTCGTGGTGGCCTCGTCCCGCGGCCTGGTCAGCGTCAGCGCGGGCGACGTGATCCACGTTAGGTAATCCCCGGGGGGGGGCGACCCCCGGAGCCCCCCGGGACCGCGCTAGGTGTACTGGGCCTGGCGTCACGCATTGGGGCGTCATACGTGCCACGATGAGGCGTATGGCAGGTGATGAAACCCTCTCCGAGGGCGAGCGTTTCGTGCTGCAGTTGCACCCGCACTGGAAGACGCTGCTGAGACCGTTCTTCATCCTGGCGGTCGTCGTCGCGGCCGCGATCGTGGCGCTGGTCCTGCTCCCGCCGCGCAGCGACCTGGCGGCCGTCCGGATCGCGATCGGGGCCGTCGCCCTGGTCCTGGCGATCGTCTGGTTCCTGGTGCCGCTGCTGCGCTGGAAGACGACCAGCTACGAGCTGACCACCCGCCGGCTCCGGCTGCGCTCCGGGATCCTCTCCCGGACCGGCCGCGACTTCCCGCTGATCAGGATCAGCGACGTGTCGTTCTCGCACGGCCTGCTCGACCGGGTGCTCGGCTGCGGCCGGCTCGTCGTGGAGTCCGCGGGCGAGCACGGCCAGCTAGTGCTGACCGAGATCCCGGGCGTCGAGCGGGTGCAGGCCACGCTGTTCCAGCTCGTCGAGGACGAGCAGGCGCGGCTGGCCAGGGACGAGCGCTGAGCGGCCGGGCCGCCCCGATCGCGCCGTAACCTTCGGGTAGGGGCCGGCAGCGTCGAAGGGGGCAGGGCATGAGTGACCTTCCGGAGCGGATCTCGGTGCGCGAGGTCGGCCCGCGAGACGGCCTGCAGAACGAGGACCCGGTACCCACCGAGGCCAAGATCGAGCTCATCGACCGGCTATCCGCTACCGGGGTGCGGCGCATCGAGGCCGTGTCGTTCGTCCGGCCCGAGGCGATCCCGCAGATGGCCGACGCCGACGAGGTGTGGCGCAGGATCGAGCGGTCACCGTCGGTCCGGTACTCCGCGCTGGTCCCGAACCTGCGCGGCGCCCGCCGGGCGCTCGACCGCGGGCTCACCGAGATCGAGGCCGTGGTCTCGGCGTCCGACACACACAACCGCAAGAACGTCAACCGGTCCACGGAGCAGTCGCTGGACGAGATCGCGGTGATCATCGACGAGGCGCACCAGCGCGGCGTGACCTGCCAGGTGATCGTGTCGACCGCATGGGGCTGTCCCTACGAGGGCGACGTGCCCGCCGCCCGGGTCATTGGCGTGGCCGAGCGGGCGGTGGCCGACGGCGCCGACAGCGTCTCGTTCGGCGACACCACCGGCATGGCCACGCCGCGCCGGGTGCGCGAGCTCATCGGCGGGTTCCGGTCGGCCCGCCCCGAGACCCCGCTCAACGTCCACTTCCACAACACGCGGGGCACCGGCCTGGCTAATGTGCTGGCGGCGCTGGAACTAGGGGTATCGGACTTCGACGCCTCGGTGGGCGGGCTTGGCGGGTGCCCGTACGCGCCGGGCGCGACCGGCAACATCGCCACCGAGGAACTCGTGTACATGGTCGAGGACATGGGCGTGGCGACCGGCATCGAGCTGGAGGCGATGATCGAGGCCGCCGCCGACGCCGAGCGGATCATCGGCCGCCAGCTTCCGTCCCAGGTCCTGCGGGCCGGCCCCCGATTGCGCAGATTCTCCTAGGGGGGAACGATCCCCCCTATAACCCCCCCTGCCGCGGCGCCCTGGGGGGCGCCGCGAAGTCGGCCGAAGTCCGCACGGGGTACAGGCCCGCGGTACCCGGCCCGTTCCTGATCACAGGGCAAACAGGCACATGCGCACCTTCCGCCCCCCGATCACCACAACCACAACCACCACCACAACCACGGCTGCGGCGGCGAGCCTGATCCATGATCTGGGTTACTCGCGCGCGCATATCGCACGTCATCAACCCAGATCATGAACAAACCTCGCTGCACCCGCGCGGGAGGGGCACGCCAAGGGTTGCGGCGAACTGACCGAGTTGTTTCCGGCGGCGCCGCCGGAGGAGAGCATCTGGGGCCTGGTCCCCAGGCTGGCCAGCGTGCCGTTCAGCGTCCAGGCCGCGCGCGACGCCGACCAGGGCCTCGCAGTCACGGTTGCCGGCGCGGTGCCCGCCCAGGCCACCGCCTACCGGCTCCTGGCCCAGATGCTGCAGCGACTAATCTCGCCAGCGTGAGCGAAGAAACCAAGGACGCCGTGGCCGGGCAGGACCGGTCGGCCCGCGACGGCGACGCCGGGCATCAGGATCTGGGCGAGGTCAGGGCCGGGATCGAGCGGGGCGGCGCGGTCCGTTACCACGAGGCCGCCGCGGCCCGGGGCAAGCTGTTCGCCCGCGACCGGATCGCCCTGCTCGTCGACGAGGGCAGCTTCACCGAGGACGGCGCGTTCGCCAACGTGCTGGCCGACGGCCTGCCCGCGGACGGCGTGATCACCGGGACGGCGACGGTCGGCGCGCGCCCGGTCGCGCTGATGGCGAACGACTCGACGGTCAAGGCGGGGTCGTGGGGGGCACGCACCGTCGAGAAGATCATCCGGATCATCGAGAAGGCCTACGCGTCCGGCGTCCCCATGGTCTACCTGGTGGACTCCGCGGGCGCGCGGATCACCGACCAGGTCGAGATGTTCCCCGGCCGCCGCGGCGCGGGCAAGATCTTCCACACCCAGGTCCGGGCCTCCGGGTCCATCCCGCAGGTCTGCGCGCTGTTCGGCCCCTCGGCCGCGGGCGGCGCCTACATCCCCGCGTTCTGCGACTACGTGGCCATGGTCGACGGCAACGCATCGATGTACCTGGGCAGCCCCCGGATGGTCGAGATGGTGGTCAAGGAGCAGACCACGCTCGAGGAGATGGGCGGCGCGCGCATGCACTGCACCGTCTCGGGCTGCGGGCACCACCTGGCGGCCACCGAGCAGGACGCGATCGGCGCGGTCCGCCGGTTCCTGTCCTACCTTCCGGAGAACTGGCAGGGCACGCCGCCCGCGCAGCCGGCCAGGGAGCCGAAGCCGACCGACCTGCGCGCCCTGGTCCCGGCCAGCGAGCGCCAGGCCTTCGACATGCGCCGCTACGTGCGCGGGCTGGTGGACTCCGGCACGCTGTTCGAGATCCACGAACTGTGGGCGCGGGAGCTGATCGTGGGCTTCGCCCGGCTGGACGGGCGGGCCATCGGCGTGGTCGCGAACAACCCGATGTTCAAGGGCGGGGTGCTGTTCGTCGACTCGGCGGACAAGGCCGCGCGCTTCATCCAGTTGTGCGACGCGTTCAGCCTGCCGCTGCTGTTCCTGGCCGACGTGCCCGGCTTCATGGTCGGCACGGCCGTCGAGAAGCAGGGGATCATCCGGCACGGGGCCAAGATGATCAGCGCGGTCTCCGAGGCCACCGTGCCCAAGATCTGCGTCGTGGTCCGCAAGGCCTACGGGGCGGGCCTGTACGCCATGGCCGGGCCCGGGTTCGAGCCCGACGCGACCCTGGCCCTGCCGACCGCGAAGATCGCGGTCATGGGGGCCGAGGCGGCGGTCAACGCGGTGTACTACAACAAGCTGTCCGCGATCGCCGACCCCGCCGAGCGGGAGCAGGAGACGCAGCGACTGCGCGCCGACTACGAAACCGACATCGACGTGCTCCGGCTGGCCGGGGAACTGGTGGTGGACGACGTCGTGGCGCCGGAGGACCTGCGCGGGGAACTCATCCGGCGGTTCGCCGCGGCCCAGGGCAAGGACCGGTCGTTCTCGCGGCGCCGGCACGGCGTCACGCCCGTGTAGGTCGGCAGGTGAGGCATCTGTGACATGGGGACGTGACGTTTCGGACAGTCACAGAATGCTATCTGGGCAGTTCCTGCGCGTGGAGCGCGGGAAATAGTTGCTAACCGCCATACGATCTGTGCATGACCAGCGTTTTGCTTGCCGAGGATGACCCGTCAATCTCGGAGCCCCTGGCGCGCGCGCTGCGCCGCGAAGGCTATGAAGTCGGTGTCTCGGCCGACGGGCCGTCCACCATCGAGGCCGCGTCCAACGGCGGGATCGACCTGATCCTGCTCGACATCGGCTTGCCCAAGATCGACGGGCTCGAGGTGTGCCGGCAGATCAGGTCGGCAGGCCACGCGATCCCGGTGCTCATCCTGACCGCCCGCGCGGACGAGGTGGACACGGTGATCGGACTGGACGCCGGTGCCGACGACTACGTCACCAAGCCGTTCCGGCTGGCCGAGTTGCTGGCCAGGGTCCGGGCGCTGCTCCGCCGGGGGGCCACGGAGAGCCGCGTCGTGCAGGGTGTGCGGGTCGACGCCGACGCGCGCCGGGCCTGGCTGGGCGACTCCGAGATCGACCTCACCTCCAAGGAGTTCGACCTGCTGGCGCTGCTGGTGGGCGAGGCCGGAAAGGTCGTGACCCGCGAGCAGATCATGCGGCAGGTCTGGGACAGTAAGTGGTGGGGGTCGACGAAGACCCTGGACATGCACGTTTCCTGGCTGCGCCGCAAGCTCGGGGACGACGCGCACAGCCCGCGCTACATCACGACCGTACGGGGCGTGGGATTCAGGTTCGAACGCGGTGACTGACCGCGAGGACGGTTGCTGAGCATGCACAGGCAGGTGGCCCGCGCTCGTGGCGGGCACGGAGGCTGAACCGTGCAGCGCCGCCTGCTCTTCTCCCTGCTCGCGGTCGCCGTGACGGCGGTACTGCTGCTCGGCGTGCCGCTGGGGTTCGTGCTCAGCAGGCTGCGGGTCGGTGAGGCCAACCAGCAACTGCGCCACGACGCCATGACGCTCGCCACCGGCCTGCAGGAGCGCCTGGCTGCCGGGCTGCCGCCGGACGCCGCCGAACTGGGCCGGGCGCTGCCCGACCGGCACGTGATCATCACCGAGCGCGACGGCCCGAAGGTCTCGGTCGGGGCCGCGCCCCCGCCGCACGACACGATCACCGGCCGGGCCTCGACCCGGGACTTCACGGTCACCGTGGCGGCCGACGACTCGTTCGTCAGCGGCCAGGTCGCCGACGGGCTGGTCGTCATCAGCTCGCTCGGCCTGCTCGCGATCGCCGTGGCCGTGGGGCTGGCCCTGCTGCAGGCCCGGCGGCTGGCCCGGCCGCTGCAGGAACTGGCCGCCGCCGCGGACCGGCTCGGCTCCGGCGACGCCCGCCCGCTGGGGCGCCGCTACGGGGTGCCGGAACTGGACCGGGTGGCCGAGGGCCTGGATGGCTCGGCGCAGCGGATCAACGAGCTGCTGACCGCCGAGCGCGACTTCGCCGTGGACGCGTCGCATCAGCTGCGGACCCCGCTGACCGCGCTGTCGATGCGGCTGGAGGAGATGGTCGAGGCCGCGCACTACCCCGACGTCGTGCGCGAGGAGGGGGCGGCGGCCCTGGCCCAGACCGAGCGGCTGGCCGAGGTGGTCGGCCAGTTGCTGGGCCGCGCGCGCCGGTCGGTGTCGGGTGCGCCCACCCTGGCCAGCGTGGACGACATCGTCGCGCAGCAGATCGTCGAGTGGGACCCGGCGTTCCGGCGGGTGAGCCGCAAGCTGGAGGTCATCGGGGAGAAGGGCCTGTTCGCGTACGTCACGCCGGGCAGTGCGGCCCAGGTGATCGCGACGCTGCTGGACAACGCGCTCGTGCACGGCAGCGGGTCGGTGACGATCAGGACCTCGCAGACGCCCCGGTCGGTCGTGATCGAGGTCAGG
This sequence comes from Streptosporangiaceae bacterium, assembly GCA_036267555.1. GTDB lineage: Bacteria > Actinomycetota > Actinomycetes > Streptosporangiales > Streptosporangiaceae > JASHPR01. The sequence continues at coordinate 14,678 of DATAVV010000189.1, read as the reverse complement.
GACGAGGGCAAGGGCGTCCCGCCGGAACTGGTGCCGCGGATCTTCGAGCGCTCCGTCAGCGGGGCGCCGGGCGGAACCGGCCTCGGGCTCTCGCTGGCCCGGACGGTGGCCGCCGCGGACGGCGGCCAGGTGGTGCTGGTGCGCCCGCGGCCCGCGGTGTTCGCGTTGTTCCTGCCGCACGGGGTCTCCGACGGCGACGAGCCGGTGGTCAGCGGGCCCGCCTGACCAGCGAACCCCTAAGATTCGTCTCGTGACGGCCAGGATGGAATGCGGCGAGGCGCGGCAGGACCCGCGGCCGCCAGGCTCGCGGGTACCCGTGGTCGGCATGGTCGGAGCCGGGCAGCTGGCCCGGATGACCGCGCAGGCCGCGGTGGGCCTCGGCATCGGGTTCCGGGTGCTCGCGGCCGAGCCCGGCGAGAGCGCCGCGCAGGTCTGCGCCGGGGTGCAGATCGGTGATTGCCGCTCGGCCGACGACCTGCGCGCGTTCGACCGCTCCTGCGACGTCGTGACGTTCGACCACGAGCACGTGCCCGGGCCGCTCCTCGCGGCCCTGGAGCAGGAAGGCCACCGCGTCCGGCCCGCGCGCGAGGCCCTGCGCTACGCCCAGGACAAGCTGGCCATGCGCCAGCGACTGGCCGCCCTGGGCGTCGCCTGCCCCCGATGGGCCAGGGTCGGCTCGGCCGGCGACGTCGCCGCGTTCGCGGAAGGGTCCGGCTGGCCGGTCGTGCTCAAGGCGGTCAGCGGCGGGTACGACGGCAAGGGCGTCTGGGTGTGCGCCACGCCGGACGAAGCCGCGGACGTGCTAGCGCACGGGATCGACCTGATGGCCGAGGAATACGTCGCGTTCGAGCGTGAACTGGCTGTGCTCGTGGCCCGCTCGCCCCACAACCAGGCGGCCGTCTATCCGGTCGTGCAGACCGTCCAGCAGGACGGGATCTGCCGGGAGGTGCTCGCGCCCGCGCCCGGCCTGGCGGGCGACAGCGCCGTGGCAGCGGAGCAGATCGGGCTGGCCATCGCGGCCGGCATCGGGGTCACCGGGATGCTCGCGGTCGAGCTGTTCCAGACGCCGGGCGGCCTGCTGGTGAACGAGCTGGCCATGCGGCCGCACAACAGCGGCCACTGGACGATCGAGGGCGCCACGACCTCCCAGTTCGAGCAGCACCTGCGCGCGGTGCTCGACCTGCCGCTCGGCTCGCCCGCCATGGCCGGCCGCCACGCGGTCATGGCCAACGTGCTCGGTGGCGACGACCCCGACCTGTACGGCCGCCTGATCCACGTGATGGCGGCCGACCCCGGGGTGAAGGTGCACCTCTACGGCAAGCCGGTCAAGCCCGGGCGCAAGGTCGGCCACGTCACCGCCGTGGGCGACGACGTCGAGGATCTCCGCAGGCGGGCCCGGCGCGCGGCCAGCTACCTGCGCGACGGCACCGAGCAGGACTAGCCAGGCTGCGGCCAGGCGGCACTAACCAAACGGTGAGGAGCGAGGCATGGACGGCCGGCCCGTGGTGGGCGTGGTGATGGGCAGTGATTCCGACTGGCCGGTCATGGAGGCGGCGGTCACCGCGCTGACAGAGTTCGGTGTGGCCTGGGAGGCCGACGTCGTGTCGGCCCACCGGATGCCGCGCGAGATGATCGACTACGGCACCGGGGCGGCCGGGCGGGGGCTCAAGGTGATCATCGCTGGCGCCGGCGGCGCGGCCCACCTGCCCGGCATGCTGGCCGCCGTGACCCCGCTGCCGGTGATCGGCGTCCCGGTCCCGCTCAAGCACCTGGACGGGATGGACTCACTGCTGTCGATCGTGCAGATGCCCGCCGGGGTCCCCGTGGCCACGGTCGCGGTCGGCGCCGCCCGCAACGCGGGCCTGCTCGCGGTCCGGATACTGGCCGCCGCTGACGAGGACCTGCGCGCCCGCATGCTGGCCTTCCAGGCCCAGCTCCGCGACACCGCCCAGGCCAAGGGCGCGGCGCTGCGCGCCAAGCTCACGGGTGGCGGCCCCTGACCGGGCCTGCCACCCGCGCCCGCGGCCAGGTCAGCGGCCGATCAGCCGCATGTCCGCTTCTTCGTGATGGTCGCCGGCGGCCGGGGTGAGGTTGTTGAGCTTGCTGATCTGCCCGGCGGTCAGTTCGATGCTGTCGGCGGCGATGTTCTCCTCGGCCCGGGAGACCCGCTTGGTGCCGGGTATCGGGGCGATGTCGTCGCCCTTGGCCAGCAGCCAGGCCAGGGCCACCTGCGCCGGCGTGGCGCCGGCCTCGGCGGCGACCGCTTCGACCTCGTCGGCGATGCGCAGGTTGTGCTGGAAGTTCTCGCCGGTGAAGCGTGGGTTGGTCTTGCGCCAGTCGCCGTCGCCGAACTGCCCGGTGGAGCGGATCTTCCCGGTGAGGAAGCCGTGGCCTAGCGGCGAGAAGGGCACGAAGCCGATGCCCAGCTCCCGTGTCAGCGGCAGCACCTCTGCCTCGGGATCCCGGGTCCACAGCGAGTATTCCGACTGCAACGCGGCGACCGGGTGGACGGCGTGGGCGCGGCGGATCGTGGCGGGCCCGGCCGCGGACAGGCCGATGTGGCGAACCTTGCCCTCGGCCACGAGCCCGGCCAGCGCGCCGACAGTGTCCTCGATCGGGGTGCTGGGGTCGACGCGGTGCTGGTAGTACAGGTCGATGTGGTCGGTGCCGAGCCGCCTGAGGGAGCCTTCGGCCGCGGCGGCGATGTTCGCCGGGCTGCTATCGACGCGACGGCCACCGCCCGCGTGCGAGAAGCGGCCGAACTTGGTGGCCAGCACGACCTCGTCGCGGTGGCCCCTGACGGCCCGGCCGACGAGTTCCTCGTTGGTGAACGGCCCGTACGTCTCGGCGGTGTCGATGAAGGTGACGCCCAGCTCCAGCGTCCGGTGGATGGTGCGGATGGACTCGGCGTCATCGGTGCCCGCGCCGGTGTAGGCGGCGGACATTCCCATGGCGCCCAGGCCGATGCGGGAGACGTCCAGATCCCCCAGCTTGATGTGCTTCATGGTGATTGCTCCGGATCGCTTCTCAGGAGCCCGAGGAATTGACCGGGTTCAGCACCGAGCATGCCCGGACCGCGCGCGCCGAAGAAGACCGCGTCGTTCCTAGCAATGACACGGCCAGGAACGCGCCGCCACCGGGGTGGCACACTGGCGTCATGACGGCCGGCGGCCTCGGCGAGTTCCTGCGGGCCCGGCGGGCCCGGGTCAGGCCCGCTGACGTCGGGCTGCCCGCCGGGCCCGGGCTGCGCCGCACGCCGGGCCTGCGGCGCGAGGAACTGGCCGCGCTGGCAGGCGTCAGCATCGACTACTGCATCCGGCTGGAACAGGGCCGCGAGACCAACCCCAGCCCCGCCGTCCTCGACGCCCTCGCCAGCGCGCTGCTGCTCGACGAGGAAGAACGCACCCACCTGCACGAACTCGCCCGCCACCCGGCGCGGCCTGGCCAGGACGCAGACCAGTCAGCCCGGGCCCGGCCCGGAACCGGTGCCGCAGCCGTACGCCCCGGTATCCGCCAGCTCCTGGAGGCCCTGCGGCCCTGCCCCGCCTACGTCCTCAACCAGATCAGCGACGTGCTCGCGGCCAACCCCGAAGGGCTGGCCCTGTTCCGCGGCCTGGCCGACTGGCTACCGGCGCGGCGCAACACCGCCCGGTACACGTTCCTCCACCCCGCCGCGCGGGACCTGTTCGCCGACTGGCCGCATTCCGCCGCCACCACCGCGGCGAACCTGCGCGCGGTCGCCGCGGCCAACCCCGAGACGCACGGCCTCGCGGAGTTGGTCGACGAACTCATAGAGCACAGCCCGGAGTTCGCCAGGCTCTGGGAGCGGTATGACATCCGGCGCCGCCAAGGCGAGCCCAAGACATTCCGCCACCCGCAAATAGGGACGATCACGCTCACCTACGAAGTCCTCCAGCTCAGCGACGGCCAGCGGATGTCGGTCTACCAGGCCGCACCGGGCAGCGCCGACGAGGACGCGCTCAAGCTCCTCGCGCTGCTGGCCGCCGAACTCCCGGCCGGACCAGCCTGCTAGGAGGCCGGACATACGGAGGCAGGCCGGCGGCCTACTTCTTCGACCTTGACCGCGGGGTAATGGGCCGCCAGTTCGCCGGCGTAGTGCCAGTGCGTGGCGGCCCGGCGGCCGTCCAGCAGGCCGGCCACGGCCAGCGCGAACGCGCCGGTGCATACGGAGACCACGCGGGCGCCGCGGGCAGCCGCCTGACGCAGCGCCGCACCGACCTCCCGCCGGGATCCTCCAGCGGCAGGTAGCCCGGCACCACGACCGTGTCCGCAGCCGCCAGAGCCCCCAGGTCGTGCTCGGCGTGTACCGCGTACCCCGTCGTGGACGCCACCAGCCCGGGGGTAGGCGAGCAGGCGGTGAAGCGGTACCGGGCCGCCTGCCGGTGATCACCGAAAACCTGAGCGGGGATGGCCAGGTCAAAGGCCTCCACCGCCGGCAACACGAGTGCGGTCACAGCGTGCACTCCTGAATCGTAGGAGGCCGGGCGGCGAGGAATGCCGCCTGGGCGGCTCGTGTTAATGCGCTGGTGAAGAGCATCGGGTTCCTGTCGTTCGGGCACTGGTCGTCGTCACCCGGCTCGCAGACAAAGTCGGCGTCGGACGCTCTGCTGCAGTCGATCGACCTGGCGGTCGCCGCCGAGGAGCTTGGCGCCGACGGTGCATACTTCCGCGTGCACCACTTCGCAAGGCAACTCGGCTCTCCCTTCCCGCTGCTGGCCGCCGTCGGCGCGCGGACAAGCCGGATCGAAATTGGCACGGCCGTCATCGACATGCGCTACGAGAACCCGCTTTACATGGCGGAGGACGCCGGCGCGGCCGACCTCATATCCGGCGGACGCCTCCAGCTCGGGATCAGCCGCGGCTCGCCGGAGCAGGTGATCGACGGCTGGCGATATTTCGGCTACCAGCCTGAAGAGGGCCAGACCGACGCCGATATGGCCCGCGGACACGCCGAGGCGCTGCTCGATGTGCTGCGCGGCCAGGGCTTCGCGCAGCCTAGTCCCCGGCCGATGTTTGCGAACCCGCCTGGCCTGCTGCGCGTTGAGCCGTACTCAGAAGGGCTGCGTGATCGCATCTGGTGGGGCGCCGCATCACAGCGGACCGCGGTGTGGGCGGCCGAGCAGGGCATGAACCTGCAGAGTTCCACGCTGATCAACAACGAGTCGGACAAACCTTTTCACCTGCAGCAGGCAGAGCAGATTCAGGCATACCGTGACGCATGGCAGAAGGCGGGCCACGAGCGCGAGCCGCGGGTATCGGTGAGCCGGAGCATCTTCGCCCTCGTCGACGACCGGGACCGGGCTTACTTCGGCCGCCGGAACCAGGACACCGACGAGATCGGGTTCATCGACGCGGAGACGCAGGCGATCTTCGGCCGCACGTACGCTGCCCAGCCGGACGTGCTGATCCGGCAGCTCAAAGAGGACGAGGCGATCGCGGCCGCTGACACACTGCTGCTGACCGTGCCCAACCAGCTCGGCGTCGACTACAACGCCCACGTCATCGACAGCGTTCTTACCCAGGTCGCGCCCGCGCTCGGCTGGCGATAAGCCATGCCTGTCCCTGCCACCGCGCTGGCGCGGTGGGAATGCTACGGGCAGGAGGAGGAGACCGGATGTTCGTGCAGGTCAACGACAACAGTCTGAATGTTGAAGTGCTGGGTCCTGACGGGGCTCCGGTCATTATCGTGCATCACGGCGGCGGTGGCATCGGTTCCCTGGCCGAGCCGAAGGCGAGCTTCGGGTGGCTGGCGGACACGTTCAGGATCGTCGTCTACGACGCTCGCGGCTGTGGCATCAGCGAGGGCAAGCCGCCGTACAGCCACGCGCAGTGGGCGGCGGACCTGGACGGGGTGCGTCAGTGGCTGGGGGTCGACCAGGTCATTGTGGCCGGGGGCTCGTACGGCGGCTTCATCGCGATGGAGTACGCCATCGCCTACCCCGAGCACACCCGTGCCATGATCCTACGCGACACCTCCCCGGACAGCACGAACCTGAAGCTGGTGTTCGAGAACGCGCGCAAGCAGACGCGCGTCGACCTCAACTGGGACAACTTCGAGCGCTACTGGACCGGTCACATCCGCGACGACGCCGATCTCAAGGCGTGCTGGGCCGAGATCGCCCCGCTGTATTCATACGAGGACGACCGGGAGCGGGCGGCCGCGAGAGTAGAGAACGGGAGCTACCGGCACGAGACCCACAACTGGTGCTTCCAGCAAAACCGGGCGACCTACGATGTTAAGCCGGCCCTTCCCGGCGTGCGCTGCCCCACTCTGATCACCGTCGGCCGGCATGACTGGGTGACCCCGGTGGCGATGTCGGAGACCATCGCGGCACTCATCCCGGACTCACAGCTGGTGATCTTTGAGAAGTCGGGCCACTCACCGCCCAGCGACGAGCCCGAGCTGTTCCGGCGCGTCGTCCGCGACTTCCTCGCGGAGGTGGCTCCCGAGGCGCCCGCCGCCCGCCGGTAGTCCCGCCGCCAGGCGGGCGCGGCTGCCATTCCACACCGAGCTCACACGTAATCCGCGCGACAGCCGAAGGTCGCGCGGGCAGGATCTGTAGGCGTGGCAGTACTCGCGCCGGCCGCGGATGTGCCGCGGCCGGCGGCCAGGACTCGGTGGGACGTGGCGGCGGCGTGCCTGGCCGCAGCCGCCTTCGCGGTGCTTTGCGTGCTGGTGCTCAGAGCCTCGCCGTATCTCCCCGAGCCAGACGACTATGCCTACCGTGCCTCGATCGTGGCAATGACCGACGGGCACTTCTTCACCTTGACCGGGGCGCAGGCACACGCGCTCGCCGAGCAGCTGGCACCTCAGGTGGGCCGCGACAGGCCGGGTCCCGGCCCGGGTGGCGGTCCCGTCCAGTGGGTGCAGCTGCCGGGGGGCAGGTGGATCAGCGAGAAGGATCCGGGCTATCCGTATCTGGCCGTGGCGTTCCAGGCGCTGGGCCTCATCCGGCTGGCTCCCCTTTTCTATGGCGCGCTGGCCTGCCTGGGGCTGTATTTCGGCGGCAGGCGCTGGCTCGGCGGCTTGGGCGGCCCGGCCGCGGTCGGCCTGTACTGCTCCTCGGGCGCGGCGATCTTGTTCGGGTGGCGTGATTACATGCCGACCTTCACCGAAGCCTCGCTGATCGCGGCTGCTACCGGGGCCCTGCTCTGGGCCGTGCTAGCGGCCGAGGCGAGCACCAGGCGCAGGACCTGGGCCGGGCTGGCCGCCTTCGTGGCGCTGGAGGCAGCCACGTTCAGCAGGTACACCAACATCGTCGTCCTCGGCTGCGCGGTCATCGCGGTGCTGATGGCCTGGCGGCTGCGGGCTGCGCGGCTGCCAGGTAGCGCGGTCGCCTGGTGGGTCGCCACGACCTGCGTCTTCGGCGCCGGCGTCGCGATCTTCAACACGCTCATCTACGGCGGCCCGCTGCGGTCCGGCTACCGCCCAGGGGAGATCGCTTTCAGCTTCAGCGCCATCGGCGCCAACCTCCGCTACATGCCGGCCCACCTGCTGCAGGCCATGCCCATGCTGGTCCTCGGGCTCGCCGCGCTCGCGGGCATCACCGTAATGTGCCTGCGCGGCCGCCGGGCAGGCGGCCAGCAGGCCGCGCTGGCCAGGCGTGACCTGGCGGTCGGACTTGCGCTGGCCGCCTCGTGGGCTGGCGTCTGGGCCTTGTACGCCACCTATACCTGGACCGCAGCTTCAGGCCTGAGCACGCTGCAGGCGGTCCGGTTCTACGTGCCAGCCCTGGGCGCGATCTCGCTGCTCGGCGCCTGGCTGCTCGTCCGCGTGCCACGCAGGCAGCCGCTGGCCGCGATCGCCACGCTCACGGTGGTCGCAGCGCTGTTCGGGCTTGGCGGCTGGGCCTTCCATGACATGTACCAGTTCCCGTTCGGGGCGCAGTTGCAGGTGGGGCACGGACCGGGCGGCGGAGTCCAGCTCCAGCCGGAAAGTCCGCGCCCGCGGGGCGGCTGACACGCATGCTGTCAGCCCGGGCCGCGGCGCCGGATGTCGGCCGCGCCGATGCCGAGTTCGGCCAGGCGGGGGGCGAAGCGGCGCTCGATGTGATCGGTGCCGAGCCGCTTGAGGGAGCCCTCGGCGGCGAACCTGTGCGCTGTCCGCGGTTCGGACCACAGGCTGCTGGCTTGCCGCGTGATGCCCGCAAGGTGGCGCAGACAGCCGGCGCCGGGACGGGCGCCAATTATCCAGGAGGTATCTCGCATGGCCAATATGCACGCCCGCTCTGCCGCCAGCCGCCGGGCGACGCGATGAAGGCAGCCGCTGCTGCCATACAGTTCACCCCCAGCAGCAAGCCAGACCCGGTAAACGTTCAGGGTTGACGTGCTGGCCAGGCTGCGGTGGCATGAGCCAGTCTGCGCATGACAGCCTGCGGGCAGCAGCCAATCTCGCAGCGAAAGATGAGGTCAGCTCATGAAGATCGACGCCTTCTGCCACACTGTGCCGCGGCCGTACTTCGAGCGGATGCTCAAGCTCGGCCCGACTGAGGCGTCGGCGAATATCCGCAAGCGCATCTCCAACATCCCGTCCATCGTGGACATGGATGTCCGGTTCGCGCAGATGGACGAGTTCGGCGAGGACTACCGGCAGATCATCAATGTCGCCGCACCGCCGGTCGACGATCTCGGCTCGCCCGCGGTCGCGCGGGAGATGGCACGGATCGGCAACGAGTCGCTGGCCGGGCTGGTCCAGTCCTACCCCGGCCGGTTTGCCGGGTTCATGGCCGCCATCCCGCTCAGCGACCCCGAGGCAGCAGTGACCGAGCTGGACTACGCGGTCGGCCAGCTCGGCGCGCTCGGCGCGCAGATCTACACCCACCTGGGCGGCGAGGCCATGGACGCCCCGCAGCTCGAGCCGTTCTACACCCGGGCGGCCGAACTCGGGAAGCTGGTACAGGTCCACCCCTGCCGCAACTCTGGGTGGGCCGATTACCCCACCGAGCCGAGGTCGAAGTTCGAGATCTGGTGGACATTCGGCTGGGAGTATGACCTGTCGGCCTTCATGGCCCGCATCGTGTTCTCCGGCATCCTCGAGCGGCATCCGGACCTGCGCTTCCTCATCCACCACGGAGGCAGCATGGTGCCGCACTTCGCCGGCCGCGTCGGACCCGGCTGGGACCAGCTCGGCGTCCGCACCCCCGCAGACCAGTGGGAGGACGTGGAGGGTTACCCGCTGTCCCAGCGGCCCATCGAGTACTTCAAGAAGATGTACGTCGACACGGCCATGTTCGGCGCTGCCCACGCGCTCCGCTGCGTCGTAGATTTCTACGGAGCCGATCACGTCCTGTTCGGCTCAGACAGCCCCTTCGACCCCGAAAAAGGACCCGGCTACATCCGGTCCACGATCAAGAACATCCAGGAGATCGGCCTGTCCCAGGCTGACCAAGACGCGATCTTCCACGGGAACGTCACCAGGCTCCTCGGCCTGAACAGCTAGTCCCGGGCGACGCGCCCGGCCACTGGGTGATCTTATAATGAAAAAGGAAGATCGGCGTGTATTGCGGGTATTCCGCACACTTCACGTATTGCTGACCTGATCTGCGCGCCATACGTTTCTGATATGAACAGCGGGAGCGTTGCAGGGGTGCCGCGCACAGCCACTGATGTCCCGGCCGAGTTCCGGGTGCTCGGCCCGGTTGGCGTCGCCCGCGCAGGAGCGTCAGTCCGCCTCAGCGCTGGGCGCACTCAGACCGTTCTGGCCATGCTGCTGCTCGAAGCCGGCCGGGCGGTTTCCTTTCAGCGCCTGATAGCAGCGCTATGGCAAGACGATCCTCCGAACACAGCGCGGAGCCAGGTGCAGATCTGCGTCTCTGCGCTGCGCAGGCTGCTGACCGGGACGGGTGCTGCCATCCTCACCGAGCCTCCCGGCTACCTGCTGCGGATTCCAGACGGGTCGCTGGATCTGTGGCGGTTCCGCGAGCTGTGCGTCACAGCCGAATCGCTGGCCGGGCAACGTGCAGACGAAGCCGCGGTGCACTATCGCGAGGCGCTGGCGCTATGGCGCGGCGATGCGTGCGCCTCGGTTGCGAGCCACATCGTCGGGCAGGCGGCGATCCAGCTCAACGAGGAGCGCTGGACCGCGCTGGAGAGACGCATGGCCCTGGAGTTGCAACTCGGGCGCCATCAGCAGGTGGTCGCGGAACTCGCCCAGCTTGTGGCGGCCGAGCCGTTCCGCGAGCGGCTGCGGGCCCTGCTGATGCTCGCGTTGTACCGGTGCGGACGGCAGGCCGACGCGCTGGAAGCGTATCGGTCCGGACGGCGGCTACTGACCGAAGAGATCGGCACCGACCCCGGTAGGGAACTGCGGGCCCTTGAGCAGGCCATCCTGATCGGTGCCCCTTCGCTCGACGTCCAATCCCTGGTGTCGCCCGAGGTACCCGGCGATGCTGTCGCGGCGGTGCTGCTGCTGCGGCAGCTTCCCGCATCCGCACCGGACTTCGCCGGCCGCGATGAGGGCATCGATCCCGGCCCCGGGCTGCAGCAGCCCCATGCCGAGCTTCTCCCGGCTGCAGCTCCGGTGGCACCGGCGGAACCAGCAGGGCCGCTGTTGCCGCGCCCGGCCCAGCTTCCCGCGGATATCGCGGACTTCACCGGCCGCGGAACGCATGTCGATTACCTGCGCGAGACGCTGACCCGGCCTGCCCTGGCCGGAGGTCCCGGCGCCGTGCGCATCGCCGTGGTGGCTGGTACGGCGGGCATTGGCAAGACGACGCTTGCCGTGCACGTCGCGCACCAGGTCCGGCACCTTTTCCCTGACGGGCAGCTGTATGCGGACCTGTCCGGCGCCGCCGCCGAGTCGGCGTCACCGGGCGAGGTGCTGGCCAGGTTCCTCCGGGACCTCGGCGTGGACGGCGGCAAGATCCCGGTGGGCGACGCGGAGCGGGCGGCGCTGTACCGGACACGGCTCACCGGCCGGCGGGTGCTGATCGTGCTCGATGACGCGAAGGACGCGGCCCAGGTGAGGCCGCTGCTGCCGGGCAGCGCCTCGTGCGCCGTCCTGCTGACTACCCGGAACAGGACGCCGTACCTGGTGAGCACGGGGTTCGTCGACCTGACCACGCTGTCCGAGGGCGAGGCAGCGGAGTTGTTTTCGCAGATTGTCGGCGGCGCCAGGCCGGCCGCCGAGCCGGAGGCGACCGCAGAGATCCTGGGTGCCTGCGCCGGGTTGCCGCTCGCGATCAGGATCTGCGCCGGCCGCCTGGCCCGGCGCGGGCAATGGCAGATCGCCACGATGGCCGCCCGGCTACGGGATGAGCGGCATCGGCTGGATGAACTTCAGGTCGGTGACCTCGAGGTCCGGGCCAGTTTTCAGGTCAGCTACGACAGCCTGCACCCGGGCCGGCACCGGGTCGATCCCGCGCGAGCGTTCCGCGTGCTCGGGCTCTGGCCAGGCCAGCGGATCTGGCTCCCCACCGCGGCGGCTCTGATCGGCGAGCGGGAGGTAGACGTGGCGGACGCCTTGGAGGTGCTCGTCGACGCGCACCTCCTGGAGTCACCCGAACCGGACTGGTACGGGTTCCACGACCTGCTGCGGCTCTTCGCCGCCGAGCGGGCGCAGGCCGAAGAGCCGGAGGAAGCGCGGCGTGCGGCGGTGGCACGCCTGCTTCAGTGGTATCTCAGGATGGCCGTGACGGCCGCGGATATCCTCGCTCCGGAACGGTACCGCGTCCCGCTGGACGAGCCGCCTCCACCGAGCCTGCTGCTGAGCTCGGCGGAGGCGGCCCTTGCCTGGTATGACAGCCAACGGGCGGGCGTTATCGCCGCCATCCGGCAGGCGGCGGCAGCGGGGATGCACGATATCGCCTGGCGGCTGGCGACCGCGTTGTTCCCGCTGCTGAACCGGCGCGCTAGCTGGACGGACTGCATCACGGCGCACCGGATCGCGGTGAACAGTGCCCGCGTGGCCGGCTCGCGTCAGGGAGAAGCCTGGGCGCTGCAGAATCTCGGGAGCGGGCTCGCCGTAATCGGTGATATGGAGGCTCTCGTCCGGCTTGAGGAGGCACTCGCGATTCGCCGGGAGATCGGCGACTCCGCCGGGGAAGCCCGCACCTGGGTGACGCTTTCGCAGGCCTATTACCTGCTGCAGGGGCCGGAGGTGGCCGTCCGTCATTCGCGGCGCGGCGTGGAAGCGCTGCGTCAGGGAGGAGATCCGGCTCTCCTCGGCAACGCGCTGAACAACCACGGTATGTACTGCCTGGATCTCGGCCGGGTTGGCGAGGCAGGCGCCTGCCTTCGGGAGGCGCTTGGCATCTGGAGGACGATGGGGGGACAAGGGCATGGACACATCGTCGAAGGTCTCGGTCGTGTCCACATGAAGTCCGGCCGCCCGGACGAGGCAATCGCAAGCTTCACCGAGGCGTACCGTCTCCACGTGGCTTCCGGTGACCTCCTGGGTCAGGCCGGCACGCTGAAGTACCTTGGCCAGGCGCTGCGCGACGCGGGCCATGAGGACCGGGCCAGGGAGTCGCTGGCCGCGGCCCTCGAGCTTTTCGAGAAGCTGCAAGCAGGCGCGGAGGTAGCGGCGATTCGTGCCGCGCTGACGCCGATAGCCCAGTGATGGCTCGCGGATAACGAGGCGAAAGCGGTTCTGGCTACTCTCTGGACACCCAGCCACGAGCTGGCAGGAAAGAGAGGCTCAGCCGGGCCATGAAAGCGCAATGAATCCTTCTGCCTGGCATTGCTCAATGACGCGCCTTGAGACCACCTCCCTTGGCGCGAACATCGGCACCACTCTGGGCATGCGAGCCGGCACCAATCCCACCGTCGGCACCCCGTACCTGTAGCTCCGCTGGTCCCGTGACGATTGACGATCAGAAAACTATCGACGGCGGATCTGCGGATCCGCGTGAATGCTGCCGGAGGCAAACATGGGAGCGGTGCTGTCGGCTGGCGGAGGCCGGCCAGGCGGGTTGCGGCGGGCGGGCTGGGCAGTGGCGGCCTGCCTGGGGTTGGCGTTGGCCGCAGCGCCGGCGGCACCGGTGTCGGCGGCGTCGGGGTCACTATCTGGGTGCGCGGCGTCAGCGGCAGGCCACATCTCCTGCGCGGCGCTGGTAACGCCGGGGAGCAGCGCGGTGCCGGAGTCGAAGATGGCCGCTGCGGCGTCGAGCCTGCCGGCCGGGCTGGGGCCGCTGAGCCTGCGGTATGCCTACGGGCTGGAGTACTCGTCGCTGACCGGAGGCGTAGGCCAGACGGTGGCGGTGGTCACCGAATACGGCGATAGCACCGCTGAGTCGGACATGGCGGACTACCGCTCCAAGTACTCGCTGCCGGCCTGCGGGAGCGGGTGCTTTTCGGTGGTGGACGAGAACGGTGGCACAAACTTCCCGCCGGCCGGCCCTGCCGGGTGGACCCTGGCGGACGCGCAGGCCCTGGACATGATCTCGGCGATCTGCCCGAACTGTCACATCCTGCTGGTGGAGGGGGGCACCACCACGGACGGGACCACCACGGTCGGGATCAGTGACCTCGGGGCGGCGGAGAACACGGCGGTCAGCCTGGGCGCGAAGTTCGTGACCAACACCTGGTATACGCCGGAGGCAACGTTTGGGACCAGCGAGCCGACGTATGACAGCGAGTACTTCAACCACCCCGGGGTGGCAATCACCGCGCCGGACGGGAACGGAGCCGGTTACGGGACGTACTACCCGGCAGCGTCGCCGGACGTGATCGCGGTGGGCGGCACCACGCTGACCGCCGCCGCCAGCACCAACCGAGGGTGGACGGAGACGGCGTGGAGCGGGACCGGGTCGGGCTGCTCGCCGTACGAGGCCAAGCCGTCCTGGCAGACCGACACCGGCTGCAGCACCCGGATGCTCAACGACACCGCGGCGGTGGCCGACCCGGCGAACAGCCCGGTGGCCTCGTACGACACCACCAGCGACGGCTGGGTGGAAGGCGGGGGGAACGACGTGTCGTCCGCGCTGGTCGCGGCGGCGTTCGCGCTGGCGGGCACGCCCGCGTCGGGTGGCTACCCGGCGTCGTACCTGTACGGGCACGACGGCGCGAACCTGATCAGCGACATCACCTCCGGCTCGGACGGGACGTGCACAGCCGCCTACTTCTGCACCGCGGGCACCGGGTACGACGGCCCGACCGGCGCGGGCACGATCGCCTCGGCGACGGCCCTGGGCGCGCATGCGCCCGACGCGAGCCTGACCGGTGGTCCGGTGGTTGTCGACCCGGCGACCGGCCGCCTGGACGTGTTCGGGGTCGGCACGCATTACGGGACCGCGTGGGGAGACACCTGGACTGCTTCGAGCGGCTGGGCCGCCTGGAAGAACATGAGCGGCGGCCTCGACCCGATACCGCTGTCAGCACTGTATAACCCGGCCAGCGGCCGCCTCGAGGTGTACGGCCTGGGCAGCAATGGTGACGTCGAGGAGTCCTACTCGAGCGACGGCACGACCTGGTCGGGCTGGATCAACCTGGGCGGCACGCTCGGTGGCGCGCCGTCAGCGGTGTTCAACCCGCTGGACAACTCCGTGGACGTCTGGGAGGTCGGGACGGCCGGGACCGCGTTCGTGGATTCCTGGCATCCCACCTCGGGCTGGTCGGGCTGGCTGAACAAGGGCGGCTTGTTCAGCCAGAGCGGCCTGGACGCCGTGTACGACCCTGTGCACAGGACCATGCAGGTGTACGGGGTCGGCAAAGCGAAC
>DATAVV010000188.1:0-20454 GCA_036267555.1 Streptosporangiaceae bacterium | reverse complement strand
CCCGGACGCGTACCTGCTCAGCTACAGCAACCCGATGGCCATGCTGCCCTGGGCCGTCTACGCGGGCACCAGCTTCCGCCGGGTGTACGGCCTGTGCCACTCGGTGCGCGACACGCAGGCGTTCCTGACCGAGCTGACCGGAGCCGACCAGGACCGGGTGCGTTTCGTGACCGCGGGGTTCAACCACCAGGCGTTCGTGCTGTGCTTCGAGCAGGACGGCGAGTCGCTGTACCCGAAGCTGGCCGAGATCATCGACGCCTCGCCCGAGCTGCAGCGGCGGGTCCGGGTGGAGATCTTCCGCCGGTTCGGGTACTTCCCGACCGAGTCGAGCGAGCACTCGGCCGAGTACGTGCCGTGGTTCATGCGGCACGACGATCAGATCGAGCGGTTCCGGATCTTCGTGGGCGACTACCTGGAGCGGTCCGAGGAGAACCTGCGGGAGCTGGCGTCGCTGGAGCGGGACCTGGCCTCAGGGACGCCCTTCGACACCGAGCCGACCCACGAGCTGGCGTCGCTGTTCATCCACGCCCGCGAGACCGGCACCGAGCGCGAGTTGCACGTGAACATCCGCAACGGCGGCCTGATCTCCAGCCTGCCGGACGAATGCTGCGTGGAGGTGCCGTGCGTCGTCGGCGCCGACGGGGCCAGGCCGGTGCCGGTCGGCGCGCTGCCGCCGCAGCTGACCGCGCTGAACCGGACGTTCCTCAACGTCGTGGAGCTGACGGTCGCGGCGGCCCTGGAGGAATCGCGCGCGCACGTTTACCAGGCCGCGCTGCTGGACCCGAACACCGCCGCCACGCTGACCACGGCGCAGACCGTCGCCATGTGCGACGAGCTGTTCGAGGCGCACCAGGACCTGCTGCCCGCGGCCTTCGCCCGCCAGGCAGGCGGATCGTGACTGAACTAAAGGGGTGCAGGTGAGTCGGACCGAGTACATGGCGCAGGAGATCGCCAGTCAGCCGCAGACCTGGCGGGAGGGCACGAGCCTGGCCGCGGGCCTGGCCGGCACGCTGCCGGCGGCCGGCCAGCGGGTCGCCGTCGTCGGCTGCGGGACCTCCTGGTTCATGGCGCAGGCCTACGCGGTTCGGCGCGAGGCGGCCGGGCAAGGGGTCACGGACGCGTTCACCGCCTCCGAAGCCCCGGTGACCGACCGCGACTACGACGCGATCGTGGCCATCAGCCGCTCGGGCACCACCACCGAGGTGCTGCAGGTGCTGGACCGCGTCCGGGGCCGGACCCCCACGGTGGCGATCATCGGCGACCCGGACACCCCGATGGCCCGGGCGGCCGACGCGGTGGTCGCGCTGCCGTTCGCGGACGAGCGCTCGGTGGTGCAGACCAGGTTCGCCACGACCACGCTCATCCTGCTGCGCGCGCACCTGGGCGAGGACGTCTCCGCCGCGATCCGTGACGCGCAGGAGGCGCTGCGGCACCCGGTGGACGCGCGGTGGCTGGCCGCCGGGCAGTTCTCGTTCCTCGGCCAGGGCTGGACCTGGGGCCTGGCCAACGAGGCCGCGCTGAAGATGCGCGAGACCTCGCAGAGCTGGACCGAGTCCTACCCGGCGATGGAGTACCGGCACGGCCCGATCTCGATCGCCGCGCCCGGCCGGGTGACCTGGATGTTCGGCGCGGCGCCGGAGGGCCTGCGCGAAGAGGTGGAGGGGACGGGCGCCCTGTTCGTCCAGCACGACGTGGACCCGCTGGCCGACCTGGTGCTGGTCCAGCGGGTGGCGCTGGAGCGGGCCCGCGGCCGCGGTCTCAACCCGGATACCCCGCGCCACCTGACTCGCTCGGTGGTGCTCGGCGCCCGATGAGCACCGGGCAGGTCATCGCCTGCGACGTCGGCGGCACCGGCATCAAGGCCGGCCTGGTCGACGCGGCCGGCCGGGTGAGCCACGCGGTGACCGTGCCCACGCCGGTGGTCGGCGGCGACGGCGACGCCACCGCGACCGCCGTGCTGGACCGGGTGGCCGGGCTGGCCGCCGACCTGTCCCGGGCCGCCCGCGCCCAGCCCCCACCCCAGACCGCGAGCGGCCACACCCCACCCCAGACCGCGATGAATGGAAGTTTGGCGTCCGCCGGCGAGCACCAAACTTCCATTCATCCGCACCGGCAGGGCTCGGGCGACGGCGGCGAGGGTGACGGTGAGCCGCCGGTAGCGCTCGGGGTGGTCGTGCCGGGCCTGGTCGACGCGGCCGCCGGGATGGCCCGGTACTCGGAGAACCTGGGCTGGCGGGACGTGCCGTTCGCCGCCCGGCTGGCCCGCGCCACGACCCCGCCGGTCGCCTTCGGCCACGACGTGCGCGCGGCCAGCGCCGCCGAGCACCGGCTCGGGGCGGCTCGCGGGCACCGCGACGTGGCGTTCGTGCCGATCGGCACCGGGATCGCGGCCGCGCTGGTACTGGACGGGCGGCCGGTCGAGGCCGGCGGCTGGGCCGGCGAGATCGGGCACATCGACGTGGGCAGCGGGCTGGCCTGCGTCTGCGGCGCCGCCGGCTGCCTGGAAACCGTGGCCTCCGCCGCGGCGATCGCCCGCCGCTACACCGAGCGGAGCGGGCGTCCCGTCCGCGGCGCCCTGGACGTCGCCGGGCGCCTGGACGGTCGGGACCCGGATGCGGCCGCGGTATGGAACGAGGCCGCCGACGCCCTGGCCTTCGCGCTCGCGGCCGTCGCCGCCGTGGCCGCCCCCGAACTGATCGTGATCGGCGGCGGCCTGTCCGGTGCCGGGGACGTCCTGCTGGACGCGCTGCGCACCCGGCTGCAGACGAGGCTCAGCGTGGCGCAGCGGCACCCGCGACTGTGTGTCGCCGCGCTGGGCGACCAGGCCGGGCTGCTCGGCGCGGCGCTGCTCGCCTGGCAGCGGGCGGGCGTCACGATGCGGAGGCCGGACTGATGCCGCTCGTGCCCACGGCCGACATCGTGGCCCGCGCCGCCGCCGCCCGGACCGCGGCGGTGGCGTTCAACGTGCTGCACCTGGAGACGGCCGAGGCCCTGGCGGCCGCGGCCGAGAGCGCCGGCTCGCCGCTGATCCTGGGCATCAGCGAGAACTGCATCCGCTACCACGGCGGCCTGGAGCCGGTCACCGCGGCCACGCAGGCGGTGGCGAACGCGTCATCCGCTGACCTGTCCGTGCACCTGGACCACCTGACCGATCCGGAACTGGTCCGGCGGGGCGTCGCGGCCGGGGTCAGCTCGGTGATGATCGACGCCTCGGCCCTGCCGTACGAGCAGAACGTGGCCGCCACCGCGGAACTGGCCGCCTGGTGCCGGCAGCGCGGGGTGTTCACCGAGGCGGAACTGGGCGAGGTAGGCGGCAAGGACGGCGCGCACGCGCCGGGCGTGCGCACCGACCCGGCCCAGGCGCGGGCGTTCGTCCGGGACACCGGAGTGGACGCGCTCGCGGTCGCGGTGGGCTCCTCGCACGCGATGACGCGGCGGACCGCCGAACTGGACCTGATCCTGATCTCCCGGCTGCGCGAGGCGCTCGCGGTGCCGCTGGTCCTGCACGGCTCGTCCGGCGTGCCGGACGAAGAGATCCGCCGCGCCGTCGCCGCCGGAATGACCAAGATCAACATTTCCACGCACCTGGTGTCGGTGTTCACCTCGGTGGTGCGGGACGTTCTCGGCGCCGACCCGGGTCTGGTGGACTCGCGCACGTACCTGGGTGCGGCCCGGGAGGCGGTGGCGCAGGAGGCGGCCCGGCTGCTCCGGGTGCTGACCACCCCCGTCGCGGCCTGAGTCGGGGCGCTGTCGGCGGGGCCTCATACCCTGGAGCCATGACGCGGCCGCCTCTCGCCCGGCACTTGCTGCGGGCCCGCGACCTGGCCGACGCCCGGTACGCCGAGCCGCTGACCGTCGCCGACATGGCCCGCGCGGCGAGGCTGTCGCCGGCGCACTTCAGCCGGGAGTTCAAGCGGGCCTTCGGTGAGTCGCCGCACCAGTACCTGCTGACCCGGCGGCTCGAGCGCGCGGCCACGCTGCTCCGGGTCACCGACTGGTCCGTGGCCGACGTGTGCTTCGCGGTCGGCGCGGGCAGCGTCGGCAGCTTCACGGCGAGCTTCGTCCGGGTCTTCGGCCGGTCGCCCACGGCCTACCGCCGGGCGTGGCCGCCCTCGGCCCGGCTGGTCCGGATTCCGCGCTGCGTGGCCATGGCCTACGCCAGGCCGCAGAACCGCACGTTTAGAGAAGACCAGGCCAGCGCCGGTTTGTAGGGTTCTTGCTGAAGCGCTCACAGCGCGGGAGGAGAACCCGATGATCAGGATCGCCAACGCCCAGTTCTGGGTGCACGACCAGGACGAGGCCCTTCGCTTTTACACCAAGACGCTGGGCTGGGAGGTCCGGGCCGACGTCACCATGGAGGCGTGGAATTTCCGCTGGCTCATGGTCGGGCCGCCCGGTCAGGACGACGTCGGCCTCGTGCTGATGCCGGTGCCGGGGCCGCCGATGCTGGACGCCGACTCCAGCGCCGCGCTGGCCGACCTGGTCGCCAAGGGCGCCGGCGGCACGCTGTTCCTCGAGACCGACGACTGCCAGGCCAGCTACGACGAACTGTCCGCCCGCGGCCTGACCTTCAACGACCCGCCGACCACGCAGCCCTACGGCATCGACACCTCGTTCCGCGACCCGTCGGGCAACAACGTCCGCCTGACCCAGGTCCTGGAGTTCGACCCGGCGCGCGGCACCAGCTAGAACCGGGCCGGGGGGCAGCGGACCTTCTCACTCACCCCGAGGGATGATTCGGTGGAGATGTCCGCCGCCCCCGGCCTGCCCGCAGAGGAGCCCCATGTTCGACCCGAGTGACGCGCTGTCGCGCATGACCGTAGACGAGAAGGCCGCCCTGGTCACCGGCGCGTCGATGTGGACGACGGCCGGCGTGGAGCGGCTGGGCGTCCCGTCGCTGGTGCTGTCCGACGGGCCGCACGGGGTGCGCCGGGCGGCGGAAGGGGCGTCGTCGAGCGACATCTACAGGACCGAGCCGGCCACGGCCTTCCCCACCGCCTGCGCCACCGGCTCGTCCTGGGATCCCGCGCTGCTGGAGGAGATCGGCGCCGCGCTGGCCGACGAGTGCCGGGCGCTGGGCGTCGACGTGTTGCTCGGCCCCGGCGTCAACATCAAGCGGTCGCCGCTGTGCGGCCGCAACTTCGAGTACTTCTCGGAGGATCCGGTGCTGGCGGGCCGGCTGGCGGCGGCGTGGATCAGCGGGCTGCAGCGCGGCGGGGTCGGGGCCAGCCTCAAGCACTTCGCGGCCAACAACCAGGAGACCGGCCGGATGCGGGTCAGCGCCGAGGTCGACGAGCGGACCTTGCGGGAGATCTACTTCCCGGCGTTCGAGATCGCTGTCACCGGCGCCCGGCCGGCCAGCGTGATGTGCTCCTACAACGCCATCAACGGCACGCCCGCCGCGGAGCACGAGTGGCTGCTCACCAACGTTCTGCGGGGGGACTGGGGTTTCGAAGGGTTCGTGGTCTCCGACTGGGGCGCCGTCGGGGATCCCGTGGCTTCGCTGCGGGCCGGCCTGGACCTGGAGATGCCCGGCACCCGGGGCCGGACGGCGGCGGCGCTGGCCGGGGCCGTCGCGGCCGGAACGCTCAGCGAGGCCGACCTCGACCGCGCCGCCGGGCGCATCCTGCGGGCCACGGCCGACTTGCGGGCCGGGCACGGCCAGGACCGGCCCGCCGCGGATTTCGGCCGCCACGACGATCTCGCGCGGCGGGCCGCCGCCGAGTCGGCCGTGCTGCTCACCAATGAGAACGGTTTCCTCCCCCTCGACCCGGGCCGGGGCGGCACGCTGGCGGTGATCGGCGAGTTCGCCCACACGCCCCGCTTCCAGGGCGGCGGCAGCTCGCACGTGCGGCCGGTCCGCGTGCGGGCCGCGCTCGACGAACTGGTCGCGGCCGTGGCCGGCCGGCGCGAGGTGGTCTTCACGCCCGGTTTCACGCTCGACGGCGCGGCGTCACCGGCGCTGCGGGACGAGGCGCTCGGCGTCGCCACGGCCGCCGAGACCGTCGTTATGTTCCTGGGCTTGAATGAGGCCCAGGAATCCGAGGGCTTCGACCGGGAGTCCATCGACCTGCCCGCCGTGCAGCTTGACCTGCTGCGCGCGGTCGCCGCCGTCAACCCGCGGATCGCGGTGGTGCTGAGCAACGGCGGCGTGGTGCTCACCCGCCACGTCGAGCGGCACGCGCGGGCCGTGCTGGAGATGTGGCTGGGCGGGCAGGCGTCCGGGGGCGCCGTCGCGGACATCCTGCTCGGCGTGGCCGAGCCGGGGGGCCGCCTGGCCGAGACCATCCCGCTGGCGCTGTCGGACAACCCGTCCTACGTCAACTTTCCCGGCACACCGGACCAGGTGCTCTACGGCGAACGCCACTACGTCGGCTACCGCTGGTACGACAAGGCCGGCCGCGAGGTCGCCCACCCGTTCGGCCACGGCCTGTCCTACACCACGTTCGGCTACTCCGACCTGCGCGCCGAGGTTCCCGATCCGGCCCGGGCCGAGGCGACCGTGGCGTTCACGGTCACCAACACCGGGGGGCGGGCGGGCAGCGACGTCGCCCAGGTCTACGTGACCGACGTCGACGCATCGGCCGACCGGCCCGAACGCGAGCTCAAGGCGTTCCGCAAGGTCCGGCTCGCGGCGGGCGAGAGCCGCCGGGTCGAACTGCGGCTCACCGAGCGGGACTTCGCGTTCTGGGACGTGCGCCGGAACCGCTGGACGGTGGAGCCCGGCACCTTCCGCGTCGCCGTCGGTGCCTCCTCCCGTGACCTGCGGCTGTCCGCGGACATCGACCTGGCCGTGCCGCTCAGCCCGGTCCCGCTGACCCTCGACTCCACGCTCGGGGAGTGGACGGCGCGGCGGGCCGCGCGCGACGCCCTGCAACGGGCGATGACGGACGGGGATGACCGCATATCCCGTGCCTTCGGCGCCGACGAGGCCCTGCTGAGCATGGTCGCATCCATGCCGCTGCGCCGGGTTCTCGCGATCGGCACGGCCGACATCTCCGACGACGCCGCGACGGCCATGCTCGAACAGGCCAACGCGGAGGGCCGGCCGGACCCTGTGCCCGGGCGGTGAACCGCCGCGCCTGGTCCTGGGCACCGTCGCGGCCCTCATTCGCTTAACAAATGTCTGGCGTTCATTTTTCGTTCATCTTCACGTCGGTTTCGTGTCGCATGCCCCGGATAGCTTCCGCCGCAGCAGCAGGAAACGCGGCCCGCCGCGGGAGATGCGCGGGCGGCATAAGCGGCGAGGTGACGGTTGACGCAGACCCAGCCCGGGGATCTGACCGCAGCACTGGACGAGGCGTCGCTGAGCAGGTTCCATCTGCGCGCCGTCATCGCATCGGGCATGGGTTTCTTCACCGATGCCTACGACCTGTTCGTCATCGGCGTCGCGTCCACGCTCATCAGCAAGGACTGGAACCTGAGCTCGAGTCACCTGGCCGTGCTCAACAGCATCATGCTGGGCGCGGCGTTCGTGGGCGCGCTCGTGTTCGGCCGCTACGCGGACGTGGTCGGCCGCAAGCGCGTGTACTGGCTGGTCGCCGCGATCATGATCGCCGGGGCGCTCGGGTCGGCGTTCGCGCCGTCGTTCTGGGTGCTGATCGCGTTCCGTTTCGTGCTCGGGTTCGGCGTCGGCGGCGACTATCCGGTCAGCGCGGTGATGGTGAGTGAGTACGCCAACCGCAAGGACCGCGGCAAGCTGGTCGGGATGGTGTTCGGCACCCAGGCGGTCGGGCTCATCATCGGCCCGCTGATCGCGCTGGCCCTGCTCGGCTCCGGCGCCAGCGACGACACGGCCTGGCGGGTCCTGCTCGCCCTGGGTGCGCTCCCGGCGGCCGCGGTGATCTACCTGCGCTGCCGGATGCCCGAGTCCCCCCGCTACCAGGCCCAGGTCCAGGGGCGGGCGGACCAGGCCGCGAGCCGCCTGTCCGGCCTAACCGGCGGGCGGATCAGCGCCGCGGCGAACGGAGGGCCGCGCCAGCAGATCGGCCTGCGGGCCTTCCTCACCAACCGCCATTGGCTGATCATGCTGGCCGGCACCGCGGGCTGCTGGTTCCTGCTCGACTACGCGTACTACGGGAACACGATCTCCACCCCGCAGATCCTCGGCCTGATCTCGCCGCACGCGTCCACGATGACCAAGATCGCCATCCAGCTGGCCATCTTCGTGGTGGCGGCGGTGCCCGGTTACCTGCTCGCCATCGCCCGCCTGGACCGGATCGGGCACCGGCGGCTGCAGCTGGCCGGGTTCGCGATGATGGCGCTCTGCTTCCTGGTCATCGCGGCCATACCGGGCATGACCACCGCGGTCGTCCCGTTCCTGCTGGTCTACGGGGTCAGCTACTTCTTCACGGAGTTCGGGCCGAACATGACCACGTTCGTCATGCCCAGCGAGCTGTACCCGGTGAACATGCGCGCGACCGGGCACGGGATCTCGGCCGGCGTCGGCAAGCTCGGCGCCTTCATCGGGGTCTTCCTGTTCCCGTTCCTGCAGACCTCGCTGGGCTTGCGCGGCACGCTGCTGCTCACCGGCGGCGTGGCCGCGCTCGGCTTCGCGCTGACCCTCGTGCTGCCCGAACCGGCCGGGCTCAGCCTGGACGACATCGCTGCCCTCCCGCCTCGCACGCGCACCCGGTCTCCGGGCCTGGCCACCGCCGCGGACGCCGGAACGGCTTCGGACGGGGCACTGCGCCAGTCATAGGCGCCGCGCCTACTTCCAGCCGAGGGACCGGGTGCGCCCCGGTGACCGGCCCGCCGGTCAGCATGGCCCAGCTCGCCGCCGACCTGGCCGCCGGTACCGCGGCTACTCTCCGGTTCGGCTGCGCGGCTGGTTCGCCGACGCGCGCCGGAACCTGGTCACGGTCTACGCGGGCACCGATCCCCGGGCGCGGGTGCCGTGGTTCGGGCCGTCGATGAGCGCCGCCTCCATGCTGACCGCCCAGCTGATGGAGACCTGGGCCCACGGCCAGGACATCGCCGATGCCCTCGGGGCCGGAGCCGGAGCCGACGGACCGGCTCCGGCACGTGGCCCACATCGGCGTGGCCACACGGCCCTACAGCTTCGCCAACCGCGCGCTGCCCGTGCCCCAGGAACCGGTCCGCGTCGAGTTGACGGCGCCCGGCGGCGCGGCGTGGGCATGGGGCCCGGCCGGCGCCGCCGACCGCGTTACCGGGACGGCGCTGGACTTCTGCCTGGTCGTGACCCAGCGACGGCACCGGGACGACACCGGCCTCGTGGTGCGGGGACCGGCCGCCGAAGGCTGGATCGCGATCGCCCAGGCGTTCGCGGGCCCGCCAGGCCCGGGCCGCACGCCCGGCCAGTTCCGCTAGGCGCGGTCAGGCGGGGCCGGGCGGCTCGTCGCCGTCCTGGCCGTGGTCGCCGGCGGTGACGGGCGGGGCGAGCGGGAGCGGGGTGCTGGCGCGCCACGGGCGCAGCCACCCCTCGTCGTCGCGGGCGAGCGGCTCGCCGCAGTGGTCGCACACGCGGTCGTCGTCGGTGGGGTGGCCGCAGGCCAGGTGAACGATCCGCATGGGATCGGCCGGCTGCGCCGGCTCGGTGTACCGCTGGCCCCAGCGCGACAGCGCGTGCAGGAGCGGCAGCACGTCCGCGCCGGACTCGGTCAGCCGGTACTCGTACCGCGTGCGGCCGCCGTCCCGGTAGGGCACCTTGGTCAGCACGCCCGCCTCGACGAGGCGGTTCAGCCGGGCCGACAGGATGTTGTCGGCGATCCCCAGGTCGGACTTGAAGTCGTCGAAACGGCGCATGCCGATCGTCGCGTTCCGCAGGATCAGCAGCGTCCAGCGGTCGCCCAGCAGGTCGGCCGCCCGCCCGATCGGGCACGGCGGCGCGGGCCTGCGTTCCGCGGCGCGGCGACCGGCTTGCATCTGTACCACCCGCCTACGAGCCGAGTCGCCGGTTGTGCACGCGCAGCGCGAGGGCGGTCAGCCCCAGGCCGGGCGTGGCGACGCCGAGGGCCTGGCCGCGGGCGACGAGGTCCCCGATCACCGCGTCAGCCTCGGTGTGGCGCCCGGCGACCAGGTCGCGCGACAACGACGAGGTCGTGGTCGAGCCGGGCGCCGTGACCATGCCTTCGACGGCCTGGCGGAACCCGGCCGACACCGGATGGCCGGCCGCCTCGGCCACGGCCGCCACCTCGGCCACGACCGAGCGGGCGAACTCGGTGCCGCCGGGCACGGCGACGACGTCCCCGACCGGCGCCCGCATGAGCGAGGTGACCGCGCCGATGCTCGCGATAAACACCCACTTGGCCCACAGCGCGCCGACGATGTCCGGCTGGATCGTGACATCCGCGCCCGCGCCGCGGAAGGCCGCCGCCACCGCCTCCAGCCCGGGACCCGCAGCCTCCTCGAAACCGCCGAGTTCGACCTCGAACATCGGCGCGAGGACACGGACGGCCCCGTTGTCGTCGAGTTCGGTGGCGACCCGCAAGACGCCGCCGATCACGGCCGGGCCGAAGCGCTGCCGCAGCCGGTCGATGTGACCCACCCCGTTGAGGAACGGAATAACGACCGTGGCGGGCCCGGCGGCCGGGGCGATATCGTCCATCACCTGAGTCAGGGCCTCGGCCTTCACGGCCAGCACGACCGCGTCGTACGGAGCACCGACCTGATCCGCTGTGACCACGCCCGGCCGGTACACCCGCGTCCCCTCCACCCCGGTCAAGGTCAGCCCGTCCGCACGCAGCCGTGCGGCGTGCGCCGGGCGGGCCAGGACGGTCACGTCCTGGCCGCCGTCGGCCAGCCGCGCCGCCAGGTAGCCTCCAACCGCGCCCGGCCCGGCGATCAAAAATCGCACCCGACTCACCCCGGTCCCTCGTTCTCCCTTAGCTTGTGAATCAAAAGCTAGACCAAGCCTAGGCCCCACAGCTTGCCCCAAGCAAGCCAGAGCCCACCGGGGCGAGACAGGCCCTGCGCGGCATCCCGGCCGAGCAGGTCCGGCTGCACTTCTGCTGGGGCAGCCAGCATGGCCCGCACCGCGACGACATCCCGCTTCGCTTCATCATCGACCTGATCCTGTCGGTCCCGGCCGGCTGCTACTCGTTCGAGGCGGCCAACCCCCGGCATGAGCATGAGTGGACCGTCTGGGAGGACGTGAAGCTGCCCGAGGGCACGTCGCTGATGCCAGGCGTGGTCGGGCACGCGACGGACATCATCGAGCACCCCGAACTGGTCGCGCAGCGGCTGATCCGATTCGCCGGGCTGGTCGGGCGCGAGACGTGATCGCGGGCACCGACTGCGGCCTGGGCGGCCGGGTCGGGCACCCCGAGATCGTCTGGGCGAAGCTGGAGGACCTGGCGGCCGGCGCCCGGCTGGCCTCGCAGGAGTTGTGGTCACGCTGACGCAACCGCCGGGCCGCCCGGCGGCCGGCGCTGAGGCGGGCCGCCACCGCGGGACGTAGACCAGGCCGGGTCGACGAGGTCGAAGCCGTCGAACAAGCGCAGGATCTCGGCGCGCGAGCGCGCGATCTCGGCGCGCGAGCGCGCGTACGCCGGCGTGGACACGCGGCGAGATACCGCACGGCCCGGCCCAGGAACGCGCGGTCGGCGCGGGCGATCTCGCGGGACCTGGGCTCGATCGCGATGAGCGCCCGCGCGACGTCCCGGTCGGCCGGATTCGCAAGGCATGGGCAAGGCGGGCTGGACGCCGCCGACCACGGGTGAGCCCGGCGGCTAGCCGGCCTCGTCCAGGCCCTGCGCGGCCACGGCCGGGGTCGACAGCGGCCCGGAGTCCAGCCCGCCTTGCTTCTGGGCGGCGGCACCGAAGTAGTCGCCACCCTTGTGGCGGGGGTTATCTGTACCCCAGTGCCGCACCCGGGACTGGGGTATCAGCTTGGGGATGTGCTTGGAGCAGTGGATATACGCCTCGGCGACCCGGACCAGCACCCACTGGGCCGGCCGCCGGCCCGAGTGCGCGGCCTGCTCGGGGAGGCAGTCGTCCAGTTCCTGCATCCGCGCCGGCGTGACGATCTCGGCCGCGCCATTGACGTGCAGCCCGACGAGGTCCTGGACGAAGTCGGCCATGAATATGCCGATGTGCGGGTTCTCGATGATGTTCCCCAGGCTGGCCATGACGCCGTTGCCCCGGTACTCGGGGTAGGCGATCGTGCGCTCGTCCAGCACGCGCAGGAAACCGGCCGGGCCCGCCCGGAAACTGCAGTCGCATTCGCCGTCGGCGTCGCTGGTCGCGATGAACGCCATCTCCATGCGCCCGATGAACTCCACCATCCGCGGCGTGAGCCGGTCGCTGAACTGGCTGTCATAGAACCGGCTGGCGCGTTCCCCGGTGCCGTACCGCTCCTGCAGGACGTGCTCACCGCGCGATCCGGGCCGCAGCAGGCCGAAGCGGGGCCCGCCGCGCCGCGAGCGTCCCCTCGCGGCGAAGTTCAGCACCTTCATCGCCCTGCGACCCTCCCCGGTTGCCTGAGCCGTACCGCACCCCTGCTGGTAGCGGACGGCTGGCGCGGCCGCCCGCTACCAGGGGCGGGGTTACGGCATAAGCATCTGCCGCCGGCCCGGACGTTCCGCTTGCACTCGCCTTGATGCCTGCCTTGCACCCCAGGTCACGCGGTATACCCAAGAGCGGCCGACGCCACCGGGCCAGAACGCCGCCGGGCGCTGGTGAATGCGGCGGGGCATAAATCGTGGGTTTTAATGCCTTTTATCCGCTTTCGGCCAGCTTGCGATACGCTGGGCATGTCCGCACCTAAGGAGCTCCATGAAGGTCGCGTCCCCGTGCCGTGCCGTCGCCACGGCCATCCTGAGCGTGGCGCTGTTACTCTCGGCCGCCGCGTGCGGCTCGTCGTCAAGCTCAACCGCGAGCGGCAAGCCCGAGAAGGCGGATATCACGATCGGGGCCACGCCGGTCGAGTCCGTCGTGGCCCTGTACCTGGCCAGGAACCGCGGGATCTTCGCCGCCCACGGCCTGCATGTGACGATCCTTACCGTCGCGAGCACCTCCGAGCTCGTGCCCGTGATGAGGTCCGGCCGGGTCGACATCGCCGCGGGCCAGATCGCCGCGTTGCTCGCGGCGCAGGGCCAGGGTGAGGGACCGTTCAAGGTGCTGGCCGCCGGGCTCGAGCTGACGCCCGGCGTCAACGAGATCGTCGCCCTGAAGTCCTCGGGCATCACCAGCGTGGCCGGCCTCAAGGGCAAGAGAATCATGGTCAACGGCGCGGTCGGCGATGGCCCGCTGCTGACCGACTCGGCTCTGGCCGCCGCCGGCGTCAAGCCCGGCCAGGTCAGCAGCCTCGTTGTCCCGTTCCCGGCCATGGGCGCGGCGTTGGTCGCGCACCGGGCGGACGCCGCGTACTGCACCCAGCCCTACTGCAACGAGATCGTGCAGCGCAACGGCGGCGCGACGGTGACCGATCTCGACCAGGGCCCGGCTCAGGGCCTGCTGACCGCCGGATACACGGCCCTGGCCTCGTGGGTCAAGAAATACCCCAGGACGGCGGCGGCCTTCACCGCCTCCATCATCGCGGCCAGCCACCTCGCCGACACCAACCTCGCCGCGGTGCGGCAGACGCTCGAGACGACCCTTTCCATCCCGGCCGCCGTGGCCAGCGTGATGCCCACCGGGACATTCCCGGTCAAGGTGACAGCGGCCAAGCTGCAGCAGGTCGAGACCCTGATGCTGCAGTTCGGCGAGCTGAAAAAGCCGGTCGACGTGACGTCGCTGCTCACGCCATAGCCGGGCGGGACGGCGCCAGGGCGGCGGCCACGACCGCAGCCACCGCCCTGACACCGTCGCTGGCGGCGGTCAGCCGCCCAGTTCCGAGAAGACCTGCTGGGCCACGGAGACCACGACGTCCCCGTTGGTCACAGCGGGCTTCTCGAAGTGCTGCGAGTAGAAGTCGGCCGCAGCCACCGGGTCGCCCAGGCCGTTCAGCTCGTTCACCATGGACTGGCCGATCTCGTTCGAGTTGTAGAACAGGATGTCCGAAAGCTGCGTCATCATGTCCTGCTCGACGTTGCCCGTGACGATGTTCGCGTTCGGCTGGGCCGAACTGAGTGGCGTCCAGCCGATCAGGCCGCCGCCACCGGAACCGACCGACTCCGGGTTGCCCAGGGACTCGCCGTCCACGCAGGAGGCGATGCCCGCCGCGGCGGCCTTGGAGTAACCGTGCTCCACCAGGAACTGGCCCAGGGCCAGCAGGTGGTTGCCGTTCGCGATGTTCTTCTGAACGTCGGCGCTCAGGTTCGTCGAACTGCTCGTGCCCGACGAGGTCGAGGTGACGTCGCTGGTATCGGTCGCGGACTGGTCCGAGCTGCCGTCGCTCGCGTGCCGCCCGGGGATCACCAGGACCTGGCCGGTGTAGATCAAATCCGGATTGCTGATCTTGGACTTGTTGGCCTGGAACAGCTTGGGCCACAAGCTCGCGTGGCCGTAAAACCGCTGCGCGATCGCGGCCAGCGTGTCCCCGGTCCGCACCGTGTACGTGTGCGACGTCTTGGCCACCGGGCGCATCGCCGCGTCCAGGTGGGCCTGGACGGTGTGCACGTTCGCGGCCGACGCCGGCGCCTGGAGGACCTGGGGTCCATGGGCCGTGGACGCGAACGCGGGCGCGGCGGCCAGCGCGCCTGACACGGCAACGACGGGCCCGGCCACGGCGGCCCGCTGCGCTGCCTTCTGGACCGGCGAGGGCCGCCGGTGCCGCCCCTTGCCGCTCAGCTTCCTGGTCCTGCTCAGTTGGGCTGACCTCACGAACCTGCCTTAATCCGGTTCCGCGCCCGGCTACTCGGCCACCTGCGCCTTTCGCCGGGCCTGACATCTCTCTCATCGGGCAGCGTGGCAGGACGTTCGGCTCACTGCAGGCTAATTCTCCTAAATAGCTCAGTCGGGCTATGAAGTGGATAAACAAGAATACGGACGACTACTGTCGAGCCTGCAGTGGTTTCCGTAACATGCGCGGTGTGGGCAGGACTAGCCAGGTATAGCCCATCTGGACGGTCCCCATCATGGCTCCTACCAGGCAAGACACTGACAAATCGACTGAGGTACTAGGGGGTGGCCCCGAAGCGGGGCTGACCGATTTAGCGGCTTTCCGGCAGCCAGAGTCATCTGGCGGATGGCGAACCGGACCGGGGCGAGGTTGCCGCGCGGCGGCCGCAGTGAGAGAAAAGGGGACGTGCCCGCACCCGAGATCACGTTCCGCCTGCTCGCCGGTAGGCAGGCCGGCGAGCACGCGGACGAGTTGCAGGTCCTGCACGGTGAGGTCTACTCCGGTCCGCCGGACGCAGCCGGCAACGCCGCCGACAACGCAGCGGACAACGCAGCCGCGTTCGCCGAGCGCTTCCGGGTTCAGCGCCGCCAGCCCGGCTACGTCCTGGCCGAGGCGCGCAGCGGCGAGTACCTCATCGGGTACGCGTCCGGTATGCCGCTGCGGCCGTCCACGTCGTGGTGGCGGAACCTGACTACCCGGCTGCCGGAGGAGACCACCACCGAACTCCCCGGCCGCACGTTCGCACTGGTCGACCTCGCGGTCCGCCCGGCGTGGCGCAGGCAGCACATCGCCGAGACGCTGCACGACCTGATCCTCGCCGACCGGCCCGAGGAACGGGCCACGCTGACCGTCCCGCCCGCGGCCGCCGCGGCGCAGAACGCGTTCCAGAAATGGGGCTGGCGCAAGGTCGCGCGGACCCGCGATACGGGATCCGGGACGCCCGTGTCCGACGTGCTGGTCACCGCGCTGCCGGCGGGCCGCGCGCCCTGACCCTGGTGGTTGCGCTATATCCGCACAAACGTCCGCAACTGGCACGTAACCTCGGCAGATGACGACTTCAAACGAGCACCCGGTCCCGTCGACGCCGGCTGAGGCCGCGGGCACGTCGCTGCTTCCGGAGGAGGCCCAGGCGACGGTGGCGGAGATCAAGGCCGACAACGCCGCGATGAGAGTCGCCGACGAGATCGCGGAGGTACAGGCCGAGGCGACCGAGGAACAGGCGAAGCTGCTCGACCAGGTGACCGAGGAAGTGGTCGAGGAACTGCAGGAACGGCAGAACGCGGCCGAATAGAACCGAGGCCGCCCCCCAGCCCGCCGGGCACCCGGGCGAGCCAGGCCCAAGCCGCCGGGCTCGCCGCCAGGACGGGCCGCCGGTCACGATTTCCCGGCGGACGCAACCCGGCGGTCCCGGATAATTTGCCCGCAATATCGCTAGTAGCGCGTTATGGTACGGCTCGGGGATAGTTGTCACACGGGGAGTGCGGCCGTGGCGGAATTTGGGGTTCTTGGCCCGTTACGGGTGGTCACAGACGGCGGGCCCGCGCGGGTCCCGGCCAAGCAGCGGGTGCTGCTGACGGCGCTGCTGATGCGGGCGAACCGAGCCGTCTCGGCGCAGACACTCATCGAGACGCTGTGGGACGCGACGCCGCCGCGCAGCGCGCGGGTCACCGCGCAGGGGTACGTGAAAGGGCTGCGCCAGATCCTGGGGCGAGAGGATGGCCAGCGGATCGTCACGCGTGACCCCGGCTACCTGATCACGGTCGCGCCGGGCGAGCTGGACCTTGAACGGTTCATGACGCTGACAGCCGGGGCGCGGGCGGCGGCCGCCAGGGGCGACTGGCCGGGCGCGGCGGCCGGGTTCGGCGAAGCGCTGGCGTGGTGGCGCGGCGTCCCGCTGGCGGACGTCCCGTCCGCGGTGCTGCAGCGCGAAGAGGTGCCGCGGCTGGCCGAGCTTCGGCTGAACGCGCTGGAGTCGCGGATCGAGGCGGACCTGTATCTGGGCCGGCACGCCGAGCTGGTCGCCGAGTTGCGCCAGCTGGCCGGGGCCGAGCCGTTGCGCGAGCGGGTCCACGGCCTGCTCATGCTGGCGCTGTACCGGTCCGGGAGACAGGCCGAGGCCCTGGCCGTGTTCCGCGGCATCGACGGGATGCTGCGCGGCGAACTCGGCATCGGGCCCGGTGCCGGGCTGCGGGATCTGCACCAGCGGATGCTCGCCGCGGATCCGGCGCTGGACGCGGGACAGGATCTCGTCCGGGGCGGCAGGCCCGATGGCGAGGCGCAGCCCGCTGCAGCACTGTCGGCTGCGGCACTGTCGGCTGCAGCACTGTCGGCTGTAGCCCCGACGGCCACTGCCCCGCCGGCCGCGGAGCTGCCGACGACGGCGCCGGCGCAGTTGCCGGGGGACACGGCCGATTTCACCGGGCGCGATTCGCAGGTGAACCTGCTGTCCGGCCTGCTGGGCACCGAGCCGGCCGCGGGCCGGCCCGGTGTCGTGATGATCTTGGCGGTGGCCGGGATGGGCGGGATCGGGAAGACCGCGCTGGCCGTGCACGTGGCGCACCGGCTGCGGGACCGGTTCCCCGACGGACAGCTGTACGTGAACCTGCAGGGGACCACCCATCCGCTGCTCCCAGCCGAGGTGCTCGCGAGTTTCCTGCGCGACCTGGGCGTGGCCGACGAGAGCATTCCGCAGACCGAGGCGGATCGTTCCGCCCGCTACCGGACTCTGCTCGCGGCCCGCAAGGTGCTGATCGTGCTGGACGACGCCCGCGACGTGGCGCAGATCCGCCCGCTGTTGCCTGGCAGCGCCGGCTGCGGCGTCATCGTCACCAGCCGCGGCACCATGCCCGATCTCGCCGGGGCGGCCCGGCTTGACCTCCAGGGCCTGAGCCAGGACGAAGCACGTGAGCTGTTCACGACGATCGTCGGCGCGGACCGCGTCGCGGCCGAGCCCGGGGCCACCGCGCGCTTGCTGGCGTGCTGCGCCGGCCTGCCGCTCGCGGTACGGATCGCGGCCAGCAGGCTCGCGTCGCGGCCCGGGTGGAGCGTCGCGCACCAGGCCGCCCGCCTGGCCGACGAACGGCAGCGGCTCGCCGAATTGGCGGCGGGTGACCTGGCCGTGCGGGCCAGCTTCGCGGTTAGCTACGACGCTCTGCCCGCCGAAGCCGGCGGCGTGAGCCCGGCGCGGCTGTTCCGGCTGCTGGGACTGGCCGATATGACCGTGCTGAGCTTGCCCGCCGTCGCGGCACTGGCCGGGGTCCCGGCCGCCGACATGGCGCCGGCGCTGGACATCCTCACCGACGCGCACCTGCTCCAGGCCCCGGCGCCGGACCGGTACCGCCTGCACGACCTGCTGCGCTCTTACGCCGCCGAGCTAGCCGCGCAAGCAGACGGCGAATCCGGGCGCCACCAGGCGCTGCGCCGCCTGCTGTCCTGGTACGGCGAGCAGACCGTCCGCGCCGCCCGCGCCCTGATCCCGCGGCTACCCGCCCACGCCCTGTTCCAGGTCACCGGCCCGAGAGCCATGGCTGACCCGGCGGCCGCGATCGACTGGCATGAGACCGAACAGTCCAACCTGGCGGCTGCTGTGCGGCTGGCGGCCGGCCTGGGCTGGCACGATATCGTCGTGCAGATCTCCGCCGCGATGTGGGCGTTCCTGTCGCGCAACACTTACCGGGATGACTGGCTCCCGATCACCCAGGCGGGCGTGGCCAGCGCCCGGCAGCTGGACGACGGCGCGGTCCTGAGCTGGCTGCTCGTCAGCCTGGGCCAGCGCTACTGCGCGCGGTTCCAGGAGGGCCAGTTCTCCGAATCCCTGGCCTGCTTCACCGAAGCGCTGGAGATCCGGCGCCGGATCGGCGACTCGGCCGGCGAAGGCGCTGTGCTGAGCTCGATCGGCAACATGCTCGAGACCCAGGACCGGCTCGAGGAGTCCCTGCACTACCTGCGGTCGTCCGTGGCGGTCCACGCCATGGGCACCGACCGGCGGCTGCTGGGGGTGAGCCTCCACAACACGGGCCATGTGCTGATGCGCATGGAACGGTACGACGAGGCCCTGGAGCATCTGACGCACGCCCTGGCCATCCGGCGCGAGATCGCCGACAGGTACGGGGAGGGCCTAACCGAGACGACGATCGCTCAGCTCTGCGTCGCACTGGGCCGGTTCGAGGAGGCGGTCGGGCATTACCGCCAGTCCTGGGCCGCCGTCCGGGATACCGCGCCGCGCGCCTTCGAACAGGCCGAGGCTCTGTACGGCCTCGGCTCGGCCCTGGCCGCGCTGGGCCGCAGCGGTGAAGCGCGCGATGCGTGGCGGGCCGCGCTGCCCGCGCTGGAGCGGATCACCGACCCTAGGGCCGCCGAACTGCGCGAACGCCTCGCCGAGGACGAGGCGGCCTCGGCCGGCGTAACCCACGCCGCCCCGGTGCCGGCCGGCGGGTCTCCGAACGGCGCAGCTTCGATCCCGGTCGGCTAGCCGGTACGGCCCCCGGCGCGGAGAGCACCTGCAGGTACATCGCGGCGTGCAACTCGACCTCGGTCCCGTCGGGCAGCGACCCGCGCAGGACGTGCTGCTGCAGCACCCCGTCGGGCAGGACGGCGCGCCGGACGATGTCGTAGCGCAGGCCGGACACCGCGGTCTTGGCCGCCAGCACCGGCGGCCGCAGGGCCGCGTTCGCGACCGCGGTCCCGACCCGGACCCGGCTGGTCGCCGCGGCCACCGGGTGGCGCAGACAGAGCGCGTCGCCGTGCCCCTCGGCCACGAGCACCGCAGTGAACCCCGCTCGCTCGGCGGCCCGGGCCAGCCCGCCGATCGCGGCGGGCGCGAGCCCGCTTTGCGAGGCGATGGACAACCCGAGCGCCGGGGCGCGCGAGGGGCTCACGGGCCGGCGCCCGGCTGGGGCTCACGGGCCAGGAACCGGGCCCGCAGTTCCCGCTTGAGCACCTTGCCGGTCGTCGTGCGGGGCAGCGCGGACGTGAATTCGGCGGTCTTGGGGCACTTGAAGTGGGCCAGGTGCTCGCGGCACCAGGTGACGATGCCCTCGGGCGAGACGTCCGCCCCGGGAGCCGCGATGATCACCGCGTGCACGGCCTCGCCCCAGACCGGGTCGGGCCGGCCCACGACGGCCACGTCGGCCACGGCCGGGTGCCGGGCCAGCACCGCCTCGACCTCGGCCGGGTAGATGTTCTCCCCGCCACTGATGATCATGTCCTTGGCCCGGTCCAGGATGTAGAGGTAGCCGTCCGCGGTCAGCCGGGCGATGTCCCCGGTCCGGTACCAGCCGCCGTCGGCGAACGCGGCCGCGGTGGCCTCCGGGTCCCGCCAGTACCCCTTGAACAGGCACTCACCGCGGATGAGCAGTTCGCCCGGGTGGTCGGCGGCAACGTCCCGCCCGTCGGGATCGGTGATCCGGACCTCCCAGCCGAAGGAGATCCGGCCCGCGCTGGCCAGCCGGGGATGGCCGGGCTGGTGGTCCTCGGGCGCGAGCAGGCTGATCATGCTCTGGCTCTCGGTGTTGCCGTAGATCTGCCGGAACCGGCAGCCGAACGCGGCGAGAGCGGCCGCGAGCGAGGAGGGGGTGATCGGCGCGGTGCCGTAGGCGATCTCGCGCAGGCTGCTGAGGTCGGGCCCGCCGCCAGAGCCGCCAGAGCCGCCGGGGCCGCCCGGGCCGCGAGCAGCGCGGCGGCCGATCTCGGCCACGAGCATGTCGATCAGC
>DATAVV010000187.1:0-15612 GCA_036267555.1 Streptosporangiaceae bacterium | reverse complement strand
GCGCAAGATGCCGGGCGACCAGTGGCGGCAGTTCGCCGGGCTCCGCTCGCTGCTGGCCTACCAGTGGGCGCATCCGGGCAAGCAGTTGCTGTTCATGGGCTCGGAGTTCGGCCAGGAGGCCGAGTGGTCCGAGCAGGCCGGGCTGGACTGGCTGTCCCTGGATCCCGGGGCCCGCGGCGACGCCGCGTTCCACCGCGGGGTGCAGGACCTGGTCCGCGACTTGAACCGGGCGTATCGCGAGCACCCCGCGATGTGGCAGCGGGATTTCACCCCCGAGGGATTCACCTGGATCGACGCGACCGACGCGGACCGCAACGTTCTGGCCTTCGCGCGTTTCGCGGGCGGGGACGCGGCGGGCGCCGTCGCCTGCGTGGCGAACTTCTCCGGCGCGCCGCACGGTGACTACCGGCTCGGGCTGCCGTCGGCCGGGCGCTGGCGCGAGGTGATCAACACCGACGCGACCGGGTACGGCGGCAGCGGCGTGGGCAATCTCGGCTCGGTCGAGGCCGGAGACGAGCCGTGGCAAGGCCAGCCGGCCTCGGTCGTGCTCACCCTGCCACCGCTCGGGGTCCTCTGGCTGGCACCCGAGGCCTGACCTTGGGGCCTGACCTGGGGCCTGACCTTGGGGCCTGACCTGGCCTCCTGACCCGGCCCGGCCGCGCTGGGAGGCCGGTGACCCGACCCGGCCCACCGGCCTCGTGGCGGCGGCGCGGTGGTCAGGTCACCGGCACGATCTCGGCGCGCACCAGCCGGCCCGCCTCGATCCGCAGCACGCCGACCGTGCCCCGCGGCTGACGGCGGCGGTCGGTGGGCGAACCGGGGTTGAAGATGCGGATCCCGGCGTCCTCGACATCCAGCGGTATATGGGAGTGGCCGAACACGACCAGGTCCGCGCCGGGGAACCGGCGGCGCATGCGCCTGGGCCGGCCCGCCGCCGGGCCGCTGTCGTGAATCATCGCGACCGTGAGCCCGTCGACGTCGGTCTGCACCGTCGGCGTCGCGCCCCAGGCGGCCACGTCGGGCCCGTCGTTGTTGCCCACGACGGCCAGGACCGGAGCGAACCGCGACAACTCGTCCAGGACCCCGGCCGTGCACACGTCCCCCGCGTGCAGGATGAGGTCGGCCTGGTGCAACTGCTCGGCCACCCGCGGCGGGCAGGACTTCCAGCGCCGGGGCGCGTGCGTGTCGGCCAGCGCTACCACCCGCATCGCAGCCCTCCCTTCGCCTATACGCGGCTGCCGAGCCGGCGCGCAGGCCAGGAGCGACGCCCGGGCCGCGGCCGGCTCCCGCCCCGGGCGCGGCGCGCCCCGGGCGTTGCGCGGCCGGGCGTTGCTGCGGGGCCGCGTGCGCGCGACATCGCACCGCCGCGACCGGGGAATGCTACCGGGGGACCGGGGTTAGCGTCATGGGCAGCGCAGACCGGAGGAGCCATGGACGAGGAGCTTCGCGCCGAGGAACCCGAGCACGAGCCGGTAACCGCGGACGCGGCCGACCAGGTGGCCATGCTCGCGGCGACGGCCGTGCGGCCGGGCCGGATGCCGGCGATCTACCTCGGCCATGGCGCGCCGCCGCTGGTCGACGACCCGCTCTGGGTGGTCCAGCTCGCGGCCTGGGCCGGGGCCCTGCCCCGCCCGCGGGCGATCCTGATGGTGTCGGCGCACTGGGAGTCCGCGCCGCTGACGATCGGTGCCACCGACGACGGGGTGCCGCTCGTCTACGACTTCGGCGGGTTCGCCGAGCGCTACTACCGGGCCAGGTACCCGGCGCCGGGCGCGCCCGCGCTGGCCGCCCAGGTGCGCGGGCTGCTGGCGGGCGTGGAGCCCGTCACCGACCTGCCGGGCCGGGGCCTGGACCACGGTGCCTATGTGCCGCTGACCGTCATGTACCCCGACGCCGACGTCCCGGTGCTGCAGATCTCCATGCCCAGCCTGGACCCGCGGCGGCTCATGCGGATCGGCCAGGCCCTGCGACCGCTGCGGGACGAGGGCGTCCTGATTGCCGGCAGCGGCTTCCTCACTCACGGGCTGCCGTTCCTGCGCGACTTCCGGTTTGACGCTCCCGCGCCCGGCTGGTCGGCCGAGTTCGACCACTGGGCCGCTGAGGCGCTGGACTCGGGCGACGTGGACGCGCTGGTCAACTTCGCGACAGCGCCCGCCGCGCGCTACGCCCACCCCACCACCGAGCACTTCGCCCCCCTGTTCGTCACCCTCGGCGCCGCCCCCCACGCCGCACCACCCCCGGTGACCACGATCATCGGCTACTGGCTAGGCCTGGCCAAACGCTCCATCCAAGTCCCCTAACCCGGTGCCCCGCCCGCCCTCGCTCCGCTCAATCCCGACCCGCGCCGCGACAAGCCGGCCCGGCTCCCACTCCCACGCCGCACCAGCCTCGAAGCCACCTTCCGCCACACGCGTAACGAGCCGTCTCTTCGCTGTGGAGACCTGGCGGGCAAATAGCACGTTCAGCACTCCACAGCAAAGGGATCATGGGGCGCGCGGAATGGGCAATCGGGACCGCAGGGGCGGGGAACACCGGGCCAGCCACCTTGCCGCAACGCTCGGGCGACGAGCCACGCGGTGCGGCACGGCTGCTGTGTCACGTCAGCCCAGTTGAACCTAAGCGTGACTAACCCCTCGGACGCGGCAATGTTATCCCGGCGATGATCTTGCCACCGCTTGTCATCGGGATGGGCGATCCGCCCGTCTAGCTCGACACACACACGGTAGGTCTCGTACAGGTTGTCCCGGTAGTACTTGTGTCGATCACGAACCACCTCGACCTGGCGCGCAGCCTGTGGCAGGCCGTGCGCCCGTTCGACGCCATTGAGGTAGCGGTCCTCCAGCGGAGACTGCACGCCTTCAGCGATGTCGGCCAGCGCTTCGCGCAGCTCCGAACGCCATCGGATATTCCTGCGTAAGTCGAGGGCGCCGCGCAGATGGTCAGCCGTGGTGAGCCGCCGTTGACAGGCCCGGCAAGCCCAGTCGAAGGCACGCTCGAAGGTGCCGGCTTGGTGAACCAGATCTAGCACCGTCGGCTCAATGCGCGTGCGCGGCGGGAGCAGGACGGGATGACGAGCCAGCTCTAGGCGCCTGGACCGGTGAACGACCGCTCCCGGGATACCGCCAATTCGGCGGTCGGCAGGAATCGTCAGGTGAACAAGGGAGCTGGGCTCGTCGGTGAGCTTGAACAGCTCCGCTGCGGTCTGATGGCTAAGCACCGCACCGGAGCCCGCGCGATGCAATATGGCCCAGAGCGTCCCCTCGCGTGACGGCTCGCCGGTGAATACGGCATAGGCTCCGCGCTGCAGGCGCTGCCAACGGCCGCTGCGCAGGAGCCAGTCGATGGCGTCGCGGCTCAGTCCGCTGAGGATGGCCTGCTCGCGCGAAAGGACACCACCCTGAAGCGCAGCGAAGTCGCGGCAGGCCGGTGGCAATTCAGGAGACATGCCAGCAGCTTGGTCCTCACGCGGGCAAACGAACCGGCCGAGCGGTCGCCCTGTGGACGACGCCTGGCCGACGGCGACCCCCTGTGGACAAAGCCCGCCCGATGTCGTCGCGGCCGGATATAAGACTCGGCGCTCGCACCTGGGCGGGGCTCGCCGCGCACGACGGCGCGCGGTCAGTTTCCGCCGCACACGGGCTGAAGGCTCGCGGTACACGACCGCGGGCAGTCCTACAGGACCCACAGAACGCGGGCGTGGAATACGACTGCGATCAGTCCCCAGGCGGCCAACAGCACGCCGGCCCCGGAACATGACCTGGTCAGTCCCATAGGACGTGGAGGGCGGGGGGTTTGCGGAACACGACGCCGCGCGGGGCGCTCGGACGGGCGGGGTCCAGGCGAAGGCCGGGCAGCCGTCGCAGCAGCGCCAGCAGAGCGGCGCGGGCCTCGAGCCGGGCCAGGTGGGCCCCGAGGCAGAAGTGCGGGCCGTCCGCGAAGGCAAGGCTGTGCCGGGCGTTGTCGCGGTGCACGTCGAAGCGGTCGGGGTCGGCAAAAAACGCCGGGTCGCGGCCCGCCCCGGCCAGGGAGACGGTGACCAGGTCCCCGCGCTGGATCGGGGCCCCGGCCAGCAAGACACCGACAGTCGCGTAGCGGTCCACAACCGCGGCGGCCGGCTCGAGCCGCAGCGACTCCTCGACCGCATTCGCGGCCAGGCCCGGGTCGGCGGTCACCTCGCGAAGCGGGCCAGGCTGGCCGAGCAGGTGCCAGACCGCGTTGCAGATCATCCCCTCGGTTGTCTCGATGCCGCCGAACATCAGGACGGCCGCGTTCGACACGACCTCGGAGCCCCGCAGACGGCCGGTCCCCGCCGCGTCCGCCAGCAGCGAGCCGCCGGGCCCGCGGGCGATCACCTCGTGCAGCCTGTCGCTGAGCATGCCGAACGCCCGCGCCCCCGGCCTCCCCGCACCAGCGTCCGAACCCACGCCCACACCCGAGCCCATGCCCGCGCCGGTGTTCGCGCCCACGCCCGAACCCACGCCCGTGCCGGCGGTCGCGCCGGCGGTCGCGCCGGCAGTCGCGCCGGCGCTACCGTCGTTGTCCGTGCTGGGGTCTCCGGACTGGCCGGCCAGGGCCGATACCGCGCCGACGATCTCGTCGTACCAGGCCAGGACCGTCTGCGGGTCGGTCTGGCCCAGGCCCAGCACCTCCGCGACGGCCGACACCGCCAGCGGGCCGGCCAGGCCGCGCCGCAGTTCGGCGTGGCCGGCGGCGGCGAACCCCGAGACCAGGCGTTCGGCCTCGGCCTCGACCCGCTGCTCCAGCCGGCCCTGGACCTCGGCCCGCCGGAAGGCCTCGGCAAACGGGTCCCGGTGGCGTTTGTGCTCCGTGCCATCCAGCGACAGCATGCTCGGGCCGATCACGCGCGCGGTCGAGAACCGCGGGTCGTCGACCGTGAACGTCGGGCTGTCGCGCAGCACGCGCAGGGCCTCGGCCCGGCTCGTCACCAGCCAGCCGCCCAGGGCCGGGAGCCAGGAGACCGGCTCGCGGGCGCGCAGCCGGCGCAGCAGCGGGTGCGGGTCGCCGTCGAGATCGCGCAGGGTCACACCCGCGCCGAGCGGGAACGCCTCCCGCCGGCCCGCTGGCCGGTCAGGGCCGGGCGCGGCCTGCGGAGCGTCGAGCGAGCCTGACATGCTCCGACGCTACACGGGCGGGCCTGCGCAAAGGCGGTCAGAGCAGGCCGAGCAGCCAGCCCGGGCCGGTCACCGACGCCCCGGCGGCCACGCACCGCTGCCGCAACTCGCGGTCGGCGGTCACGACGAGGCGGCGGCCCTCCAGGTCGCGGGCCAGCTCCGCGATCGTGTCGTCGCCGGAGCCCGGGGCGGCCACGACCCGGACCCGCCCTCCCGGCGCGCCCGGCTCTGCCCCCCTGTCCAGGGCTCCACTGTCCAGGGCCCCGCCGCCCGAGCCTTCGCTGTCCGGGCCTCTGCTGCCCGAGCCCCCGCCGCCCGAACCTCCCCCGCCCGAACTTCCGCCGCCCGAACTTCCGCCGCCGCGCGCGGCCGCGGCGTGCGCGCCGGCGATCGACCGCGCGGCGCCTTCCACGACCAGGACGAACTCGGGGAACCAGCGTTGCAGCGCGGGCGCGTCCAGCGCCTCGGGCAGCGCGCCGAGGCCGTCGGCGGCCAGCCCGGAGAGTTGGTCGCGCAACCGGCGCGCGGCGCCGGCCCGGTCCCGCCACCAGCCATCGGGGCGCGAGCCCATCACGTTGGCCCCGTCCACCACGATCGTCAGCGGCGGCAGCGCCGCGCGGAGCACCGGCCACCACTGCGCGAAGCTGGGGTGGAGGTGCAGCGCCGCGACCTCTTCGACCGGCACCCACGCGACCTTGCTGGTCTCGCTGCCCATGGCGCGCACGGGGAACGGCTTGGACGCGGTCGCGATCACCGTGTGGTACGACCAGGCGCCGTGGTCGTCGCGGAAGATCCCGCGCACGCGGACGGCGCCGGCGGGCACCGCGCACTCCTCCTCCGCCTCGCGCAGGGCGGCGGCCACGACCGACTCGTGGCTGTCCCGCGCCCCGCCCGGCGGGCCCCAGGTGCCCCCGTAGTTGCCCCACCCGCTACGGCGCTGCAGCAGCACGCAGGTCTGTTTCTGGCCGGCCCGGTCCTGGCCCGGAGCGGACACCAGCAACCCGGCCGCGCCGTACCGTCCCCAGTGCCGGTGGCCCTGCCCGCAGCCCTGCCACCCGTTTCCGTCCCGATTGGCCATCGCGCCGACCCTAACCCACCGGCCGCGGTCGCGGCCCCGGCCCGCCCTCATCCCGGCCCGGGCACGCCGGTCACCGAGGCCCGGTTGGCGCCCAGGCCAGGTGAGCGAGCCGGTGCCGCATAGGCTGTCCGCATGCCCGAGTCGACGATTACCGAGCAGGTCGCCCGCTGGCGCCGGCAGCGCACCGCGCCGCTGATCTTGGAACTTGA
The DNA here is from genome assembly GCA_036267555.1 of Streptosporangiaceae bacterium. Taxonomy (GTDB): domain Bacteria; phylum Actinomycetota; class Actinomycetes; order Streptosporangiales; family Streptosporangiaceae; genus JASHPR01. Next base: position 9,193 of record DATAVV010000187.1, on the reverse strand, counting down.
CTTCACCGAGGGCATTACGGAGGAGCCACCCGGCGACCCCGTGTCCGCCGTGCTGTCGATGCGCCGGTCCCGGCTGGCTGACCTGCTGGAGGGCCTGCGCCGGGCGCGCAGCGACCAGCGGGTCAAGGCGCTGGTCGCGAAGGTCGGCGGCCGCCCCATCGGGCTGGCCACGGTGCAGGAGATCAGGCGCGCGGTGGAGGAGTTCCGCGACGCGGGCAAGCTGACCGTGGCCTGGGCCGAAACGTTTGGCGAGTTCTCCGCCGGCAACGTGCCCTATTACCTGGCGACCGCGTTCGACACGATCTACCTGCAGCCGTCGGGCGACCTCGGGCTGACCGGGATCACGATGGCGCGGTACTTCCTGCGCGGCACGCTCGACCAGCTCGGCGTGGACTTCCAGGTGGCCAAGCGGTACGAGTACAAGAGCGCGGCCGAGCAGCTCACCGAGCGCAGCTTCACCGGGCCGGCCCGCGAGGCCACCGAGCGCCTGGCCGCCTCGGTCGTCGCCCAGCTCACCGACGCGATCGCGGAACGCCGCCGGATGGATCCGGCCAAGGTCAGGGAGCTGATCGACCGCGGTCCTTTCCTCGCCGCCCAGGCCCACGAGGCGGGGCTTGTGGACGAGCTCGGCTACCGGGACGAGGTGTACGCCCGGGTCCGCAGGCAGGCCGGCCAGGACGCGGTGCTGCAGCACGTGGGCCGGTACCAGCGCTCGCGCGCGCTGGCCGAGCGGGCCCGCAAGCTCCCGAACCCGTCCCAGCGCCACGTGGCGCTGGTCTACGCGACCGGCCCGATCCGGCGCGGGCGCAGTGGCCGCGGGCCCCTGTCGGGCGGCGCGATGGGCTCGGACACGATCAGCGCCGCGCTGCGGGCCGCCGCCGCCGACCACCACGCCCGCGCGATCGTGCTGCGCGTCAACAGCCCGGGCGGCTCCTACGTCGCATCCGACACGATCTGGCGCGAGGTGGTCAGGGCCCGCAACGCCGGCAAGCCGGTCGTGGTGTCCATGGGCGACGTCGCCGCGTCCGGCGGTTACTTCATCTCGATGGCGGCGGACGCGATCGTGGCCCAGCCCGGCACGGTGACCGGCTCCATTGGCGTGCTGTCCGGCAAGCCGGTGCTCAGCGACCTGCTGAGCCGGGCCGGGGTGACCACGGACTCGGTCGCCGAGGGCGCGCACTCGGAGATGTTCACGACCACCCGCCCGTTCAGCGAGGACGAGTGGGCGCTGGTCAACGGCTGGCTGGACCACATCTATGCCGACTTCACGGGCAAGGTGGCCGACGGCCGCCGCATGTCGGCGCAGCGGGTGCACGAACTGGCCCGGGGCCGCGTCTGGACCGGCGCGGACGCGCTGGCGGGCGGCCTGGTGGACGAACTCGGCGGCCTGGACCGGGCCGCGGCGGTCGCGCGCCGCCGGGCCGGCCTGCCCGCGAGCGCGCCGCTGCGTATCTACCCGAGGGTGGCGCCGCTGGACCGGCTGCGCGCGCCCGGCTCCAGCGATGCGCCCGCCGCCGCGCTGCCCTCCGGTTCGATCTCCGGGGCACTGCTGGCCGAGGCATGGGGACCGGTGTGGCGGCTGGCGGCCCAGGCGGGCTTGTCGCCCCACGGACCGCTGCTCCTGCCCGGCCGCTGGTCTTTCGAGTGACCGAACGCGGCGCGCCCCACTCTGGGAACGCCGTGCCCGATGTGTTCGCGGCGTTCGCGGCCGGGGTGACCCTGGTCACGGTGGCCGACGGCCGCGACGACGTCGGCACCACGGTGAGCGCGTTCTGCCCGGTCTCGGGCGACCCGCCGCTGGTGCTGGTCTCGCTGATCGCGACGTCGTACCCGGCCGAGTTGCTCGGCCGGGTCGAGCGGTTCGCGGTAACCGCGCTGGCGGCGGGCCAGCGCGCCCTGGCCGGGCGGTTCGCCGCGGCGGGCCGGCCCGGGGCGCGACTGCTGCTCGACGGCGTGCCGCACGAGCGGGGCAACCGGTCCGGCGCGCTGATCCCCGCCGGGGGCCTGGCCGCCCTGGAGTGCGAGGTGGTCCAGCGGGTCGAGGCGGGCGATCACGTGCTGGTGATCGCCCGCGTGCTGGACGTCCCCTACCTGGCCGAGTCCGGCTCGCCCCTGATCAGGTTCCGCGGCCGGTATCCGGCGCTGCCCGCGGGCTAGCTCCCGCCGCTCTCATCCGCCGCCCGCCCACCCTGGCCGGCCCGGACCACGATCCGCATCCCGTGCATCGCCTGGAGCACGCTTTTCTCCAGGCGGTACGGCCGCCCGCTGTATAACAGCGTGTCGAGCGGATACCACAGCCCGACCCAGGCCGCGACGATGAACAGCCCGTCGTCGCCGAAGACGTCGCGCACGGCCTCGGGGGCGCTGCTCCGCACGATGGCGGCGGCGATGCTGACGAAGACGGCGTACATGATGGCCGCGATGGCCAGCCACCGCAGGCCCTCGCGGCGCATCGCGCTGAGTTCGTTATCGGCCTGGGCGATCCCGGTCTCGCAGTAGCGGTTCACGGCCAGGCTGATGTTCGCGGCCAGGTCCGGCCGGACCCGGGTGCCGGGCAGCACGATCTGCGCGACGACCGCGGCCGGCAGCGAGCGCGACCCCAGTGCGCCGCGGATCTGCTCGATCCCCGGCGGCGCCGGCGGAAGGCCGGACGCCACGTCGGGCCCGCGGGCGACGAAGAGCTCGTCAGCTTCCTGGAGCCGGACGGTCAACTCGCGGACCGGCTCAACCCGTAGGCGCATGGCGGAACGCTACTCCGCCCGGACCGAAGGTCAAGCACGCAAAGTCATCGGGCGATCCCCGTCCGTCATCCCCGCGCGCTCGTCACACCCCCGCCCGCTGGTCATCCCCCGCCCGCCACACCCGGGCCACGAGCGGGACACCGGGACGGTAAGCCAGGTACGCATGCGACGGCCCGTCGATCATGACGAGGTCGGCGCGCGCTCCGAGGCCGAGGTGACCGACGTCGGTCCGGCGCAGCGCGCGGGCGCCGCCCGCCGTGGCCGCCCACACCGCCTCCTGCGTGGTCATGCGCATCTCCCGCACCGCCAGCGCGACGCACAGCGACATGCTCGACGTGAAGCACGAGCCCGGGTTGCAGTCGGTGGCCAGGGCCACGGTCGCGCCCGCGTCCAGCAGCCGGCGCGCGTCCGGATAGGGCTGGCGGGTCGAGAACTCCACGCCGGGCAGCAGCGTGGCCACGGTCGGCGACGAGGCCAGCGCGTCCACATCGGCGTCCGACAGGAACGTGCAGTGATCGGCGGAGGCGGCGCCGGCCGCCACGGCGACCTGGACCCCCGGACCCGGGCCGAGTTGGTTGGCGTGCACGCGGGGCCGCAGGCCCGCCGCCGCACCCGCGGCGAGCACCGCCGCCGCCTCGTCCCGGCCGAAGGCGCCCCGCTCGCAGAACACGTCCACCCACGTCGCCCTCGGCGCGCAGGCGTCCAGCATCGGCCCGCAGACCAGGTCGACGTAGCCGCCCTCGTTCCCTTCGAATTCCGGCGGGACCACGTGCGCGCCCAGGTAGGTCACCTCGGAGGTGAACTCGGCGGCGATCGCGACGCTGCGGGCCTCGTCGGGAACGGTCAGCCCGTACCCGGACTTGCACTCGAACGTGGTGATCCCCTGGGCCAGCATCTCCGCGGCCAGGTGGCGCACGTTGGCCCGGAGCCGGTCGTCGGTGGCCGCGCGGGTGGCGGCGACCGTGCTGCGGATGCCGCCGGCCTGGTAGGGCTGGCCGGCCATCCGGGCGGCGAACTCCGCGCCGCGCTCCCCGGCGAACACCAGGTGGGCGTGGGAATCCACGAAACCGGGCAGCACGGCGCGGCCCTGCGCGTCGAAGGACTGGTCAGCGGCGGGCGCGCGCGACGCGGGTCCGGTCCAGGCCACCCGGCCGTCCTCGATCACCAGTGCGGCGCCGGCCAGCGCCGCGAACGGTCCTGGCCCCGCGCCGGCCTCCGGGACTGGCTCGTTCGTGACCAGTTCGCCGATGTTCGTGATCAGCACACTCACGGCTGCCTCCGGGGCGTATGTTGCCACAGTTACCCCGATCAGCAGGGCGCCGGAGGCGCGGATCTGCGCATCGCGGGAGTCTCGGCCGTCTGGCAGACAACGAGTATTCGTTGCATTACTCTCAGTGACTCGTGTGGACGGGGATCACATGATGCCGATTGAGTCGCAGTTACGCACGCGCCCGGACGGGGACGTGGCCTCATGAGCAGGCCACCGTCGCCGCGCCGGCCGACGCCGTCCCGGCATGGCGCGCCGCGCGCTACGGCGCCCCGGCCGCCCCGGCCGCGCCGGGCCCCCGAGGCCCAGCCGGGCTCCTTAACCCGCGAGTTAACCCGCGAGCCGTCCGGACGCGAGGCGTCAGCCCGCAAGCCGGTAATCCGCAAGCCGCCCGCGCCGCGCCGCGCGGCGTCGGCGCACCGGGGGCCGGGCCGCCGGGGGCCGGGCCGCCGGGGGCCGGGCCGCCGGGCCGGACCGGGGCGGCCCCCGAAGCGGCGGTGGCGCGAGCTCAGCACCGCGGCGAAGGTCGGCTATACCGGCGCGGTCGTGCTGACCGTGACGGCGGTGCTGGTCAGCCTGACCGGCTACCAGCTTTACCTGAAGCTGAACCGGAACCTGCGGGTGACGGCGGTCCGTGGGCTGACCAACCGCTCCTCGTACGGCGTGCAGAACATCCTCATCCTGGGCTCGCAGACCCGTGACGGGCAGGGGCCCGGCTTCGGGTACGACCCCAACACCAACCTGTCGGACAACCTGCTGCTGGTTCACCTGGACGCGACGCACACCCACGCCACCGTGGTGTCCATCCCCCGGGACACGATGGTCTACGAGCCCGCGTGCCGGTCCCGGTTCGGCCACGGCGTCGTGCCGGCGCAGCAGCACGCGATCATCGACGGCGCGATGAACCAGGGCGGCCCGTCCTGCGCGGTGGCCACCGTCGAGCACCTGACCCAGATCAGGATGGATCATTTCATCGAGTTCGACTTCAACTCCTTCCGCGCCATGGTGGACACGCTCGGCGGGGTCCAGGTCTGCGTCCCGCAGGCGGTCAACGACCCCTGGAGCGGCCTGCACCTGAGCGCGGGCAAGCACGTGGTCACCGGCGACCAGGCGCTGGCCTTCGTCCGCACCCGGCACGGCGTGGGCAACGGCGGCGATCTCGGCCGGATCGAACTGCAGCAGGAGTTCTTCTCGTCGCTGATCCAGAAGATCGAGAGCCAGGGCACGCTGGGCAACCCGGTCCGGCTCTACGACATCGCCAACACGGCCACCGAATCGCTCACCGTAGACCCCGGGCTCGGCTCGGTCTCCAAGCTGCTCTCCCTGGCGTCCACCCTGCGCAACCTGCACACCAAGAACGTCACGTTCATCACGATGCCCACGATCACCGACCCGTCCAACACCAACCGCCTGCTCCCGGAGGAGCCGCAGGACGACGTCCTCTGGCACACGCTGGCCACCGGCGCAGTCTGGCACGGCGCCCTGCCCGCCCCCCCGGCCAGCCGCGTCACCGTGAACGTGCTCAACGGCGCCGGCATCACGGGGCTGGCCGCGCAGACCGCCGCGAGCCTGCGCGGGCTCGGCTTCCGTGTGGGCCAGGTCGGTGACGCCCCGGCCGCGGCCGCCACCACGGTCAGCTACCCGGGCCGGGCCCAGGCCGGCGCGGCCTACCGCGTGATGGGCGCGCTGAAGCAGGCGCCCGCGATCCAGAACGAGGCGGCCGGGCCGGTCACGCTGACCCTGGGCGCGAACTTCGCCGGGGTGGCGGCACCGGCCAAGAGCCGGCACCACCGGCACCGCGGCCGGTCCGGCGCGACCGCGGCGGGCCAGCCGGCCACCGTGCCCGGCCAGGCGGCGGCGATCGAATCGCGCAATGCCGCCGAGAACATCTGCTCCGCCATGCCGGCCGCCAACCCGGACGTCGGCTCGCCCCCGTGATCGCCGGCTGTCCCCGGGCCAATCTACATGTCCTCCTGCATGTACATGTGATCCTGCATGTACATGCCCCCTGCATGTACATGCCGGGGTGCATGTACCGTGGCAAACCCGGGCTGGACGGCGGGGCGGTTCTAATCGAGCAGGGGGCGGATCGCGGCCGACAGGGCGGCGGGGACGTCGTCGACCAGCAGGTGATGCCCGGCCACCACCAGGTCCGCGCCGCCGACCACGACGTTGCGGACGTCGGCGGCGCAGGCCGCGAACACCACCGACGCGAGCGCGGTGGTCTGGGTGGCGCCGGCCAGCCGCGGCGAGTCCAGCCCGACCGTGACCAGGTCGGCGATCGCGCCCGCGGCGATCTCCCCGGCGTCGGGCCAGCCGAGGCTGGCGTGCCCGTCCGTGGTCGCCGCGCGGGCCAGCTCGCCGGCCCGGAAGTGCCCGCGCTGCCCGCTGGCCAGGCGCTCCCCCAGCTCGACCCGGCGCGCCTCCTCGAACATGTCGATCACGGCCTGGCTGTCGCTGCCCAGGGTCAGCGGGCTGCCCGCGGTGGCCAGGGCGCGGGCCGGGCCGATCCCGTCGGCCAGGTCCGCCTCGGTCGTGGGGCAGAGGCAGGCGTAGGTGCGGCTGCCGCCGAGCAGTTCGATGTCGCGGCCGACCAGGTGGGTGGCGTGCACGGCCGTGCTCCGGGGCCCGAGCGCGCCCGCCTCGTAGAGTACCTCGGCCGGGGTGCGCCGGTAGGCGGCCAGGCTGGCCTGGTTCTCCGCGTGCTGCTCGGACACGTGCGCGTGCAGCGGCGCGCCGTAGCGCTGCGCCCAGGCGATCACCGGGTGCATCTGTCCCGCCGGGACGGCGCGCACCGAGTGGATCGCCGCCCCGGCCCGCTCGAGCGGGCTGAGCAGGCCGTGCTCGTCGGCGCCCAGGTCGGTGGCCCGCTGCGCCCACGCCTCGGCGTCGCCGTCGCCGAACCGGAGCGGCGGGCCGGCCAGCGGCTGCGGGCGGCCGTCCGGGCTCAGGCCGCCGGACAGGTAGCAGGTGTCCAGCAGCGTGATCCGGATCCCGGCCTGGCCCGCGGCGGCGATCACGGCCCGGCCCATCTCGTTCGGGTCCGCGTACGTAATGCCGTCCGGGCCGTGGTGCAGGTAGTGGAACTCGCCGACGCAGGTGATGCCGGCCAGCGCCATCTCGGCGTAGACGGCGCGGGCCAGGGCCAGGTAACTGTCCGGGTCCAGCTCGGCCGCGACCTGGTACATCCGCTCCCGCCAGGCCCAGAACGTGCCCGCGCCGACCTGGGTGGCCCCGCGCAGCGCCCGGTGGAACGCGTGCGAGTGCGCGTTCGCCATCCCGGGCAGCGTCAGGCCGGGCAGCCGGGTCAGGCCGGGGCGCAGGCCGGCCGGGATGGCGTCGCCGCTCACCTCGGGCGTGACCGCGGTGAACCGGTCCCCGGCCGCCTCGATCAGCACGTCGGCGCACACCCCGCGGCCAGGCAGCCAGGCCAGCTCGGCGTGCCAGGCTCGCGGCGGCGCAAGGGCGGCGGGGGAGGGGGCGGCATGGCTAATCATGGGCCGGCCAGTTCCTCGAGCACGGCGGCCAGCGCGCTCACGCCCGCCTCGCAGTCGGCCCGCTCGGCGTGCTCGGCCGGGGAGTGCGACACCCCGGTCGGGTTGCGCACGAACAGCATCGCGGTCGGCAGCCGGGCGGCGAGCACCCCGGCGTCGTGACCCGCTCCGGTGGGCAGCACCGGCGCGGTGATGCCGCGGGCCGCCAGCGCGCGGGCCAGCCGGGCGGCCAGCGCGGGGTCGAAGGCCACGGGCGGCGTGAACGACTCCCGGTGCGCGCCGACCTCGACGCCCTGGGCGGCCGCGGCCCGCCGCGCGGCGGCCTCGACCTGGCCGACCAGGTGATCGAGCACCGCCTGGTCCGGGGCCCGCGCGTCCAGCCAGGCCCGCACCGACGAGCAGATCGCGTTCGCGCCGCCCGGCTCGGCCGTGACCTTGCCGAACGTGGCCAGCGCGCCGTAGGCGGCCGCCGCCTGCCTGGCCTCGAGCACGGTGGCCGCGAACGGGAGCATCGGGTCCCGGCGGTCCTCCAGGCGGGTGGTGCCCGCGTGGTCGGCCCGGCCGGTGAAGTCCAGCCGCCACCGGCCGTGCGGCCAGATGCCCTCGGCGATCCCCACGGCCGCGCCGAGCCCGTTCAGCGCGGCGCCCTGCTCGATGTGCAGTTCGACGAACACCCCGATCCGGCCCAGAAGTTCGTCGTCCGGGCCGATCCGCGCGGGATCAAGGCCCGCCGCCGTCATCGCCTCGGCCAGCGTCACGCCCTGGCCGTCGCGCAGCGCCGCCGCGTCCTGCGGCGCCACCGCGCCGGTCAGCAGCCGGCTGCCCAGGCAGGCCAGGCCGAACCGGCCGCCTTCCTCCTCGCAGAACGCGGCCACGGCCAGCGGCCTGGCCGGCGCGAACCCCTGCGCCCTGAGCCGGTCGACCGCGGCGAAGCCGGATACCACGCCGAGCGGGCCGTCGTAGGCCCCGCCGTCCGGCACCGAGTCCAGATGGCTCCCGGTCACGACCGCGCCGCCGGGGCCGCGCCCGTCCCCGGGGCCCGCCGCGCCTGGGCCGCCCAGGGCGGCCGGCGCCGGGTCCCACCAGGCCCAGAGGTTGCCGTTGGCGTCGGCACCGGCCCGGAGGCCGCGTTCGGCCGAGGCTTTGAAAAACCACTGACGGCAGGCCAGATCGGCATCGGTGAACGCGTAGCGCCGGCAGCCGCCGGTGCCGGCGTCCCGGCCGAGCGGCAGCAGCGCCTCCCACAGCTCAGCGAACGTCACTGGCCCCCGCCTCGGCCGACCGCATCGGCAGCCGGACGCCGCGCTCGGCCGCGACCTCGGTCGCGCGGTCGTAGCCCGCGTCGGCGTGCCGGATCACGCCCATGCCCGGGTCGTTGGTCAGGACCCGCTCCAGCTTCTGCGCGGCCAGGTCCGAGCCGTCGGCCACGCAGACCTGGCCCGCGTGGATCGAGCGGCCGATGCCGACCCCGCCGCCGTGGTGGATGCTCACCCAGGACGCACCGGATGCCGTGTTGACCAGGGCGTTCAGCAGCGGCCAGTCGGCGATCGCGTCCGACCCGTCGGCCATGGCCTCGGTCTCGCGGTAGGGCGAGGCGACCGAGCCGCAGTCCAGGTGGTCGCGGCCGAGCACGATCGGCGCCGCCACGTCGCCGCGCGCGACCAGTTCGTTGAAGCGCAGCCCGGCCAGGT
>DATAVV010000186.1:0-13712 GCA_036267555.1 Streptosporangiaceae bacterium | reverse complement strand
GCATGTACATGCCAGGCGCATGTACATGTCTCGGCGCATGTACATATCGGACTTTAGGTAGCGCCTGACCGCGGTGCCTCAGGTCCGTTGTTGTGGTTACAGGCGTTGTGGAGAGCTAGTGGCCTATTCGGCCCCTAGGTCTCCACAGCAAAAGGAGTCGCGGCTTCTGTCCAGGCGCGGGACAGGATCTCGTCCACGGTCTCGGCGGCCGTCTGTCCGGAGGTATCGAGCCAGAGTCCAAGGCGGGGGGTCTGATCCCGGAGAATGTCGTCGAGCTGCCCTATGGCCCAGGTGTCGTAGGCGGTCTTGCCTCTGGCTGCCTCGCGTGCGGCAACCGCATCGGGCCGCGGGGCGAGGACGACGATGAGCGGGGGCCTACTGCGGGTCATGAGCGTCGCTGACCGCGGCGGCCAACTGGTAGCGCAACCGGAGCTGCCGGAGCGCCTCGTCGGTGGGTCCGGGGGTCATCTCGGCGCGGTCGTTGACGACCATGCGGCGGAACAGATCGCCTCGCACATGCACAGATCGTGGCAGCCGCTCGGCCAGCAGTTGCGCCACCGTGGTCGTGCCTGCCGCCTGAATGCCGGTAACGAGCACCACGGCCCGGCTGGCCGACGGGTCGAGACGTGCCTGAGGAGTGGCTGATGAGTTCATTGAGTGTCATCTCCCCGGCGGCGTGCCTGCCGTCAGCGGCGTAGGCGGCCCAGCGCCCTCCCGCCAGATGGACACCCTGACGAACTTCTATGTAGCACGAACGGAGGTAACCATGCCATCGAAGTGGATGCCAAAGACACTCGGCGGCAGCCCTGCATAACTGGACCTGGGTGTCCACGGGGGCGCGGGCGAGCGTGGGAGCATCGACAGCGCGAGTGATCCACCTGCTGGGAGGTTGCCCTGGACCGTGCCGTGGCGGAGTCTGTCTCCGCGCTGCTGCTGGTCGCGGTGCTGGCCTGGGCCGTGACCCGGCCGCGGGGCTGGCCCGAGGCGGTCGCGGCGGTGCCGGCCGCTGGCCTGGTCGTCGCGCTCGGCGCGATCTCGCCGCGCGCGGCCTGGGCGCAGGCCCAGCGACTCGGGCCCGTGATCGGCTTCCTGGCCGCCGTGCTGGTGCTGGCCCAACTATGCCAGGACGAGGGGCTGTTCCGGTTCTGCGGGGCGTGGCTGGCCCGGGGCTGCGCCGGGCGGCCCCGGCGGCTGCTGGCCCGGGTCTTCGTGATTGCCTCGGTGATCACCGCGGTGCTGAGCCTGGACGCCACGGTCGTGCTGCTCACCCCGGTGGTGTTCGCCACCGCCGCCCGACTCGGCGCCCGGCCCCGGCCGCACGTGTACGCCTGCACCCACCTGGCGAACTCCGCGTCACTGCTGCTGCCCGTGTCCAACCTCACCAACCTGCTGGCGTTCGCCGCCAGCGGGCTGGCTTTTACCCGGTTCGCCGGGCTCATGGCCCTGCCGTGGCTGGCCGCGATCGCCGTCGAGTACCTGGTGCTGCGCTGCTTCTTCCGCAGCGACCTGAACGGCACGGCCCCTTCCGGGCCGGCCGACCCGGCCGACCTCGGGCCGGCCGGGACGCCGGTGTTCGCCCTGGCCGTGGTGGCCGCCACCCTGGCCGGGTTCGTGGTGGCGTCGCTGGCCGGGATCAACCCCGCCTGGGCGGCGGCCGCCGGGGCGGCGGTGCTGGCCGTCCGGGCCCTGGCCCGGCGCCACACCAGTCTCGGGGAGACCGGACGGGCGGCTGGCATCCCGTTTCTGCTCTTCGTCCTGGCCCTGGGGCTGGTGGTGGCGGCGGTGACCGGGAACGGCCTGGCCACGGCCCTGCGGCAGGTGCTGCCCGGCGGCTCGTCCCTGCTGGCGCTGCTTGGCACGGCCGCGCTGGCGGCCGCGGTCGCCAACCTGATCAACAACCTGCCCGCCGTGCTGGTGCTGCTGCCGCTGGCCGCGCCCGCGGGCCCGGCCGCCGTCCTGGCCGTGCTGATCGGGACCAACATCGGTCCCAACCTGACCTACTCGGGCTCCCTGGCCACGCTGCTGTGGCGGCGGGTGCTGCGCGAGCACGACGCCGAGCCCGACATCGGCGAGTTCACCCGGCTGGGCCTGCTCACCGTGCCCGCGGCGCTTATCGTCGCGACCGTGGCGCTGTGGGCGGCCCTGCACGTGATCGGAGGCTGACGGCCATGACCGTGATCACCTGGATCGTCGAGGGCACCTGGCCCGCCTGCGTCGACGCGGCCCGCGCACTCGCACCGGCCGACGCGGAGATCCTGTTGCTGCACGTCACGGGCGACGACCCCGCCGGCGCGGCGCACGGTGCCTTCGTCGGCCTGCTCGGCCGCGGCCGGCCCGACCGGGATCCCGGACGGCGCCTGGCCGAACTCGGCGCCGCCTCAGCCAGGGAACTGCTCGAGGCCGCGGCCGGGCGGCTGGGCCGCCCCTGTGCCACGGCGCAGCGGCGCGGCCGCGCGGAACGCGAGGTCGTCGCGGCGGCCGAGAATGCCGACCTGCTGATCCTGGCCCGCGACGGGGACGACACCCGGCTGGGGCCGCGGAGCCTGGGTCCGGCGAGCCGGTTCGTGGTCGACCACGCGCCGTGCCCCGTCTTGCTGGTCTGGCCGCGCGAGGCCCCGGACACCGCCTCGATCCCCCCGCCACCTGGCTCGGGCCCCCACGGCTCGGAGGCGCCACCACCACCGCCCGGCCCGGGCCACCACCCCCGGCCGCGCCGGCACCCGCCTGGCCCGCCGCACTAACCCCGCGCCCCCGCCCCATCACAGGCCCGCGCGTAACTCGGCGTGGGCTCGCCGCGCCTGCGGGGGTCGCCGCGGCTGGGTGGTGGCCGCCGGGGAGGGCCGGCGGCCGCGGCCGACTTCGCCGCACTTCATAGCGCGTCTCCCGCCGCCGTCGGGGCGGCCGTGGACCACCGGGGCGGCCGCCGACCGGCCGGTTTGGGAGGGCCGAAACTGGAAGTGATACCCATTAGTACCTGCAGATGCGCGTGACAATGCACGTGCAACTTGTACACTGAGGAGTACACCGCACGTCAGCGGCGTCTGCGCTGGCCAACGTTAAGGGGAACGCAATGCACGAAGCGCGCAACGGTATGCCCGCCAGCGATCTGCGCGACGTGACCTGGCGGAAGAGCCTGCACAGCAACTCGCAGGGCACCTGCGTGGAACTGGCCGTGCTTCCGGGCGGATCGATCGCCGTCCGCAACTCCCGGCACTCTGACAGCCCGGCTCTCATCTACACCCCCGCCGAGGTCGACGCGTTTATCCGCGGCGCCAAGGACGGGGAGTTCGACGACCTGCTCGCCTGAGCGGGCCACAGAGCGGAGACGCCGGCCGCTGACACGGCCGGCGTCGGCGTACGAAGACCGGGGACGTGAAATACGCGAAACACGGGGGCAGGCCAGATAGGGCGACGGGTCCCGTCCCTAACGGGCGGGGGCGCTGTAACAGCGTTAACCCCAGCAACGCCCACACGACCTTCCCTTCCCCCGATACCGGCTGCCAGCCCCATCGCAAGCTGCACGACTCCACGACCTGCAACCCGCGGCCGCTTTCCGCGCCCGCGCAGGCTTCGATGCGAACAGGGGGCTCGCTGCCCGGGTCGGTCACCATACACATCAGGTATGGCACCCGGCGTAGTATGGTCAGCCCAATTGGGTGCTCTCCCGGCATCCAGCGAGCAGAGAGCAAACCATGCCGGAGCGAGTTGGTCACGAGTTCGGAGACCACAAGCTCGGCGGCACAGCTTTCCTCGGTGATCCCCCAGCCTTGCAGCGTGAACCGGGTGAACTCGCGCGCGAGCCGGGCCGATTCGACTCCGGGGGGAAGCGAGTACGTGGCGGACGGCTGGCCGGTCTCCTGGCACTGGGCCACATCGTCCGGGGCCAGAACATCCGCCAGCCCCAGCGGCAACCGCTCAGCGTGCGGTCCGGCATGGCCGCTCGCCGTGAGGAGGCGGTCGTGGCTCACGCTGGCGTCCTCCGTCCTGGCTACCGTGACGACCTGCTCGCCGATCGGATTGCGCTCGATCGCAGGAAGTCGCATCTCGCGCGTCCAGGCTGCAGACGTTATCATCCTCCGTGTAACTTGCAGACGCAAGGCCTAATGCACGTGCAGATGGGCATGACATTGGCATATGCAGGCAGCCCGCTCCGGCGGCGCCTGCCGGATCCTGAAGGTCTGGGGGGGCCGATGTGATCTCTGTAGAGCCGGGCAGCGGCCCAACCGTCCGGCGCATACTGCTCGGCACCCAGCTACGCAGGCTGCGCGAGGCCCGTGGCATCACACGTGAGGACGCGGGCTACCGCATCCGGGCCTCGGAATCCAAGATCAGCCGGATGGAACTCGGGCGGGTCGGGTTCAAGGAACGCGACGTCACCGACCTTCTCGAGATGTACGGCGTGGCCGACGAGGCGGAGCGTGACGCGCTCGTGGCGATGGCACGTGAGGCCAACGCGGCGGGCTGGTGGCACCAGTACGCCGACGTTTTACCAGATTGGTTCCAGACCTACGTAGGTCTGGAGGAGGCCGCGTCCGTGCTGCGGGTCTACGAGGTGCAGTTCGTGCCCGGGCTGCTGCAGACGGCCGACTACGCACGGGCGATCATGACCCGCGGCTGGCCAACCGCGTCCGAGTCCGAGATCGAGCGCCGGGTGAACATGCGGATCACCCGGCAGGACTTGCTGCGCAAGCAGGGCGGCCCGCGGTTCTGGGCGGTCGTGGACGAGGCCGCGCTGCGGCGCCCGGTCGGCAGCCTCGACGTGTTCCGGTCCCAGCTCGAGCACCTGATCGAGGCCACGCAGGACGCCAGGGTGACGCTCCAGGTCACCCCGTTCCGGTCGGGGGGCCACACCGCCGAGGCCGGGGCGTTCACGCTCATGCGCTTCCCGGACGAGGACCTGCCCGACGTGGTCTACCTCGAGCAGTTGACCAGCGCGCTGTACCTGGACAAGCGCGAGGACGTGGAACGGTACAGCGAGGTCATGGAGCGCCTCAGCGTGGAAAGCGAGCCGCCGGAGCGCACCGCCGACCTCCTGCGCGACATGCTCGCCGACCTGGAGTGACCCCCGCTACCGGTCGTTACCCGCCGCCATCACCGCGCTAGCCTTCAAGCGGCTGCATAACCATGCCATCCGGCTTCATGCAGCTTCATCCGGCCTTGGAGGGATATGTCTCGCGTAGTGGTCACCGGCGGCAGCGGCAAGCTCGGCCGGTTCGCCGTGGCCGAGTTGCTGGAGCACGGCTGGAGCGTGGTGAACCTGGACCGGGTGCCGCCGGCCACGCCGGAGCCCGGAGAGCAATTCGTCCGCATCGAGTTCACCGACTTCGGGCAGACCGTTGAGGGCCTGTCGGCGATCGAGGACAGGTACCGGAGCCTCGACGCGGTGGTGCACCTGGCCGCGATCCCGGCTCCGGGGCTTACCGCCAACGCGGCCACGTTCGCGAACAACATCACCTGCACGTACAACGTCTTCTCCGCGGCCCGTCACGCCGGGATCCGGAACGTGGTGTGGGCCTCGAGCGAGACCGTGCTCGGGCTCCCGTTCGACACGCCCCCGCCGTACATGCCCGTCGACGAGGAGTACCAGGGCCGGCCGGAGTCGTCGTACTCGCTGGCCAAGTTCCTCGAGGAGTACATGGCCGGCCAGTTCTGCCGCTGGGACCCGCAACTGAAGATGACCGGGCTGCGGTTCTCCAACGTGATGGCGCCCGCCGACTACGCCGAGTTCCCCTCGTTCGACGCCGACCCGTCCCTGCGCAAGTGGAACCTGTGGAGTTACATCGACGGCCGCGACGGCGCCCAGGCCATCCGGCGCGGGCTGGAACACCAGGCCACCGGGGTGGACGTGTTCATCATCTCCAGCCCGGACACGGTGATGTCCCGGCCCACGGCCGAACTGGCCGCCGAGGTCTACCCCGATGTCCCGGTCACCCGCGCACTCGGCGAGCACGAGACGCTGCTGTCGTGCGACAAGGCCCGCCGGGTCCTCGGCTATGAGCCCGTCCACAGTTGGCGCGACGAGGTCAGCACCTGAGCCTGGCGAACAGCAGGCCGGCGTGAGCGGCAGCGAGATGCGGCCCCGGCCGCCAGGCCCGGCCGAAATGAACTGGCGGGGTTTGGGGCGCCGGCGTAGGTTCTGGCGGAAGGTACCGGGTCTGGGTACCGGTCTGCTGATCGCTACGGAGGGGCCATGGAGCGGGTTGTCGAGACGCCGGACGGGCGGATCCTGGCGGTGCAGGAGGCGGGCGACCCGGAGGGCAAGCCGGTTCTGGTCCACAACGGAACGCCGAACTCCCGGCACCTGTACCGGCCGAACGCGCAGGACGCGGCCGAACGCGGCCTGCGGCTGATCGGCTACGACCGGCCCGGTTACGGCGGATCGACGCCGCAGCCGGAGCGCACCCACGCGACCTGCGCGGCGGACGTGCGGACGATCTGTGGCGCGCTCGGGGTCGAGCGGCTCGGGATCTGGGGGATCTCCGGTGGCGGGGCGCACGCGCTGGCGTGCGCGGCGCTGCTGCCCGACCTGGCGGTCGGCGTGGCGTCGCTCGCGGGGCTGGCCCCGTGGGGGGCCGAGGGGCTGGACTGGCTCGACGGCATGGGCCAGGACAACGCCGACGACTTCCAGTTGCTGCTGACCGACAAGGCCGCGGCGCGGGCGAAGCTGGAGAACGACCGCGAGGAGATGCTCGCCGCGACCGCCGCCGACCTGAACAAGGCGCTGGAGACCCTGCTCACCCCCACCGACACCGCGGTTCTGACCGGCGAACTGGCCGAGTACCTGGCGTTCTCCGGGCACGAGGGGCTCGCGCCCGGGAGCGAGGGCTGGTGGGAGGACAGCGAGGCGCAGGCCGGCGCCTGGGGCTTCGACGTGGCCGACATCTCGGTCCCGGTCATGGTCATGCACGGGCGCGAAGACAAATTCGTCCCGTTCGGCCACGGCCAGTGGCTCGCCGCGCACATCCCGGGGGCCGAGGCCCGGTTGCTGGACCACGACGGGCACCTGACCCTGCTGCAGAACCGGATCCCCGAGGTGCACTCCTGGCTGTCCGACCTGTTCTGACCGCCACCCTCAGACGGGTGACGTGGGCGGATGGTGGCGTAGCGGCCACGGCTGTCCCGGGCGAAAGGCAGTTCGCGGAGGTATCAGGCGGCGGCGGCGCTGCTCTTATCAGCTGAGCGCCGGGCTCATCAGGCCCGGGGACTCGCTGTGCTTAGGGGAGATGAGCCGCGATGCCATCAGCAGTCAGATCCGATCCGGCCGCGCCCGTGCCGACCAGGCCGGCCATCTATGAACGCACGCCAGAAGAGCAGGCCGCCTTCGAGCAGGCTGTTGCCCGGCTATGGGCCGAAGACGCGTGGGTCAACCCGCAGACGAACCGGCGGGAACTCAACGCCGACCTGGTGCTCGAGGGGGGTGGCGTCAAGGGCATCGGGCTGGCCGGGGCGATCATGGTCCTGGCCGAGGCTGGATACCGCTTCCCCCGCACGGCCGGCACCAGCGCCGGCGCGATCGCGGCGGTGCTCGTCGCGGCGATCGAGAAGTCCGGCCAGGACATGACCGTGCTGCGGGAGTACCTCAACGAGGTCGACTACCAGCAGTTCATGGCGACCAGCACGCTGCGGCGGGTGTTCGAGCGGGTCGGCGGCCGGTTCGCGGAAGCGTGCGAGCTGATGTTCCGCCCCGGCCTCTACAGCGGCGACTACCTGCGGACCTGGCTCGGGGCCAAGCTCGGCGAGTGCGGGGTCAAGACGTGGGCCGACCTCGCGGTCACCATGGCCGACGACCCGGGGATGAGCCTGCCGGCCGACCAGCGCTACCGGGCCGTGGTGCACGTCTCGGACATCTCGCGGGGCATGCTGGCCCGGCTGCCCTGGGACTACAGCGACTACTACGGCCTGCCCGGTGCGGACCAGGAGGTCGTGGCGGCGGTGCGGGCTTCCATGTCGATCCCGTTCTTCTTCGTGCCGGTGCGCACGGTCGCCAAGCCGTCGCAGGCGCACATGCCGGACGGCTCGGTGGTGTCCTGGCCGGGCGGCACGGTGACCTGGGTGGACGGCGGGATGCTGATGAACTTCCCGATCGACGCGTTCCAGCGGATCGACGGTGCCGCGCCGCGCTGGCCGACGATCGGCATCAAGCTGTCGGCCGAGCCCGGGGTTCAGACGGCCGACGTCCCGGCCGGCACCACCCTGCAGGAGGGCCTGCGCTGCCTGCAGACCGTGACATGCGAGTGGGACCGGTACTACGTCGGGCGGGCCACCGCCGACCGGACGATCTTCGTCCCCAACGCGGGCCTGACCGCCACGCAGTTCGGCCTGACGGCGGAGCAGCAGCAGACCTTGTTCCTCAACGGGGCGCAGGCCGCGACCCAGTTCCTCATCCGGTGGGCCGGTAAGGGGGGCGTGCCGCGCAGCGACGCGCAGGCGGCCGCCGAGGCGGCCCGGCCCGCCCTGGCGGCCCAGGCCGCCGGTATGCCGCAGGGCTAGCAGCCCGGTGTCACCGGGGCGCACCCTGCGCGGGCTCGACCGCCACTGGCAGCGTGTCGAGCCCGCGCAGGGTGTTGTTCAGGCGCGGGCGCGGCTCGCCGTTCAGGCGCCAGGAGCCGATCCGCCCGGCCAGCGCCCGCAGCAGCGCCTCGCCCTCCATGCGCGCGATCACCTGGCCGACACAGTTGTGCACGCCGTGGCCGAAGCCCATGTGCCCGGCGACCTTGCGGCGGATGTCGAACCGGTCGGGCTGATCCCAGCGCCGCGGGTCGCGGTTGGCGCCCGCGAAGAACACCAGCACCTTGGCGCCCGCGGGCACACTCACGCCGCCGGTGGCCACCGGCTCGCTGGTGGTGCGGAAGAACCCGGTCACCGGGGACTCGATGCGGACCACCTCCTCGAAGGCGTTGCGGGCCAGCGACGGGTCCCGGCGCAGGTCCTGCCACTGGCCGGGGTGGTTGATGAAGTCGAGCACGCCGAGCGCGATCGCGCTGACCGTGGTGTCCAGGCCCGCGGACAGGAACGAGCGGACCAGCAGCGCCGCCTCATCCTCGGTCACCTCGCCCGCGTCGACGCCGGCGTAGATCAGGGCGCCCAGGCCGTCCGGGCGCAGCGACGCCCGGGAACACTGCTGCGTGATCCACCCGATCACCGGCGCGCCGCCGGCCATCGAGGACTCGAAGAGGTGGTTGCGCGGGCCGTGGCCGTTGAAGACCATCGCCCCGTAGGCCAGAAGCTGGTCCCGGCCGTTGTCGGCGATGCCGAACGCCTCGGGGAACACCCGGGTCGGGAAGATCTCCGCCAGGTCCGGCACCGCGTCGAAGGATCCGGCCGCCACAAGCTCGGCGGCGAGTTCGGCGGCCCGCCGGTCGAAGACCTCCTGCAGGTAGGCCAGGGAACGGGGCGCCAGGGCGCGCGCGACCACCTTGCGGTTGTGGGTGTGCACCGGCGGGTCGACCTCGAGCAGGATGCTCGGCTTGCGCCAGGGGTTCTCGGACGCGATGTTCGTGATGCCCACGCCCGCGGCCGACGAGAACACGCCCGGCTTCTTCAGCACCGCCTGCACCTGCTCGTGCCCGGCGACGGCGTACACCCCGTACCGCTCCAGGTACACCACAGGGCCCGCGTCCCGCAGCCGGGCCAGGGCCGGGAACGGATCGGCCAGGAACTCGTCGCTGAACGGGTCGATCTGCGAGCGCGGGCACGCCGCGGAGCTTTGCGTTGCCGCCGTCATGTGGCCAGGCTAAGGACAGACCGGCCCGCCCGCCAGCGGCAACGAGGCCACGAGCCGCCCGCCGCTCACCACAGCGGATGCGTCAGGGGCTGCGCCACGTGCCGGTCGTACCAGAACTGCGCCTCGCGCCGCGACGCGAACGGCCGCGGGTCCCACGGCGCGCACCGGGACCCCGCGCAGCTGATCCTGGTCTTCCCGTCCGCGGTCAGCCACTCGACCGGCCGGTGCACGGGCCCCCGGCGAACGCGCGGGTCAGCGGTGGCCTGCATGAGCTCTCACTCCTCGGGCAAAAGTCCGGGTACGCCGACAATCGTCACCACAGTGCCAGCCCGCCCCGGGCGTCACGTGGAGGCGCGCCGTCACGGGCTTGAGGCTGACCCCATTCATGGGTAACGCGGCAAGGTCGTCAGCCGAGAATCCCCCAGGCGCGACTGGCGCTGTACTTACCTCTGGCGGGCGGCGCTCAGGCGGCGGAGGAAGAGGTCGAGGCCCTTGCCGAAGGGGTTGTCCTGGACGACGTAGGTCCAGGTCGCGGACGGCCGCTTGATCCCGGCCGCGTCGAGGTCGACGCCCTCGCTGGTGATCGTGGCGGTCTTGAACGTCTCGGCCGCCTGCTCGGAGACCTGGTCGAGCAGGGTGTCGAACTGCTTGATCGCCTCGGTGTGGAACTCGGTCAGCGGGTCCAGGGCCATGACGAACGGGTTCGGGCCGTGCCCGAGCGCGCGCAGGTGGATGCCCTCGCGGATCTCGGCCAGCACGGCCAGGTGCTCGGACCAGCCGCGGTCGAGGTGGGACAGGACGATCTTGCGGGCGGCCTCGGCCAGGACCTTCTCGTCGACGACGTCGGCCAGTTCGTCGTAGCGCTCCGGGCAGCGGCCGGCCAGCGCCACCAGCGCGGCGTCGCCGCGCAGCAGCCGGTCCCGGTGGATCATCACGACCTGCCGCTGGTCCTCGACCAGTTTGTTGTAGCGGAACGTGTTCTGGTGGATTTCCCGGTTCGCGCCGTCGGCCACCCGCTGCGCGTGCATAACGGCCTCGGTGGCCCGGGGGTCGCGGACCCGGCCGTCGGCGGCCACATCGTGCGGCTCGGCGACGGTGTCCGCGGCGTAGCTGGTGATCAGGTCGTCCTCCAGGCTGACGAAGAACACCGAGCTGCCGGGGTCGCCCTGGCGGCCGGCCCGGCCGCGCAACTGGTCGTCCAGCCGGCTGCTCTCGTGCCGGCCGGTGCCGATCACCTGCAGCCCGCCCAGGTCCGCGATCTGGTCGTGGTCGCCGTCACGGCCGCCGAGGCGGATGTCGGTGCCGCGCCCGGCCATCTGCGTGGACACGGTGACGGCCCCGTCGGTGCCGGCCTCGGCCACGATCGCGGCCTCTTGCGCGTCGTTCTTGGCGTTGAGCACGACGTGCGGCAGCGCGGCGTCGGTCAGCCGCCGGCCGAGCCGTTCGGATTCGGCGATGTCCAGCGTGCCGATCAGCACCGGCCGCCCGGCCAGGTGCGCGGCGGTCACCTCCGCGACCACCGCCTTTTCCTTCTGGCTCAGGGTCGCGTACAGCCGGTCCGGCTCGTCCTCGCGCACGTTCGGCCGGTTCGGCGGGATCACCGCCACCTCCAGTTCGTAGAACTGGCGTAGCTGTTCGCCCACGGCCAGCGCCGTGCCGGTCATGCCGCAGACCCGCGGGTACCGCCGGACCAGGGACTCGACCGTGATGCTGTCCAGGATCTCGCCGCTGTCGGTCGCCGAGATGGCTTCCTTCGCCTCGACCGCCGCCTGCAGCCCGTCGGGCCAGCGCTGGAGTTGAGCCACGCGGCCGCGGGAGGCGTTGATCAGGTGCACACGGCCGTCGCGGACGATGTAGTCGACGTCGCGGTGCAGCAGGGCGCGCGCGTGCAGGGCCACGTTGATCCGCGTGAGCGTGTCGACCTGGCCGGCCGCGTACAGGTCGATGCCGCCGAGCGCGTCCTCGACCACGCCAGAACCGGCGTCGGTGAGCACCACGTTGCGTGATTCGTCGTCGGTCTCGTAGTGCAGGCCGGGGCGCAGCACGCGCACGATCTCGGCCATCTCCAGATCGGCCGTGCCCTCGCCCGCGGCGCCCGCGAGCACCAGCGGCACCAGCGCCTCGTCGATCAGCACCGAGTCGGCCTCGTCGATCAGCAGCACGTCCGGGTCCGCGCTGACCAGGTCGGCGACGTCCGTGGCGAGCCGGTCGCGGAGCAGGTCGAAGCCGATCTCGCTGATCGGCGCGTAGGTCACCTGGGCCGCGTAGCCGGTCCGCCGTTCCTCGGGCGTCGACTCCTGGCCGATGCAGCCGACGGTGACGCCCAGCAGGTCGTAGACCGGGCCCATCCAGTCGGCGTCCCGGCGGGCCAGGTAGTCGTTCACCGACGTCACCTGCACCGACCGGCCGGTCAGCGCGTACCGGGCCGCGGCCAGCGTGCCGGACAGCGTCTTGCCCTCGCCGGTGGCCATCTCGGCCACGTGCCCGTCGAGCATGACCAGCGTGCCGAGCAACTGCACGTCAAACGGACGCTCGCCCAGCGCGCGGCGAGCCGCCTCGCGCCCGATCGCGCAGAACTCGCCGTGGTCACGGGCGTCGCGGGCCAGGCCGGCCAGGTCCGCGTCAGCCACGTCCGCGAGTTCCTGCTCGCGCGCCGCGATCGCGGGCAGCAGGCGCTGATAGCGGCTGAGGTCGGCGGAGCCGGGCCGTTGCAGGAAGCGCTGCATCCGAGCGCGCAGGGGGCTCACGACGGATCGCCGGCCTGGATTGCCATACCGGGGTCAACGCCCGCGCGCCTGGCACGGTTCCCCGGATGAGAGCACGCCGGCCTGGAGCGCCGCGTTATAGCGCACCGCGGTCTAAAACACGGCTTTGATGATCTCCTGCGCCTCGGCCTGGATCCGGGCCAGGTGCTCGGGTCCGGCGAAGGACTCGGCGTAGAGCTTGTAGACATCTTCGGTTCCTGACGGCCGTGCGGCGAACCAGCCCGACTCGGTGATCACCTTCAGCCCGCCGAGCGGCTCGCCGTTGCCGGGCGCGGTGGTGAGCCGGCTCACGATCTTCTCACCGGCAAGCTCGGTCGCGCCAACCTGGTCCGGGCTGAGCCTGGCCAGGGCGGCCTTCTGCTCGCGGCTGGCCGGCGCGTCGATCCGGGCGTAGGCCGGGTCGCCGAGCTTGGCGGTGAGTTCGGCGTAGCGCTCGGACGGCGTGTGCCCGGTGACCGCGGTTATCTCGGACGCGAGCAGGGCCAGGATGATCCCGTCCTTGTCGGTGGTCCACACCTTTCCGTCCCGGCACAGGAACGAGGCCCCGGCGCTCTCCTCGCCGCCGAAGGCGACGCTGCCGTCCAGCAGGCCCGGCACGAACCACTTGAACCCGACCGGCACCTCCATCAGGCGGCGCCCGGCCGCCTCGGTCACCCGGTCGATGATCGCGGAGCTGACCATGGTCTTGCCCACCGCGGCGGCCGCGGGCCAGTCCTGGCGGCTGCGGTACAGGTAGTCGATCGCGGCGGCCAGGTAGTGGTTGGGGTTGAGCAGCCCGTCGTCCGGGGTCACGATGCCGTGCCGGTCGGAGTCGGTGTCGTTACCGGTCGCGATCGCGAACTCCTCGCGCCGGGCGATCAGCGAGGCCATCGCGTACGGCGAGGAGCAGTCCATCCGGATCCGGCCGTCCCAGTCCAGGGTCATGAACCGGAACGTGGCGTCGACCTCGGTGTTGACCACGGTCAGGTCCAGCCCGAACCGGTCCGCGATCTCGCCCCAGTAGGCCACGCTCGCCCCGCCGAGGGGGTCGGCGCCGATCCGCACCCCGGCGTCGCGCACCGCGTCCACGTCGACCACCGACGGCAGCGCCGAAACATATGTTTCGAGGAAGTCGTGGCCGCCGGCGGCCGCCCGGGCCTGGGCGTAACGCACCCGGCGGACCCCGCGCAGCCCGTCGGCCAGCAGGTCGTTGGCCCGGTCCTGGATCGCCTTGGTGATCTGCG
>DATAVV010000185.1:0-11129 GCA_036267555.1 Streptosporangiaceae bacterium | reverse complement strand
ACTCGTATCGCCCTCAGGCGGGACTGGCGCCGGGGATCCCGCCGGGGGTCCCGTCGCGCGGTGTGCCGTCCGCGCCGTCCGGCCCGGGCCGTCCCCACAGTTCGGCCAGCGCGGCGTACCGCTCGAACCGGGCCCGGCCCGCCTCGCCCAGCACGTCGGCCACGGACGTCAGCAGCACCTCGACCACGGCCAGGGCGGGCGTCAGGCGCAGCGGCGACGAGGAGACGGAACCGTGCGCGGTCAGGACCGCGTCGGCGATGTCGGCGACCGGTGACAGCAGCGGGTCGGTGAACAGCAGGACGCGCGCGCGGGCGGCGTGCGCGGCGCGCGCGACCTCCAGCGTGTCCCGCTCGTAGCGGCGGAAGTCGAAGACGGCGACGGTGTCGCGCCGGCCGATGTCGGCGATCGCGCCCGCGCGCTCGTTAGCCGACGCCGCGACCAGCCGGACGCCCGGGCGCAGTTCGTGCAGCACCGAGGCGAGGTAGCCGGCCAGCAACTGGCTGAACCAGCCGCCGGTGACCAGCACCTGGCGCCGGCCGTCGGCCAGCATCCGGACCGCCCGGTCGAATTGCTCAGGGTCGAGGCCGGCCACGCTCGCGGTGACCGCCTCGCCCAGGGCCTGCGCGCCCGTGCTCAGCCCGCCGGGCGCCCGGGACCTGGCCTTGCTCGCGCCGCTGGCCTGCGCGGGCGTTATGCGGGCGGCGATCTCCTGCTGCAGTGCGCGCTGAAATTCCCGGTAGCTGCCGAAGCCAAGCCCGGCAACGAACCGGCTCACGGTCGGGCTGCTCACCCCAGCCCGCCGGGCCAGCCGTGGGGAGGACTCCAGCCCGATTGTCGGCGGCCCGCCCAGCAGGGTCCTGGCGACGCGGCGCTCGGACGGTGACAGCTCGCTGAGCCGCTGGCGGATCTTTTCCGGAATGCTGAGCGCCGCGGCGAGCACGGCCGGCTCGCCGCCGTGGCGTGGTGCCGGGGGTAACGGCCTCGCGGTGACCTCGCCATCGGTGGCCAGCCCGCTGGGGTCTTGCGGCTCCGGCCCGGCCGGGGGCTCTGGCGGCTGGCCCATCGGCGCCCCCCGTAATCGTACTGAAACAATTTGTCCAGAATAGCGTCTTGACCGTCAATTATGAACCATGTTCTACTCAGGCATGCCCTTGGTGGTCGGGATCGCGAGCCTTTGCGAACGACCGCCCGGCCTGGCCTCTTCTGCCGCCGCTGCCCGGTTGTGCCCCCCGATCTGCGTGATCGACGTGGCCGTGAACAGCGGCGTTTCCTGGCTTATCGCACGAAACAACCCCCCGGAACCAGGCGTGCTCTGCCAACGGTTTTCCGGCCACGAAGGAGTCCGTACATGAACGCGCCAAGATCCCTCCATCGCGGACGCCGGCCGGGCCGCCGGCCCGGATCGCTGCGCCCGGCGACGGCCATGATCGCGGCGGCCCTCTGCCTGGGTCTCGCGCTGGCCGCGGCGGCTGTTGGCGCACCCCGGGCCGCCGCCGCGTCGTCGGGCTCCACGCTGCGGGTGGAGGCCGACACCGCGTTCTCGACCTTCAACCCGTTCACCGCGTATTTCGACGCCGACCTCAACGTGATCGCGAGCATCTACCCGACGCTCACCCTGGTCAACGCGCAGAGCCACACGGCCCCCTACCTGGCATCCAAGTGGACCGTCTCGCCGGACAAGCTCACCTGGACGTTCACGATCCGTTCCGGGCTCAAGTGGACCGACGGCAAGCCGATCCGGGCGTCCGATGCCGCCTGGACGCTGAACCTGATCATGCACAACTCCGCGGCGGGCACCGCCAACGGCTCGCTGGTGGCCGATTTCGCCACCGTCACCGCGCCCAACGCGACGACGCTGGTCATCACGACCAAGCAGCCGGCGGCGAACATGCTGTACGTCGTCAACAACCTCCCGATCGTGCCCCAGCACATCTGGGCGAGCAAGGTGTCACAACTCGCCAGCTTCAAGAACATGACTTTCCCGGTCGTCGGCTACGGCCCGTGGGTCGCCACCGGGTACGTGCCGAACCAGTACGCGACGATGACCGCAAACCAGAACTTCTTCCTGGGCGCGCCGAAGTACAAGACGCTGATCATGCAGTACTTCACCAACGGCGACGCCGCGGTGACGGCGCTGCGCAGCGGGCAGATCGGCGAGATCGACGACCTGACCGCGACTCAGTTCGAGGCGCTGAAGCACAGCAAGAACATCACCTTGTACCCCTCGGTCTCCAATGCCTGGACCGCCATCGAGCTCAACCCCGGCGCGCAGACCAAGTCGGGCCAGCACTTCGGCAACGGCAACCCGGCCCTCCGGGATCCGCGGGTCCGCGACGCTATCGAACTGGCGATCAAGAAGCCGGAACTGGTGTCCAAGATCTGGGACGGGCTGGCCGTCACCGGATCCACCTACCTGCCGCCCGCCTTCCCGCAGTGGCGCTGGACCCCGCCCGCCGCCCAG
Organism: Streptosporangiaceae bacterium; assembly: GCA_036267555.1. Taxonomy (GTDB): domain Bacteria; phylum Actinomycetota; class Actinomycetes; order Streptosporangiales; family Streptosporangiaceae; genus JASHPR01. The sequence goes on along the minus strand of DATAVV010000185.1, from coordinate 8,668 downwards.
CAACTGAGCTACAACCCGGCCAAGGCCAACCAGATCCTCACCGCGGCCGGGTACAAGATGGGCAGCAACGGCGTGCGCACCGACCCGAGTACGCACAAGCCGCTGATACTGCGGCTCGGCATTCACTCCGACGAGACCTCCGACGCTCAGATGGCCCCTTACCTGCAGGAGTGGCTCAAGGCCATCGGCATCCAGGTCACCGTCCAGTCGATGAGCTTCACCCAGCTCAACACCGACCTGCCCAAGGGCGACTGGGACATCCTGTCCGACACCTGGTCCACCGGGCCCGACCCGACGTACCTGCTGTCGATCCAGACCTGCGCGGACCTGCCGGCGAACGCGAGCACGGCCGGGAACACCGACGCGTTCTTCTGCAACCCGTCCTTCGACAAGCTGTACGCCCAGCAGGCCACCGAGTTCGGCCAGGCCCAGCGGGCCAGGACGATCGACCAGATGCAGCAGATCCTCTACCAGAACGCCGTCGACATCGTCCTGTACTACCCCGACAACCTCGGCGCCGTGCGCAGCAGCGCGGTCAAGGACTTCTTCTACGGCAAACCCGACGCCCAGGACTTCTACCCGCAGCAGTACGTGTTCCTCGACTGGCAGAGCGCCGCCCCGCTCAGCTCCGGCGGCGGTTCCTCGTCGACCGTGGTGCTGTGGGTCGTGATCGCGATCGTGGTGGTGGCGGCGCTGGCCGTGGCGGCGCTGCTGCTCCGGCGCCGGGCCACGGCCGGGGAGCGGGAGTAGCGCCTTGAGCGCTAGCTCCGCGCCGCTGTCGGCTCAGGGCCTGAGCGCGCTGGAGGCCCCGCCGTCCGGAGGGGCCGCCAGCGGCGGCCCCTCCGGCGGCTCATCGGGCGGCCGGGACTTCGCGCGCTACCTCGTCCGCAAGCTGGCCGCGGCCCTGGTCAGCTTCGCGGTCCTGCTCGTGGTCGGGTTCACCATCTTCAGCCTGATGCCGGCGGACCCCGTGGAGACCCTGACCCGGGGCCGCCCGACCAGCCCCAAGCAGGTGGCGTTCCTCATCAAGCAACTCGGGCTGAACCAGCCGGTGTGGGAGCGGTTCGGGCACTTCGTGGTCAGCACCCTCGAAGGCCACCTCGGCTACTCCTGGCAGTTCCAGACCCCGGTGGCCACGCTGATCGCCCAGCGGCTGTGGCCGACGCTGCTGCTGATGGGCAGTTCGACGGTCGTCTCTGTGGTGCTGGGCCTGTGGCTCGGCATCCACAGCGGCTGGCGGCCGGGCAGCCATCTGGACCGTGTCTCGACCGGATCGGCGATCACCTTGTGGTCGGTCCCGACGTTCTGGCTCGGGATCATCCTGCTCGTGCTGTTCAGCACCGGCTTCGGGCCGATCCCGGCGCTGTTCCCGGCGGGCGGCATGTCGACGCCGGGAACCGCGGGCGGCCTCACGCCCGCCCACATCCTCGACGTCCTCCGGCACCTGGTCTTGCCCAGCCTGACCCTGGTCCTGGTGGTCTTCGCCCAGTATCAGATGATCATGCGCTCCTCAATGATCGACGAGCTGGGCAACCCGTACCTGCTCACGGCCCGGGCCAAGGGCCTGCGCGACATCGAGGTCCGCAACCGGCACGCCGTGCCGAACGCGCTGCTGCCGTCGGTGACGCTCGTCTTCCTCCAGGTCGGCACGATGATCAGCGGCGCGATCACGGTGGAGACCGTGTACTCGTGGCCGGGCCTCGGCTACCTCACCTACCAGGCGCTGCAGATCCCGGATCTGCCGCTGCTGGAGGGCACGTTCATCATCTTCGCCGCGTCGGTGATCGTGTTCAACCTGCTGGCCGACCTGTTCTACCGGTACCTCGACCCGCGGGTGCGCCGGGCATGACCGCGGTCACCCAGGCCCCGGCCGCCGCAGCCCCGCCGCGGCTGATGGCGCTGCGCAGGTTCGCCCGCGAGTTCGCCACGCGGCCGACCGCGCTGGCGGGGCTAGCGATCCTCGTCGCGATCACCGTGCTCGCGCTGGCCGCGCCGCTGTTCATCCACGCCAGCGACCTGGATGTGATCAACGCGCCCGGGCCGTCGCTGGCCCCGCCCTCGGCGCGGTTCCCGCTCGGCACCGACCAGGCGGGCCGGTCCGTGCTGCTCCTGCTGATCTGGGGGACCCGGCCCTCGCTGGCGATCGGCGTCATCGCCACCGTCCTGACGATGATCCTGGGCAGCGCCATCGGGCTGCTCTCGGGTCACTACGGCGGGTTCCTCTCCCGGGTGCTGATGGCGGTCACCGACTGGTTCATCGCGCTGCCCGCCCTGCCCCTCGCGATCGCGCTCGCCGCCGTGCTCGCGCAAGGCGACACGTCGATCACGATCGCGATCGCGGTCACCTCGTGGCCGGGCACCGCCCGGCTGATCCGGGCCCAGACCCTGGCCGTGGAGGCGCGGCCGTTCGTCGAGCGCGCTCGCGCCCTCGGCGCCCGCGACGACCAGCTCGTGATCCGCCAGGTGCTGCCGAATGTGGCCCCGTTCATCCTGGTCTCCGGCACCCTGACGGTCGCCGGCGCGATCCTCTCCGAGACCACGCTGACGTTTCTCGGCCTCGGCAACCCGGCCGACGTGTCCTGGGGCTCGATGATCAACCAAGCGTTCAACCAGGGGGCGGTGACCAGCGGCGCGTGGTGGTACGTGCTGCCGCCCGGGTTGGCCATCGTCCTCGTGGTGCTGGGCTTCACCCTGGTCGGCCGGGCGGTGGAGAACATACTCAACCCGCGGATGGCGGAATCCTGATGGTGCCCGAAGCTTCTGGCGGCGCTTCTCGCGGCGTGCCTGGCGGTGTTTCCGCAGGCGCGGCCCCGCTGCTCGACGTGCGCGATCTCGCCGTCACCTACCGCTCGGACGGTGCGCCCGTGCGGGCCGTGCGCGGCGTCAGCTTCGCGCTGCAGCCGGGCGAGACGATAGGGATGGCCGGTGAATCCGGCTGCGGGAAGACCACGGTGGCGCTGAGCCTGCTGCGGTTGCTCCCGGCGACCGCCCGCCTCAGCGGGCAGATCCTGTTCAAGGGCGATGACGTCATCGGGCTGGGCTGGCAGAAGCTGCGCACGGTGCGCTGGGCCGAGGCGTCGGTGGTCTTCCAGGGCGCGATGAGCGCGCTTAACCCGGTCCGCACCATAGGCGAGCAGATCCGCGAGCCGATCGTGCTGCACGAGAAGGCCAGCCGCCACGACGCCGCGGCGCGGGCCGCGGAACTGCTCGGCAGCGTCGGCGTGCCCGCCCGCCGGCACGCCAGCTACCCGCACGAGCTCTCCGGCGGCCAGCGGCAGCGGGTGATGATCGCGATGGCGCTGGCCTGCCGCCCCGACCTGATCATCGCCGACGAGCCGACCACCGCGCTGGACGTGATCGTGCAGGCGCAGGTCCTTGCCCTGCTCACCGGGCTGGTCCGGGAGCGCCAGATCAGCATGATCGTGATCAGCCACGACCTGTCCGTGCTCGGCGAGACCTGTGACCGCCTGGCGGTCATGTACGCGGGCCGCCTGGCGGAGGTGGGGCCCTCCCGGCAGGTGCTCGGCGAGCCCCGCCACCCCTACACTGCGATCTTGTCCCGCGCCTTTCCGCGCACCGGCGACCCGGCCTCGCGGCTGGCCCCGGCCGGGCTGCCCGGCGAGCCGCCCGACCTGCGCGATGACCTCCCCGGGTGCCCGTTCGCGCCCCGGTGCCCGGAGGCGGTCCCCGACTGCCTCACGCATGACATCGAACTCTGGCCCGCCGGGCCGCGGCGCGAGTCGGCCTGCATCATGGTCCTCGACGATTACGCGGCGGCCCGCGACGCCGGAAGCGCGCCGCCCGAACCGATGCCGCCCGAACCGGCGCGGCCCGAGCCGGCGCGGCCCGAGCCGGCGCGGCTCGAGCCGGGCCGCGCGTTCACGGCGGCGGACCCGGCGGTGCTGGAGGCGCGCGGCCTGCGGGTGGTTTTTCCCGCCCGGCGGGGCCACGGGGCCGCCCGCGCCGTCGACGACGTCAACCTGCGGATCCGGCCGGGCGAGATCCTCGCGCTGATCGGCGAGTCCGGCTGCGGCAAATCGACGCTGGCCCGGGCCCTGGTCGGCCTGGTCCCGCCCACCGCCGGCGAAGTCCGCTACGACGGCGCCGCGCTGCGGTACTCGCGGGCCGCGCTCCGCTCCCATCGCCGCCACGTCCAGCTTGTGCTCCAGGACCCGGCCGGCGCGCTGAACCCGCGGCAGACGGTCTTCGACGCGGTCGCCGAGGGGCCGCGGCTGCACGGCATGCGCGCGGGCCTGACCGAGCGGGTCCACGAGGCGCTGGCCCGGGCCGGCCTGCGCCCGCCGGAGCAGTTCATCGCCCGCTACCCGCACGAGCTATCCGGGGGCCAGCAGCAGCGGGTGGTGATCGCCGGCGCGCTCGCGCTCGACCCGGAGGTGATCGTCGCCGACGAGCCGGTTTCCTCGCTCGACGCCTCGGTGCGCGGCGAGATACTCAAGCTGATCCTGGACTTGCGCGACCGGCTGTCCCTGGCCGCCCTCATCGTCAGCCACGACCTCGGCGTCGCCTGGAACGTGGCCGACCGGATCGCCGTCATGTACTTGGGCCGGATCGTCGAAGCTGGGACGGTCAGCGAGGTCCTGCTGCGCCCGCGCCACCCCTATACGCAGTCGCTGGTCTCGGTCCTGCCCGACGCGGACCGCGACCGCCCCGGCACGATCCTGGCGGGCGAGCCGCCCGACTCCGCCGCGATCCCGTCCGGATGCCGGTTCCATCCGCGCTGCCCGCGGCTGGCTGCCCTGCCCGCGGGTGACGAACGCGCCGCGCTTTGCCTCGCTCGGCCGGTGCCCGTGCTGCCCGCCGCTGGCCCGGACGCGCCGGCCGGCAACATGGTGGCCTGCCACCTTGAGGTGCCCGGCCGGGTTCAGGATAGGGCGGCCCAGTCGAGGTAGGGCGCGGCCAGGTCGCGGATCTCGGCGAGCAGGCCGAGGCGGGCCGCGCGCAGGGCCGGGTCATCGGCCATGACCAGGATCTCGTCGAAGAACGTGTTGACCGGGCCGGTCAGCGGCCTCGCCTGGTCCACGAACTCGGCCAGCCCCGGCCGCCCGGCGGCGCTCGCCGTGGTGTCCCGCCCGGCCTCCAGCGCGGCCCTGACCTGGCCGAGCGCCTGCCGCAGGGCCACCTCGGCCGGCTCGGTGAGCAACTGCGGCCGGGAACCGGGCACCGCGCCGGCCGGGACGATCCGGCGGACGCGCTGCAGCGCGGCGGCCAGGTCGGCGAACTCGGGCTGGCCGGCCAGCTTGGCCAGGTCGGCCACCGCGGCGTCGGCAGCGGCCGGCGCGTCGGCCAGGGGCAGGACGGCCGCCACCTGCCGGTGGTCGGTGCCGGCGTCCAGCAGCTGCTGTTCCAGGCGGCGCACGGCGAACTCCCGCGCCTGGGTCATGGCGGCCTCGGGGATCTCGGCGCCTTGCTGGCGCAGTTGCGCGGCGGCCGCGTCCAGGCCCGCGGTCAGCGTGACCCGCTCGAGGTCCGGCCAGGCCCGCAGGATCGCGGTTATGCCGAGGGCGGCGCGGCGCAGCCCGAACGGGTCCGAACTGCCGGTCGGGTTCGCGCCCACCGCGAACAGGCCGGCCAGCAGGTCCAGCCGGTCGGCCAGGGCCAGCAGCGCGCCCGGAAGGGCCTGCGGCAGCGCGCCGCCCGCGGCGCGGGGCAGTTCGGCGTCGGCCAGGGCCCGGGCCACGGCCGGGGATTCCCCGGCCCGCAGCGCGTATTCCCGCGCCATCACCCCGGCCAGGCTGGTCAGTTCGATCACCATCTGCGAGGCCAGGTCGAACTTCACCAGTTGCGCGGCCCGCTCCAGGGTCTGCTGGTCGGCGGGCGGGAGCGGGACCAGCGCGGTCAGCGCGCGCGCCGTGCCGGCGATCCGGTCGGCGCGGTCGGCCATGGAGCCGAGCCGCTGCTCGAACGCGATCTTGGCCAGGCCCTGCCGCATCGTGTCCGGCGCGGTCTGCAGGTCGGCCCGCCAGAAGAACGAGGCGTCCTCGTACCTGGCGCGCAGCACGGCCTCGTTTCCGGCCCGGACGACGTCGTGATCGCAGGACCCGTTGGCCACCGCGACGAAGTGGGGGAGCAGGTTCCCGGCCGCGTCCCGCACCGGCAGGTAGCGCTGGTGCTTGCGCATGACCGTGGTGAGGATCTCGGCGGGCAGTTCGAGGTAGCGCTCATCGAACCCGCCGAGCACCGGTTCCGGCCGCTCGACCAGGTTGGTGATCTCGTCGATCAGCGCCGCCTCACCCGCGGTGTCCACGGCGCCGCCGACGCTGTCCGCGAGCGCCTGTGCCCCGGCGATCACCTGCTCCCGCCGAGCCGCGGTGTCCAGGACGATGCCGTGCCCGGCGAGCAGTTCCGCGTACCCGTCGGCCTCGCCGACCTCGATCACCGGCTCGTCCTCGGTGCGGTAGACCCGCGTCGTGTTGCCGCCCTTCAGCGAGGACACCAAGACCGGGATGTGCGTGTGACCGAGCATGGCCAGCAGCCAGCGGATCGGCCGCACGTAGGACAGCTCCGGGTCGCTCCACCGCATGTTCGAGTCGGCCCGCAGGTCGGTGACGACCCGCGCGAACACCCGGGCGAGCACTGTGCTCGCTTCTCGGCCGGGATCGGTGGCGACCACGGCCACGTACTCGGTGCCGTCCACGGTGACCCGGCTCAGCTCGGCCACGTCGACGTCCTGGCCGCGGGCGAACCCCAGCGCGGCCCTGGTCGGCTCGCCGTCGGGGCCGAACGCCGCGCTGACCCGCGGCCCGCGCACCGTGCGCTCGGCCTCGGGCTCGGTCGGCGCCACGTCGGCCACGGTGGCCACGATCCGCCGCGGCGTGGCGAACGTCTCGATCCGCCCGTGTGCCAGCCGCGTCGCGCCGAGCGCGGTCGTGAGCGCGGGCCGCAGGTACTCCGCGGCCCGGGTCACCTCGGCCGCGGGCAGTTCCTCGACGCCGATCTCCAGCAGCGCGGTCCGCGGCCTCCCGCTCCCGGAGAACCAGGTCGCGGTGTGCGGCCCGGCGGGCTCCTTCGGCCCGCCCAGCGGGTACCCGAGTTCCTCTCGCCGCTTGACCCACAGCCGGGCCACGTCCCGGGCCAGTCCCCGCATTCGCCCGAACGCGGCGGCGCGCTCGGTCGTGGACACCGCGCCGCGGGCGTCCAGCACATTGAACGCGTGCGAGCACTTGAGCACGTAATAGTGAGCCGGGACGGAGAGGCCGGCGTCGACCAGGCGCTGCGCCTCGGCCGCGTAGTCGTCGAACAGCCGCAGCAGCGTGGCCACGTCGGCCTCGTCGAGGTAATACCGGCTCATCTCGTATTCGGCCTGGCCGAAGGCCTCGCCGTAGCTGACGCCCGGCGCGTAGGTGATGGCCGAGAAGTGGCTGACCTTCTGCAGGGCCATCATGATGCGCTCGATCCCGTAGGTGATCTCCACGGACACCGGGTCCAGCGCGATGCCGCCGGCCTGCTGGAAGTAGGTGAACTGGGTGATCTCCAGCCCGTCCAGCCAGACCTCCCAGCCCAGCCCCCACGCGCCCAGGGCCGGGGATGCCCAGTTGTCCTCGACGAACCGCACGTCGTGCGCGCGCAGGTCGATGCCGAGCGCCTCCAGGCTGCCCAGGTACTGCTCCTGCGGGTCGCCGGGATCGGGCTTGAGCACCACCTGGAACTGGGTGTGCGTCTGCAGCCGGTTCGGGTTCTCGCCGTAACGCGAGTCGTCGGGCCGGACGCTCGGCTCGGTGTACGCGACCCGCCACGGCTCGGGACCGAGCACGCGCAGCACGGTCGCCGGGTTCATGGTTCCGGCGCCGACCTCGGTGTTGATGGGCTGGGCCACCAGGCAGCCCCGGTCGGCCCAGTATCTGGTCAGCGCGAGCAGCGCGTCCTGCATCGTCAGCAACGGAAGATCCTTAATCCAGAAGACCCTTGATCGGGGGAGGGGCTCACGCGCAGGCGGCACCCGATCCGGTCGTCCGGTTACCGGGCGCAGGCGGCCGGCAGCCGCCCGTGCGCGCACCGAGTCTACGAGCCCGCGCGTGGCCCGGTCAGCCGGCTTTTACTCCCGGCAAACCGGTGATTTCAAGCGTTGACAACGTTGTCGGGCGAACGTAGCGTCCAGGCTGGCGATGGGAGGTCCACGCATGAGGAAGTTCGTCTGCGGCCTGATATCGGTCCTGATCGCGGCGCCGTTAACGGCTATCGCCATCGGCGCGGTGCCGGGCGGGGCCGGCGTGCCCGCCGCGAACGCCGAGGACAACGGCGTCGGGCAAACCCCGGCCCTGGGCTGGAGTAGCTGGAGTTTCATCCGGCACAGCCCGACCGCGGCCAAGATCGAGGCCCAGGCGCTCGCGATGAAACGCAGCGGGCTGGCCGGCGTCGGGGTCCAGTACGTGAACGTGGACGACTTCTGGTACCAGTGCCCGGGCAGCCAGGGGCCGAACGTGGACCAGTACGGCCGGTGGGTGACCGACGCCACCGCGTTCCCGCCCGACGGGACGGAGAACGGCATCGAGGTCGTGGCCAACTACGTGCACCACCTCGGGCTCAAGTTCGGCCTCTACGTGACGCCCGGCATCTCCAAGCAGGCCGTCGCGCAGAACACGCCGATCGAGGGCACCCCGTTCACCGCGGCGCAGATCGCGACCACGTCCGGCGAGAACAACTACAACTG
>DATAVV010000184.1:0-13822 GCA_036267555.1 Streptosporangiaceae bacterium | reverse complement strand
CATCGTGCGCCAGGCGCTGTCCTCGACCACCGACAACAAGCAGCGCGTGCCCGCCACCTTCCAGGCGTTCTTCGACTTCGTGAGCGGCTCGGGCGAGGCGTTCCGGCTGGTGTTCGAGTCCGACCTGAGCAACGAGCCCGCTGTGCGCGAGCGCCTGGACCGCACCATGCGCGACTGCGCCGCGATGATCAGCCTGTTCATCCGGGAAGACGCGGGCCTCAAGGACGACGAGGCCCACCTGCTGGGCATGGCCCTGGTTGGCATGGCTCAGGTCAGCGCCCGGTACTGGCTGAGCACCGACGGGACCATCCCCAAGGACGCCGCCGAGCAACTGCTCGCCCGGCTCGCCTGGCGCGGCATCAGCGGCTGGCCCCGGACCGCCTGACCCGGACCGCTTGCCCGGACCGCTTGCCCGGACCGCGGCCTGGTTCGGCCCGTCCGCGCCGTCCACCTGGCCCGTCCGCGCCGGCAGGACGCTCGCATTTCGCTCGCGGCGTACGGCGCCGGCCGGGCAGTTGGCCCGCCCCGCCCGGCGTGCGGGCTAGCCTCGGTGGCGGAGAGGAGCACCGTTGCCGTGGAAGTAAAGATCGGAATCTGGTCCGTGCCGCGAGAACTCGTTCTCGAGACCGACGAGTCCTACGAGGAGGTTGAGCGCATCCTGACCGCCGCCGTGGCCGAGAGCAGTGTGTTCGTGCTGGCCGACACCAAGGGCGGCAAGGTCATGATCCCGGCGGACAAGGTTGCCTACCTGGAGGTCGGCGGCAGCGAGAGCCGGCGCATCGGGTTCGGCAACTCGCTCTGACCGGCCTCGCCTGAATCGGCGCCGCGCCCGTATTCACCCGGGGCAAGCCACGCGGCCGTAGGGCCGCGTTCTGGCTGAGGATTTTCACGGTAGCGGCCGATTCGGTACGCATGCGTCACGCATCAGCCACGATCGCCGTGTCAGAGAACTGGCGCGATATCTCCGACGGAATTGCTGGCCTGGTAATCGCGGCATCGCGGACTTCGAGAACACCGATTGTCATGGCTAAATCGGGTTATGTACGATTTATTGCGTTTTGCGGGATGTCAGCCGTGATCGCTTTTCGGCAGCCTCGGGCCATTTTCTGGCCCTTGGCCAGGCCAGGAAACGTGGCCCGGCAGGGCCGTTAACGCATGCCCCGACAGACCGGTTAAAACACTCTTACGGCGGGGACGCTGCGTCCCAAACAGGGCGATTCGCGTTACTCGGCCAGCCCGAGCGCGGCCATGCGCCGCGCGTGCGCGTCCGTCAACTGCGCGAACATCCGGCCGATCGCTCCTAGCTGGGTGACCTCCTCGCCCGCCAGCAGGGCAGCCAGCGCCGGGCGGTCGGCGACGACGCGCTGGGCCTGGCCCAGCGCCTCACCGACCAGCCTGCGCGCCCACAGCGCGAGCCGGCCGGCCACCCGGGGATCGGCCTCGATGGCTTCGCGCACCCGGGCCACGACGAAATCGGCGTGCCCGGTGTCCCTGAGCACCTCGCGGACGAGTTCCTGGGTGTGCCCGTCGAGCAGGTCCACCACGGCGCGGCAGAAATCCACCGCGATGCCGTCTCCGACATACGCCTTCACGAGGCCTTCCAGCCAGTCGGACGGTGCGGTTCTCGCGTGAAACTCATCGAGGGGGGCCACGAAGGGGCGCATCGCCTCGTCCGGATCGACATCCAGTTCCCGCAGCCGGTCGCGCACCAACCGGAAATGTCCGAACTCCGCGACGGCCATCTCCCCGAGTGCGGCCTTGTCGGCGAGCGATTCGGCCAGTGCCGCGTCCTCGACCAGCCGGAAGAAGGCGACGAGCAAGGCGTACGACAGCACTCCGAGCAGATCAACTACGCCGCGTAGGACAACATCGCCCGCCTGTCCGCCTGACGGGCTCGCGGCGTACTCGCTGGCGCCCGGCGAGGGCGCGCCGTCCGGACTGTCCAGCGTCACGAGCGCAGCCTAACAAGGCCGGCGCGGAAGCCCTTGCAGGCGCCTGCCGTGGCCTGAGCACTCGATGTTGCTAGACTGTTGCACAATCCGCATGAGGAATGCGGTAACCCCCGGTCGTCGTTACACCAACGAAGGCGCGGTGATTGCCGAGAGCGGTGACCGCCTCGGAAAACTCCGTGCTGATTCCTCTCCGCGAAAGTGCGGCCACGTGCCAGGCATGACGGTGCGAAGGCCCACCGGAGAGGCTGATTTACCCGCTCGCGGCGTCGCTGGAGGGCGCACCCTGCGCCCAGGCAGGCCGCGGGCCGCTGATGGAGGCGGAAGTCCTGACAACAGACATATGGAGCATGCAGACCGCGCCGGACAATGAGCGCGACATGCCCGACACGTTCAATGACGAACAGGTTCAGCCTGAAGTGAGCACGAAGACATTTCGTGACCTCGGGGTCGCCGAGCCGATCTGCGCCGCCCTCGATGCCGCCGGGATCACGGCCGCGTTCCCGATCCAGGCTCTCTCCCTGCCGATCGCCCTCGACGGGCAGGATCTCATCGGCCAGGCCCGGACCGGTACCGGTAAGACCCTGGCGTTCGGGGTCCCGCTCTTGCAGCGACTCGAGCAGATCCCGGGCCGCAAGCCCTCGGCGCCTCGCGCCCTGATCGTCGTGCCCACCAGGGAACTGGCGATCCAGGTCGCCGACGACCTGCGGACCGCCGGGGCGCGCCTGGGCACCCGGGTCGTCACCCTCTACGGGGGGCGCGCGTACGAGCCGCAGATCGAGGCCCTGGCCACCGTGGACCTCGTGGTCGGCACGCCCGGGCGGCTGCTGGACCTGGTCCGCCAGGGCCACCTGGACCTTTCCCAGGTCGTCGGGCTCGTGCTCGACGAGGCCGACAAGATGCTCGACCTCGGCTTCCTGCCGGACGTTGAGAAGATCCTCCGGCTGACCCCGGAGCAGCGGCAGACCATGCTGTTCTCGGCCACGATGCCGGGCGAGGTGGTCACGCTGGCCCGGCGGCATCTGCGCCAGCCGACCCACGTCCGCGCGGAGCAGCACGACGAACTCGCGCTCGTGCCGAGCACCGAGCAGCACGTGTTCCGGGCCCACCAGATGGACAAGATCGAGGTCCTGGCCCGGGTCCTGCAGGCCGAGGGCCGCGGCCTGACGATCGTGTTCTGCCGCACCAAGCGCGCGAGCGATCAGGTCGCTTCCGCGCTGACCACGCGCGGCTTCGCCGCCGCCGCCGTGCACGGCGACCTCGGCCAGGGCCAGCGGGAGCGGGCGATGCGCGCGTTCCGCAGCGGCAAGATCGACGTCCTGGTCGCGACCGACGTGGCCGCACGCGGACTGGACGTTGACGACGTGACGCACGTCGTCAACTACGAGTGCCCCGAGGACGACAAGGCCTACCTGCACCGCACCGGCCGGACCGGGCGGGCCGGGCGCACCGGCGTGGCCGTGACCTTCGTGGACTGGCGGGACTTGCAGCGCTGGAAGCTCATCGACGAGACGCTCGGACTCGGCCAGCCCGAGCCCCTGGAGACCTACTCGACGTCCGCGCACCTGTACAGCGCGCTGAGCATCCCGCAGGGCGTTACCGGGACCCTGCCCACGGCCAAGCGCGGGCGCCTGGGCCTCGAGGCCGAGGATCTCGAGGACATCGGCGAGACCGGCCGGACCCGCTCACTTTCCGGGCGCGGCGACCGGGACCGGCGCGGCGACCGGGACGGGGGCGGCGACCGGGGCCGGGACCGCAGCCGGGCCGACCGCGGCGACTCCGCGAGCCGGGACGGCGGCCAGCGCCAGCAGCGCGTCCGGCGCCGGACCCGAGCCGGGGTCGTCGCCGCTGAGGGGACGGCGGCCGCCGTTCCCTCCGACGGCCACGACGCGGGCAGCCACGCGGGCGCCAGCCACGCGGGCGCCAGCCACGGCACGGCGGATCACGGCGGTGCGGGCGACGCGCCGGCCGAGGGACGAACCTCGACGGCAAGCCGGCGGCGGAGGTCATCTCGCCGTCGCGGCCGGCGCGGCGGAACGGGCCAGGCCACCGAGGCCGGCGCAGCGGGCTCGCCCGGGGGCGAGGGCTGATCCGCTCCGGCGAGCAGTGACCGAGTCATGGCCGCGGGCTGGGCGCCCGGCATTCCCGCCGGGTGCCGGTTCCCAGCCGGGCGGCCACGTCACAGGGGTGCAACCGGATCACAGCCGCCTATCGGGGCGCTCTCACCCCGCCAGGAACCGTGCCTAACCGGCCCGACACGCCTGCGTTATCTGCCGGCAAACTCGTCGGGTTATGTTCAACATGACAGCCGGATGCGGCTACGGGGAGGTAGGCCGGGCGCGTGACCCTACCGGGCGCCCAGGCTCTGAGCTGACTCACAGCATTCGGGAGATAGACGACAAAATACGCTAAGTAGGTTGCCAGCCCGTGAGCACACCGAGATCGCTCGACCTGCCCGACCGGGCCCAGCCGGTGACCATCCAGACCTCGCGCGGCGCGTTCGCGGCGCTCAAGGCGGAACCGGCCATGGGTGTCTGCGAGCGCAGGCCAGCGCTGCTCATCCCCGGATTTACCGGCAGCAAGGAAGACTTCATCGCGGTATTGCAGCCGCTCGCGTCGGCCGGCCGCGAGGTCGTGGCCATCGACATGCGCGGCCAGTACCAGAGCCCGGCCGCCCCGGACAACGGCGGTTACGCCCCCGGCGAGCTAGCCGCCGACATCGGGGCGATCGCCAGGACCCTGGCCGGCGACGGCCAGGGCCTGCACCTGGTCGGGCACTCCCTGGGCGGGCTCATCGCCCGGGAGGCGGTGCTGGCCCGGGCCACGCCGGTCATCTCGCTGACCCTGCTCAGCTCGGGCCCGGCCCGCATCTCCGGTCAGCGCGCCGAACTGCTGCGCGCGATGCTGGCGCTCATGGCCCAGGCGGACCTGGACACCCGCGCTGCGGGGGATGAGGGCCGGGACGCCGCGGGTCCGGGCCGGGACGCCGCGGGTGAGCGCGAGGAGGACCCCGCGCCTCCCGGTGATGGCAGCCCGGCCGACGAACGCCTGCGCCCCTCGGTGGAGGCGATCTGGAACGAGCACCTGGAGCCCCAGGCCGTGGCCGACGGGGTGCCGGAAGGCATGATCGGCTTCCTGCGCGAGCGGATGCTGGGGAACAGCCCGGCCGGGCTCGTCGCGATGGGCACGTACCTGCTCGCCTGCCCGGACCGCACGGCCGAACTCGCGAACCTCGGCGGGCCGCCGATCATGGTCCTGTACGGCGAGAACGACGACGCCTGGCGGCCCGCCGCCCAGGAGCGGATGGCCCGGCGGCTCAGCGCGAGCCGGGTCTGCATACCGGGCGCGGGTCACTCCCCCGCGGTGGAGGCACCCGAGACCACGGCCAGCACGCTCACGGCGTTCTGGAAGACCGCCGAAGCCAGCGAGCGCCGTCGCGGGGTCAGCGCCGCGGCCCGCTAGCCACCCGCGACACCCGCGACACCGGCGGCATCAGCGGCATTGACGGCATCGGCGGCGAGGCCGTCCCAGGGCTGGCGCGGCTCGGACGCCGCGCTCCCCTCCGGGCAGTGGGCCCGGTAGTCACACCAGCCGCACCACGGGCCAGAACGCGGCGGGAACACCTCGTCGACCCGGTCCTCCGGGAGCGCTAACGTCGGGCCGCCTGTGGTCCCGTCGCGGGGGCCGCCCCGGAACTGCTCGTCGGCCGCGGCACATTCCGCCGCGATGTCCTCGGCCCGGCGCAGGTGCCGGTCCAGCGACTGCGCCGTGTGCTCCCAGGCGAGCACCCGCCCGGTGGGCAGGTGGTGCAGTTCCACCCGGCGGCACGGCCGGCGCATCACGCGCTCGGCGGCGAGTGCGTAGAGCGCCAGCGGGAGCGACGTGCGCGCGTCGTCCACGGTGAGCACGTGCCGGCCGGTCTTGTAGTCCACCACCACCAGTTCGCCGAGGCCGTCCGCGCCGTGCCGGTCGTCCAGCCGGTCGATGCGGCCGGACACCGCGATCAGGTCGGTGCGCGTGGCCACCGTGCGTTCCACCCCGAGCGGCTCGCGGGACGGGTCCAGCCCGGCCACGTAGGCCTCGACCAGGCCCCGGGCCCAGCGCAGGTACCGCGCCGACTGCGCCGCGTCGGCGAACCCCTCGCTGATCCAGCCGCCCTCGAGCTTCCGCCCGGCCGCGGCGACGGTCCGCTCTTCCCGCGGCAGCTTCCACCACCCGGCCAGCGCGTTGTGCACGCTCGCGCCGACGCTGTTATGCGCCCACGCCGGCCCCTTGCCGGGCGGCGGCCGGTCCAGGTAGGTCATCCGGTACCGGCGCGGGCAATCCAGCCAGGTGCCCAGCCGGGTCGGCGTGCACGAATACAGGCGCCGCGGCATCCCCTCAAACCCAAGCTGCTGCACGCCAACCATCCTGGCACCTGGTTACGACAGTTTTCCTGCCCGCCTCCGGGCCGCCCCGAGTACGGCCGGCCCTTACTCCTCGGCAGACTCGCGGTCCAGAACCGGGCCGGCGGTTACCCAGGAGTCGAACTTCTTCTCGGCGGCGGTGACCGTGAGTTCGTCGCCGTGGCCGGGGAGGATACGGGTGGCTCCGGGCAGGGTCAGCACGTGCTCACCGATCGCGCTGAGCTGGCGGGCGAAGTCGGGGAACTCCTTCTCGTGCGGGACGGGACCGGAAGCGGACAGCACGTCCCCGGCGAAGACCGCCTGCAGGTCCTCGCTGTAGATGCAGACCGAGCCGGGGCTGTGTCCCGGCGCGTGGAGCACCTCTAGGGTCACGTCCGCGACCTCGAAGATTCCGCCATCTTCCATGTTGATCTCGGGATCGTCGCTGGGGTGCGCCTCCCGCCAGTAGACGCGGTCGGCGGGGTGCAGCGCGACCGGGGCCTCGTCCCTGGCCGCCACCTCGACCGCGGCCGCGGCGTGGGTCGGATGGCCGTGCGTGCAGATGACCGCGAGCACCTCGCGCTCCCCCACCGCATCGAGCACCGCGGCAGCGTCGCTGCCCGCGTCCACGACGATGACCTCCTCGTCGTCCCCGACGATCCAGGAGTTGGCGGTCGTTCCCACCCGCTCGATCCGAGCCTTCATGGCGATCTGCCTTCCTCTCCTGCGCCCGGCCTGCCGAACTGCGGCGGGCCTACGGTCCGCTCACCGGCGTGCCGCCGGTCGCCGACGAGATCAGCCGCTCGTATGCGTCGGGCGCGATCGTATCGAAGCCGATCCGGTATCCGGTGAGTTCCCCGTGATCGTCGCTGCCGCCGCTGGCCACCAGGTTGAGACGGGCGGCGAGGGCCTGCAGGTGAGCCCGCTGGGCCTGGTCGTGATCGGGATGCCATACCTCGATGCCGGACAGCCCCGCGGCCGCGAGGCCGGCGATCAGATCGTCGGGCATCAGCCAGCCCCGCGCCCCGGCCCGCGGGTGGGCCAGCACGCTCACCCCGCCTGCGTCGCGGATGAGGCCGATCGCGCGCTCCGGGTCGAGCGCGTACCTGGCGACATGCGCCCGCCCGCCGGCGCCGATCCACTCCGGGCTGAACGCCTCGTCCGGCCGGTCGATGGCGCCGACCGCGGCCATCGCCCGCGCGATGTGCGGCCGGCCGACCACGCCGTCCCCGGCCAGCGCGGCGACCTGCTCCCAGGTGACCGGCACACCCAGGGCGGCCAGCCGCTCGACCATCGCCCGGGCCCGGTCCCGCCGGCTGGCGGTGATCCTGGCGCACTCCGCGGCCAGTTCCTGGTGGCCGGGGTCAAACAGGTACCCGAGCAGGTGCACGCTGTGGCCGTGCCAGCGGCAGGACAGCTCCATGCCGGGCAGCAGCGCGAGCCCCGCGGGCAGCGCGGCCGCCGCCTCGCGGTGCCCGGCCACCGTGTCGTGGTCGGTGAGCGCGATCACGTCAAGCCCGGCCGCGCGGGCCTGCCGCATCACCTCAGCGGGCGGGCTGGTGCCGTCCGAGGCCGTGCTGTGGCTGTGCAGGTCCGCGCGCACGCTGACCGACTCTAGCCGGGCAGGCGCGGTGACCTGGCTCCGAACGGCAGGTCCAGCTCCTGGCCCGGGTCGCGCAGGTCTCGCAACTCCAGCGGCTCGATCAGCAGCGTGCCCGCGGTGTCCGGCCAGAGAACCAGCCAGAGCCAGCTGCCCATTATCTCGCCGGCGAACGCCGCCCGGTCGGGCGCCTCCACGTGCCACAGCGGGAATTCGTGGTTGTCGAACTGCACCAGCGCGTGCGGCGCACCCGAGGCGAACCCGCTGCCGGGATCGGGCCCGTTCAGGCCCGCGAGCCTGGCCCCGAGGCCGACCCCAAGCTCCTCGGAGACCACCAGCATCTCACCGAGCCCGCCGACCGGGTTCGGCCCGGACAGGGCCACGGCGCAGCCACGGGTCCCGCTGCGCTCGTCCCCGGCGCCCGCGAACCCGGTGACCAGCCAGCCCGTGGGCAGCGGCCACGGCAGCCACACCGGCACCACCGCCCCGCGCCGAAGGCCCTCGAGCCCCTCGGCGGACAGCCGGGACACCGCACGCAGCGGATGCACCTCCCCGTGCGCGTCGCACTGCCACGCGCTGGACCAGGCGCTGGGCCCATGCACCGGGCCGCCGCAGCGAGGGCAGGTGGGTGCCTTCCTCATGACAACTGACCGTGACGTGTCATCCGCCCGGCGTCAAGTACCGGCCCCGGCAGCCACCGAGAAAACCGATACTTAACGCATGTCATCCGGGCGAGTCAGGTGCGTCGGCGCGGTGATCAAGGACCGGGCCAACCGACTGCTGCTGATCAAGCGCGGCCACGAGCCCGGCGCGGGCCTGTGGTCGCTGCCGGGCGGCCGGATCGAGCCGGGCGAGACCGACCAGGAGGCCGTGGCCAGGGAGATCCTGGAGGAGACCGGCCTGCGGGTGGAGTGCCGCGACCTGCTCGGCACGGTGGAACTCCCCGGGCTGGGCGGCGCGGTGATCCAGGTCAGCGACTACCGGGCAGTGGTCACCGGGGGCGACCTGGTCTCCGGCGACGACGCCGATGACACCCGGTGGGTCAGCGCCGCCGAGCTTGACGCCCTCCCTCTCACCAGCGGCCTGGCCGGTTACCTGGCGGCCTGGGACGCCCTCCCCGGCTAGGCCGGTGTCAAGACCGGACAGCCGGCGGGCGCCAGTGTCAAGAGCCGGACAGCCGGCGGCGCCAGTATGCTCGTGGGGTTCGCGGCGGAGCGGAGGTTCGATGGGAAGGCGACGGCTGCTCGCTGGCCTCGCCGTGGTCGTCGCGGCGCTCCTCGTGGTTGGCCTGGACGGTTGGATCGTTCATCACTTCGGCCATAACGCGGCCACCAAGCAGTATCCCGACGACTACCTGAACGCGGTCGCGTGCCCGAGCACCGCGCAGTGCTGGGCGGTCGGCCAGACCGCGAGCGCACCGGGCGGCAACACGCTGTCCGAAGACCGCGATCCGCTGCTCAAGCACGAGCAGGACGGCCGCTGGCGCACGGAGCCCGTGGCAGCGAGCGGGGCCAAGGGCAGCACGTTCCAGGACATCGCCTGCCCCGGGGCGACCGACTGCTGGGCCGTGGGCGGCGACGCCGCGGGCGGTCAGGCGATCATCGCCCACTGGGACGGTGCCGCGTGGCGGCTGGTGCCATCGCCGGCCCTGACGGTCAGCAAGGCCAACAGCCGGGGCGGCGGCCAACTGGACAGCGTCAACTGCGCGTCACCGACCGCGTGCTGGGCCACCGGCGGGACGCAGGCGCATCTGGGCGCGATCGCGGACGTGTTCGAGCAGTGGAACGGCATCCAGTGGACGATCGCCTCGACGGTGGCCGACGGCCTGCAGCCGCAACAGTTCTCCTGCCCGGCCGCGGGTTTCTGCATGGCCCTGGGCCAGCGTGACGGCCGACCCGGCGCGGCCAGCTACTCCGGTGGCCGGTGGACGGCCGTCACGCCGCCCCCGGGTCCCGCGGGCCGGCCGGCGGGAGCGGTCCCCTCGCTGTTCGGCTGCGCGAGCCGCAAGCTGTGCCTGGCGGCGTTCCCGGGCGCGGATCTGGTGACCGACGTCTGGAGCGGCCGGGCCTGGACGCCCGTGACCAGCAGCAAGCTGACCTATCCCGTCGACCTCTCCTGCTCGGCCGCGAGCCCGGGTCCCGCAAGCTGCTGGCTGCTGGGCATGACGCGCGCGTCCCGCCCCCTGGCGCTGCGCTGGCAGGGACAGGGGCAGGGGCAGGGACAGGGGCAGGGCTGGGCCTCGGTCACGGTGCCCGCCACGCACTCCCAGAGTTACCTGACCGGGCTGGCCTGCGCCAGCGACTGCTGGGCCGTCGGCGGCCAGGGCGGCACGCGCCGCAACGGTGTCCCGTACACCAACGCGTTCATCGCTCCGCTGGCCTGAGAGGCTTCTCCCGCCCGCCCCGCCCGCCCCGCCCGCCCCGCCCACCGCGCGCCCGCCCACCGCGCGCCGCCGTCCTGTCCACGCGCACCCTAACGCTCGTGGCCCGCGCGCAGCCAGGCCACGTAGTCGGCCACGGCCCGCTCGGTGTCGTAGGCGGGCTCGTAACCGGTGTCCTGGCGGATGCGGGTCATGTCGAGGCAGATGTCCCGGGCCGGGCCGCTCGGGTCGCGGCCGGCGGGCAGGTCGATCCGGGCGTTCGGAATGACTGTTTCGATGGCGGCGGCCAGTTCGCCGTAGGTGACCAGCTTGCCTGAGGCCACGTTGTACGTGCGGTGGCTCAGCCGGGGCGATAGCTGCAGTAGCGCGATGGCCCGGCCGCAGTCCTTCACGTAGCACAGGTCGAGCCCGCCATCGGCGTAGGCGGGCGCGTACAGGGCCGAGAAGTCGGGTGCCGTGCCGCGCACCGCGGCGTGCACCAGTTGCGGCGCCCCGAAGAACATCGAGGTCTCGCGGCCGAGCGGACCCCAGATGCCGCCGATGCGGTAGTTGACGATCTCCAGGCCGGTCGCTCCGGAGAGGTGGTCGTTCAGCAGCTCGCCGATCTTCTTGAACGCGGGGATCACGTGGCCAGACGTCATCGGCAGCGGCATGTCCTCGCGCAGCGGCGGGTCCTGCGTGACGCCCCCGTAGACGCCGATCGTGCTCGCGGCGCCGACCCGGGTCACGTCCCAGGCGCACGCCGCCGCGATCACGTTGAGCAGGCTGGCCACGGCGCGCCGGGCGCCGTCGACCGGCGCGTCCGACCCGGGCGGCCACGGCACGGACCCGGCCAGGTGCACGATGCCGGTGATCTTGTGGCGCTGGCCGATCTCCAGCAGCGCGCCGAGGTCAGTGATGTCGGCCGGCTCGATGACGACCCCGTGGCCAACCTCGCCGGCCAGGGCGTCCGGCACCGGGCCCGTGCGGCGCTGCACGAGCACGCACTGCTCACCCTGATCGAGCAGGGCCCGGGCCGTGTGCGACCCGATGAAGCCGAGGCCACCGGTGATCAGGATCATCGCCATCCCCTTTACTGATCGTCAGCTCTAATGATCGTCACTATAACTGACGATCAGGCGAGGGGTAAAATCTGGAGGGTGCCCAGTGAAGCCGTCGACGCCCGGCCCGGCGGCCCCGGTGCCCGAGGCAGCGGGGAGGGGCCCGGCCCGGAACTGGCCGGGCGCCTTGGTTACCTGCTCAAGCACGTCTGGCTGCGGCTGGGCGAGTTGACCACGGCCGCCCTGGCCCCCTACGACCTGATCGGGCGGGAACTCGCGGTGCTGCTCGTGCTGGCCAGCGGCGAGCCCGCCTCGCAGCAGGACGCCGCCCGCCGGCTCGGCGTGGACCGCACGACCATGGTCGCGCTCGTGGACGCGCTCGAGGCCAAGGGCCTGGTCGCCCGCCACGCGCACGCCGACGACCGGCGCAAGAACGTGGTCGAACTGACCCCGGCCGGGCGCACGACCCTGCGTGAGGCCATGGCCGCCAGCGAGGAGGCCGAACGCCGGTTCCTGGCCCCGCTCACCGGCCCTGACGCCCAGCAGTTCCGCGACGCCCTGCGCGCCCTAGCGTCCGGCTAGACCCGCGATGCCAAACGCGGCTCCCGGGCCGGTCGTTGTGCCCCCAGGCCGGCGGATTGCATGATCTGGGCTCATGGCGCGCGCATACAGCACGCGAGTAACCCAGATCATGAATGGGCCACCGGGTTTTAGCCGGGCGGGCGGGAACGGGTGGTGCGGGACAGGCCGGCGGCGCGGCCACGCGCCGCGGCGACCAGGGCCAGCTTGCGCGAGGCTTCGTCGATCATCTCGCCGTCCAGCATGGCCGCGCCGCGCTTGTCGACCGACGTGTGGTGCTCGTACGTCTCCAGGATCAGTTCGGCCCGGTCGTACTCCTCCTGGCCGGGCGAGAACGCGGCGTTCACGATGTCGATCTGCCCGGGGTGGATGACCCACTTGCCGTCATAACCCAGCGCCGCGGCGGACGTGGCGACCCGGCGCAGGCCGTCGGTGTCCGCCACAGCCGCGTACGGGCCGTCGATGGCCTGCAGGCCGTGTGCCCGGGCGGCGACCAGGATCCGCATGTGCGGGTAGTGGAACGCATCCCCGCCCAGGTAACCACGCGGCTGGGCGCCGATTTCCAGCGAGCGCATCCCGATGCTGGCCATGAAGTCGGCCGGGCCGAAGACCAGGGCCTCGAGCCGGGACGAGGCCGCCGCGATCTGGTCCACGGCGCAGAGGCCGCGCGCGTCCTCGATCTGGGCCTCGATGCCGATTCCGCCCGCGGGCAGGCCGGCCGCCTGCTCGACCTGGCCGAGCAGCAGGTCCAGCCAGGCCACCTCGTCCGGGCCGGTGACCTTGGGCAGGATGATCGCGTCCACCCGGGGCCCGGCCTGCTCGACCACCTCGATCACGTCGCCGTAGGCCCACCGGGTGGTCGCGCCGTTGACCCGCACGGTCGTGACCTTGCCGCTCCAGTCGCCGGTGTTCAGCGCGCTGGCGACCTGGGCCCGGGCGCTGGTCTTCGCCGCGGGCGCGACCGCGTCTTCGAGATCGAGCAGCACGTGGTCCGCGTTAAGGCCCTGCGCCTTTTCCAGGAACCGCAGGCTGCTGCCGGGCACGGCCAGGCACGACCTGCGGGACCGGTTGCTGCGCGTCATGTCGTCCGTCACCATCCGCTCATCTGGGCCCGCGCCTCGTACAGCAGCACCGCCGCCGAGATCGCGACGTTCAGCGAATCCGCCGTGCCCAGCATAGGAATGCCCACCCGGCGGAAGCCCTCCGCCTGCCACGCGGGCGAGATGCCGTAGCGCTCGCTGCCCACGACCACCGCCGTGTGCCCGCGGTAGTCGCATCCCCGGTAGTTCTCGCTGTCGTCGGTGTCGGCCAGGCAGACCGTGAAGGCGTGCCGGCCCAGCCAGGCGATGGCGTCCGCCACCTCCTCGAACTCGACCGCGGGCACCGTGATGTTCATGCCCTGGCTGCTGCGCAGGACCTTGGGGTGGGTCAGCCGGGTCCGGCGGTTGGTCAGCACCAGGCAGTCGGCCGCGCACGCGTCCGCGGTGCGGATCAGGGTGCCCATGTTCCCCGGGATCTCGATCCCGTCGATGACCAGGATCAAGGCATTGCTGGCGAACGTGAGCGCCTCCGGGTCGGTGTCCGGAAGCTTCGCCACCGAGATCAGCCCGTCCGGGTTCGGCCGTTCGGCGAGGTAGCTGAGGGTCTTGGCGGAGATGCGGTAGGCGCGGCGCGCCCGGGCGGCGAGTTGCGCGCTGCGGGTCCTGGCCTCGTCGGAATACGCCGCCTCCGGGCACCACAGGAACGTGTCCACGGGCACGCCGGCCTCGAGGACGAGATTGTTCTCGAACAAGCCCTCGGCCACGAACGTGCGCCGCGGGATCCCGGTGCGGTTGTGCTGAATGTCACGCACCAGTTCCGCGGCCGGGTGCTTGAGGCCGACCTGCTGC
>DATAVV010000183.1:0-10747 GCA_036267555.1 Streptosporangiaceae bacterium | reverse complement strand
GGCCTGGCCGGCAGCGACGGTCACGCCGGGAAAGCCGGGAAAGCCGGGAACTCCGCCGACAACGGTGCCGGAAACGCCGCCGGGGCCGTCCCGGCGCCCACGGGCGCGGCCGGACCCGCGTCCCGGGCGGGCCGATGAGCGCCGCGCGGATCCGGCTCCCGGCCGTCTCCAGGGGCCGCGTGGCGGCCGCCGCGTTCGCCGCGTCGGCCGTGGTCGTCGCGGTGGGCGGCTGCGCCGCGGTACCGGCGAGCGGGCCGGTGCAGCAGGTCGGCGTCAGCCAGGTCGGCGTCAGCCAGGAGCAGGACTACTCGCAGCCGATCCCGGTCGGTCCCGGCCCGGGCTGGAGCCCCGCGGAGATCGTGGCCGGCTTCCTCGCGGCCAGCGCCAGCTTCGCCGGCGACCACCAGGTGGCCCGCGAGTATCTCGACCCCACGGCCCAGCAGCACTGGCGGCCCGGATGGGCGGTCACCGTGGTGAGCGGCAGCCTGACGACGAGCCCCGCCCCGCCCCTGCCCCGGCCGGTGTCTAACCAGTCCGAGTTGCTGGCCCGGGTCAAGGCCACCGGCCAGCCCGTGGCCACGCTCACCGGCAGCGGCCAGTACCTGGTCTCCTCCGGGTCCGCCAGCACGTCCTCGTTCTTCTCCCTGATCAAGGAGAACGGCCAGTGGCGGATCGACGCCCTGCCCCGGTCGCAACTGCTGCTCACCCAGGCCGACTTCCAGCGCGTCTACCAGCCGCGCAATCTGTACTTCCTGACTCAGTCGGGCCGGACCCTGGTGCCCGACCCGGTGTTCGTGCCGCAGCAGGCCACGAACACCGAACTGGCCGCGGGGCTGGTGCACGCGCTGCTGCAGGTGCCCAACGGCTGGCTGTACGGCGCGGCCGCGACCGGGTTCCCGGCGAAGACCAAGCCGACGGTCCAGGTGCGCATCAACGGCTCCAACGCGGTCGTGGACCTGGGCGGCAAGGCGGTCCCCGCTGGCCGGCGCCAGCTCATGCAGATGGCTGCCCAGCTTGTCTGGACCCTCACCAGCGGGCCGACGTCGACCCAGTCGGTCGAACTCGAGATCAACGGCCGTCCGGTGCAGGTCAACGGGAGTCAGATCCAGCTGCCGCAGACGTACCACGACTGGGTCCCGGCCCAGACCGCGAGCTCGAGCCTGTACTACATCGGCGGCAACGGCATCGTCCAGGCCGTGTCCGGCTCCAGTGCGCCCGCTGCGGTTCCCGGCCAGGCCGGCGCGGCGGGCGTGCCGCCCTTCAGCTCGATCGCCGTGTCGCCCGACGAGCGCGAACTGGCCGGCCTCACCACGGGAGGCGGGGCTGTCTACATCGGCAACCTCGCTCGCGGCGCCGGCCTGCGCGAGTGGAAACCGGAAAACGGCGTGGTCACGTCGGTGAGCTGGGACGCGCAGGGAGACCTGTGGGCCGCCGCGGGCGGCACGGTCTGGATCTTGCCGCCGATCTCGTCGGCCTCGATCTCCGCGGCCCCGATCACGATGAGCGTGGCCCTGGGGAACGAGGTGACCGACTTCCAGGTCGCCCCGGACGGCGTCCGGGTGGCCATGATCGTTAACAGCATGGTCGACGGCAAGTCCCGCACCCAGGTGCAACTCGCCGCCATCACGCACAGCGGCACGTCCTCGTCGATCGGGGACCTCGTGACGCTCGGTGCGAGCATCCCCGATCCCGAGTCCGTGACCTGGTACGGCGCCGGCGACCTCATCGTTCTGGCCAAAAATGCGTCGGGGACGCAGCTCTACGACGTGCCGCTGAACGGCGCGCAGCCCACGCAGATCCCCGCCGCGGGCGACGACCCGGTCTCGGTGACCGCCCTCAACCCGCAGAACTCCGCGCCGCAGATCGCCATCGGCCTGCCCGGCGGCAAGGTCATGATCTCGACGGGCACCGGTGCCTTCGAGCCCGCCCGGGCCGTCGGCCAGGCCCCCGCCTACCCCGGCTAGTGCTAGCCCGGGGGGGACAGTGCTAGCCCGGGGAGACGACCCCCCGGAACCCCCAAGACGCCCGGGGACGACCCTCCCGAGCCCGCCCGCGCGCCATCCGCTGGGTCGGCCTCCAGCTCCCAGCCCCTCTGCCCCCACCCCGCTACAACTTTCCCGTGGGGGGCCCTGGCTCGCTCGCTAATATTCCGATGCTGGTCAGGCGGGATATGCCGATATGTGGCCACGCCCTTACCTGTCATCGCCACGCCGTAGGCGATGAGCACCTGACATTCGGTTCGCGTCGGGCTAGCGTCGTGTCATGGCACCCGCCCGGGTCCGTGGTTGCACCGCGCAGGCTTTCCCGCCCGCGGGAAGGCTGGTGCGGCAAGCCGATGCCAGCCGCAGGCAAAACGGCCCACGTAAGGCGACTTCTCGTCGACTGATCACGGTGCGGCTTAGAAGTAAGTCCTGCCCCGCCAGGGGATCCGACGTCCCCTGGGCCGGGAGAAGAGCAGTAGTGGCACAGGTGGCTGCGAACCTCTCAGCAGGCGGATGTGGGGTCGAAGACCAGGTCGGCCGGGCGGGTGCCGCATCCAAGTCCGGGCAGAAGGGGGTTCCTCAGTGAACATCATCTTCAAGGGTCGGCACACGGAGGTGCTGGATCGGTTCCGCAAGCACGCCACGGCAAAGCTTTCCAAGATCGAGAAACTGGACTCCAGAGCCAACCGGATCGACGTGGAGGTCTCCGCCGAGCGCAACCCGCGCCAGTCGGGACGGCGGGAGCGAGTCGAGCTGACCATCTCCTCGCGGGGCCCGGCGATCCGGGCCGAGGCCGCCGCCGAAGACCGTTACGCCGCTCTGGACCTGGCCTATTCCAAGCTCGAGTCGCGGCTGCGCCGCGCGGGCGACCGGCGCAAGTGCCGTCACGCGGCGCACGCCACCCGGCTGACCGACCTGCCCGCCGCCGCCGACACCGTGCCGCGGCAGGCCCGGGATGAACCGGCGCCGCAGGCCATGCGCGCTGCGACCGCGGACGCGCGGGACACGCGGGACACGCGGGACACGCAGGATGCGCCAGATGTCGCGGAAAGCGAGGTCGCCGCGGGTGACGGCGCGCGAGCCGACGGCCTGGTACCGATCGAGATGGAGGGCGACGGGCCGCTCGTGGTGCGGGAGAAGTTCCACGACGCCCGGCCGATGGCCATCGACCAGGCTCTGTTCGAGATGGAACTGGTGGGGCACGACTTCTTTCTGTTCCGCGACACGGGCAGCGGCCGCCCCAGCGTCGTGTACCGGCGGCGCGGTTACCAGTACGGTGTGATCCGCTTGATCGAAGAGGCCGCCGGTGACGGAACAGACCTCACGCCGGGCAACGGTACGCTGAGCCAGGCGGGTGGGCAGGCCAGGAAAACCGAAGAACTGGCGGCCCGGTAGCGTCGCTTGCGCAGCGGGCTCGCGTCGGCAAGAGTTGATCACAAGGCACCGCGGATCTGAGTAGCTATGCCTGCGCAGCGGTGGTGCCCGGCACCACCGGTCAGGGAGGAGGCGACATGGGCGGCAGTCCCGGCACGAGTGCGGCACAGCCGGATGCGTCGCGCCATGCAGAGCCGATCCGAACCATGATCGTGGACGATCACGCGCTGTTCCGCCGCGGCCTGGAGATGGTGCTGGAGGGGGAGCAGGACATCGAACTCGTCGGCCAGGCGAGCGACGGGGCCGAGGCGGTCGAGAAGGCGGCCGAGTCCGTGCCCGATGTCGTCCTCATGGACATCCGCATGCCGCGCAGCAGCGGGATCGAGGCCTGCCGGGCGATGAAGGAGGCGGCGCCCAGCGCGAAGATCGTCATCCTCACGATCAGCGACGAGGAGGAGGACCTCTTCGAGGCGATCCGGGCCGGCGCGAGCGGCTACCTGCTCAAGGACATCCCTCTGGACGAGGTGGCCGACGCCGTTCGCGCGGTGTACGGCGGCCAGTCGCTGATCAATCCGTCGATGGCGGGCAAGCTCCTTACCGAGTTCGCGACCCTGGCCCGGCGCGACGGTGAGGAGCGAGTCCAGGAGGTGCCCGCGCCGCGGCTGACCGAGCGCGAGATGCAGGTGCTCAAGCTCGTGGCCCGCGGGATGAACAACCGTGACATCGCCAAGGAGCTGTTCATCTCCGAGAACACGGTGAAGAACCACGTCCGCAACATCCTGGAGAAGCTGCAGATCCACTCCCGGATGGAGGCGGTCATGGTGGCCGTGCGCGAGAAGCTGATCGAGTTCAGCTAGCGTCCGACAAAGCCTTGCGGAGCCGGGGTTCCAGGCTGGGCGGGCTGACCCGGCCCAGTTCCACCTGGTCGCAGCCGACCCAGGCCGCCGCCTCGGTCAGCGCGCGAGCCATCGGCTCGGTCGCGGACGCCCTGTCCAGGGAAAGCTGGCGCGCGACCAGCGTCCGGCCGCTGCGCGCCGGGTCGACCCGGCCGAGCAGGCGGCCCCCGGCCAGCAGCGGCATCGTGAAGTAGCCGTGCACCCGCTTGGCCTGGGGCACGTAGGCCTCCAGGCTGTGCTCGAAGCCGAACATCCGCATGGTTCGCTTGCGGTCCCAGATCAGGGAGTCAAACGGGGACAGCAGCGTGACCCGGTGCCGGCCCGGGGCCGATTCGCCGTGGCCGGCCAGCGCGGCTGGATCGGCCCACGCCCGGACGGCCGGCCTGGACCGCGGGGCGGCGATCTCGACCGGCACCAGCCCGGCGGCGGCCGCCGCGTCGTCGGGCGCGATGCCCTGGCCGTCCCGGCCCTGGCCGGTGCCGCCCCACCGCAGCCGCTGGTAGTCAGTCAGGTCGGCCCGGGTCACCACGCCGAGCGCACGGGCGGCCACCCCCGCCAGGTGGATGACGCACTCCTCGTCCGAGGGGTCGGCCGCGAACAGTTCCGGCGGCAGGACCCGCTCCGGCAGGTCGTACACGCGCCGCCAGCCGGTCCGGCGCGCGCAGATGACCTCGCCGGTGTCGAGCAGCCACTCCACCGCGATCTTCGTGTCCGACCAGTCCCACCAGTCCCCGCCCGCCTCCCCATCCCCCTTCACCCTCGCCCCGCCCAGTTCGGTGGTGGTGAGCGGCCCCTCCGCGCGGATCTTGGCCAGCACCTCGGCGCACACCTCCGGGTGACTCTGGTGCCAGCGCACCCCCCGGCGCTGCAGGGCCCGCCGCCGGAACGCGTAGAAGGGCCATTCCTCGACCGGCAGGATGCACGCCGCGTGGGACCAGTACTCGAACGCGGTGGCCTGCCGCGGGTGCCAGTAGGCCTGCTCGACCCGCTCGCGGCCGACCGGCCCGAGGCGAGCGTAGGCGACCAGTTCGTGCGAGCGGGCCAGCACGCTGATCGTGTCCAACTGGGCCGCGCCGACCCGGCGCAGCATGGCGGGCACCCCGCCGCGGCGCGCCGATGCGCCGATGAAGCCCTGGGCCCGCAGCGTCATCAGCCGGACGTCATCGGCGGACAGGGTCAGCTGCGGGGGAGGAAGCAAGACGGCGGCCACGGGCCGAGCCTAGCCACCGGATCCGACATTTCCGTCCGGTCCGTCCGTCCGGACCGGGGCCCGTAATGCCCGGCGGGCCGACACCCGGTCGCCGGGCGCCGGCCGCTGAGCCGGTTTAGTACCAGTCCTCGAAGATGTTGGTGGCCATCGCGAGCAGCCCGCCGACCACGGCGACGCCCAGGCTGACCCAGAACAGCCACCAGGTCGGCCCGAAGACCAGTGCGAGACCGCCGGCGACGAAGGCCACCATGATGAGCGAGACTGCCACCCAGGAAACGGCACGGCCGTGGAAGGGCGGCGGGTAAGCAACCGGGGTACCCGGAGCCTGGGGCACGAACGCGGTCTGTTCAGCCAGGCCCGCCGGCCCAGGGCCCGCGGCAAAACTGCCCACGGTGCCGGGCTCCACCTGGTTCGACATGCGCGCTGCTCCTCTCGTCCCCGGCTACTCGCTGATCTCGCCGGCCCGTCGTGGCTACCATTGTGGCCAGGGCTTCCAGCCGGGAGCATCTAGGCCCCCTAGGGTATCGGGCTTGCGGCGACAACTCGGCTTCACCCCGTGTCTCGCCTACCATGTGAGTAGGCACGGTGTCAGGAGCTCGCCGCGCTGCCCTACGCCCAAGCGGCCCCCTCGTCGCGGCAGGTCAAGAGCGGGCACGCCGCGCCAAGAAGCCAGACGATCCGCGAGGAGCGCGACGCAAGTGCCAGCCATCATCGATACTGTCCTCCGCGCCGGCGAGGGCAAGATCCTGCGCAAGCTCAGGCGGATAGCTGATCAGGTCAACTCCATCGAGGAGGACTTCGAGAAGCTGAGCGACGCCGAACTGCGCGCGCTGACCGACGAGTTCCGTCAGCGCCACGCCGACGGCGAGGCGCTGGACGACCTGCTGCCCGAGGTGTTCGCGACCGTGCGCGAAGCCGCCCGCCGGACTCTCGGCCAGCGCCACTTCGACGTGCAGCTGATGGGCGGGGCCGCTCTGCACATGGGCAATATC
This sequence comes from Streptosporangiaceae bacterium, assembly GCA_036267555.1. Taxonomy (GTDB): domain Bacteria; phylum Actinomycetota; class Actinomycetes; order Streptosporangiales; family Streptosporangiaceae; genus JASHPR01. The sequence goes on along the minus strand of DATAVV010000183.1, from coordinate 4,293 downwards.
GCCGAGATGAGGACCGGTGAGGGCAAGACCCTCACCGGCGTCCTTCCGGCCTACCTGAACGCCCTGACCGGCAAGGGCGTGCACGTGATCACCGTCAACGACTACCTGGCCAAGCGCGACTCGGAGTGGATGGGGCGCATCCACCGGTTCCTGGGCCTCGAGGTCGGCGTGATCCTGGCCCAGATGGAGCCCGACGAGCGGCGCAAGCAGTACGCCGCCGACGTCACCTACGGCACGAACAACGAGTTCGGCTTCGACTACCTCCGCGACAATATGGCCTGGGGCCTGGAGGAATGCGTCCAGCGCGGGCACAACTTCGCGATCGTGGACGAGGTGGACTCGATCCTTATCGACGAGGCGCGGACCCCGCTGATCATCAGCGGGCCCGCCGACCAGAACAGCCGCTGGTACCTTGAGTTCGCCAAGATCGCTCCCCGGCTGCGGCGCGGCGAGGACGGCGACGGCGACTACGAGGTCGACGAGAAGAAGCGCACGGTCGGCATCCTGGAATCGGGCGTGGAGAAGGTCGAGGACTGGCTCGGCATCGACAACCTCTACGAGTCCGTGAACACGCCGCTGGTCAGCTTCCTGAACAACGCGATCAAGGCCAAGGAGCTGTACAAGAAGGACAAGGACTACGTCGTGATGAACGGCGAGGTCCTGATCGTGGACGAGTTCACCGGCCGCATGCTCCAGGGCCGCCGCTACAGCGAGGGCATGCACCAGGCCATCGAGGCCAAGGAAGGCGTGCAGATCAAGGACGAGAACCAGACCCTCGCCACGATCACCCTGCAGAACTACTTCCGGCTGTACGACAAGCTCGCCGGGATGACCGGTACGGCCATGACCGAGGCGAACGAGTTCCACCAGACCTACAAGCTCGGCGTGGTGCCGATCCCCACGAACATGCCGATGATCCGTGGCGACCAGGCCGACGTTGTGTACCAGACGGTACAGGCCAAGTTCGAGGCCCTGGTGGACGACATCGCCGGACGGAACGAGGCCGGACAGCCGGTGCTCGTCGGCACCACGAGCGTCGAGAAGTCGGAGCTCGTGTCCAGGATGCTCAAGCGCAAGGGCATCGCGCACGAGGTGCTGAACGCCAAGTACCACGAGCGCGAGGCCGCCATCATCGCCCAGGCGGGCCGCAAGGGCGCGGTCACCGTGGCGACGAACATGGCCGGCCGCGGCACCGACATCATGCTCGGGGGCAACCCCGAGTTCATCGCCGACCTGGAACTGCACCAGCGCGGGCTGTCGCCGGTGGACACGCCCGAGGACTTCGAGGCGGCCTGGCCCGAGGCGGTGGAAAAGGCCAAGCGGGCGGTGGCGGAGGAGCACGGGGAGGTTGTCGCGGCCGGGGGCCTGTACGTGCTCGGCACCGAGCGGCACGAGTCGCGGCGCATCGACAACCAGCTTCGCGGCCGGTCCGGGCGCCAGGGCGACCCCGGCGAGTCGCGGTTCTACCTGTCGCTCGAAGACGACCTGATGCGGATGTTCAACGCCGACAAGGTCGCCCACATCATGGAGTGGCTCAAGACCCCGCCGGACGTCCCGATCGAGTCAAAGACCGTTACGCGGTCGATCCGTTCCGCCCAGACCCAGGTCGAGCAGCAGAACTTCGAGATCCGCAAGGACCTGCTCAAGTACGACGACGTGATGAACCGCCAGCGTCACGTGGTCTACGACGAGCGGCGCAAGGTGCTCGAGGGCGCCGACCTGACCGATCAGATCCACACCATGATCGACGAGGTCGTCGCCGATTATGTCACCGGCGCCACGGCCGACGGCTTCCCCGAGGAATGGGACCTGGACCAGCTCTGGCGAGCCTTCCGCCAGCTCTACCCGCGCGGGATCACGGTCGACCAGATGATCGACGAGGCCGGGGGGGAGCGGGCGCACCTGTCCGCCGAGGTGATCACCGAGGTCATGCAGCAGGACGCGCTGACCGCCTACCAGCGCCGCGAGGAAGAACTGACGCCCGACATGATGCGCGAGCTCGAGCGGCGGGTCGTGCTCTCCGTGCTCGACCGCAAGTGGCGCGAGCACCTCTACGAGATGGACTATCTGCGCGAGGGCATCACGCTGCGCGGCTACGGGCAGCGTGACCCGCTGGTCGAGTACCAGCGCGAGGGCTTCGACATGTTCAGCGCCATGATGGAGGGCATCAAGGAGGAGTCGGTCGCCAGCCTGTTCAACCTCCAGGTGCAGTGGCAGGAGAACCCGATCGTGGAGGACGGCACCCAAGGTGACGTCACGAACGGCGCCTCCCAGGGCGCCTTCGTGATCGCGCCGGCACCCGGGGCGGGGGGTGCCCTGCCCGGCGCGGCGCCCCAGGGGCCGGGGGCCACGGGCGTCGCGCAGTCGGCCCGCCCGGGGCGGCACTCCCGGACCGGGACGCACGCGCGCCCGGCGGGCCAGCCCGGTTCCGGCGCGCCCGAAGCGCCATCCGGCCCGGCCATCCCCGCCGCCCTCGCGGCCCGCGGTCTCGACCGGCCGCAGCGGCGCGGCGGCCTGCACTACACCTCGCCCAGCGAGGACGCGAGCGGTCAGGCCGAGCAGCGTGATGTGGCCGGCGCGACCGGCGCGACCGGCAGCACCGACTACTCCAAGGTCGGGCGCAACGCCCCGTGCCCATGCGGTTCCGGGCGCAAATTCAAGCAGTGCCACGGCGACCCGCGCAACCGCTGACGCTCCGCAGGCGGTAACGGCGGCCGGGGATGCCGGGCGGGTTTTCACGATCAGGGTCACTGGCCCGCGTTTAGGGGCCGCCGAGCCGAAGCGCTGCCACTTTCATGATCGTGGAGGATCATGCGCGTATAGGGCCTTGTGCCAACTCCCCACGGTTGTCCGGTGCGGCGGTGATGGGGGCTGGCTGCTGGGGGCTGGCGGCGGTGTCGTTGTCGGTGCGGGGGTCGGCGAGGAGGGCGGCGAGGGTGCGGGGGGTGGTGTCGGTGATGGTGGCCCAGATGGTGACCTGGTCAAGATTTTTGCGGTAGAGGCACTGGACGTCCAGGGCGGCGAGCAGTCGTTCGATGAGGGGTTCGGGGGCGTAGCGCAGGATGCCGGGCAGGTAGGGCAGCTCGTCCAGCAGGGCGGGGTCGCTGACAGGCTCGCTGGCGGCCTGGAGGGCGGTGAGCTGGGTTTCGGCGTGGGTGCGCTGGTCGTGGAGCTGGGTGAAGCGTTCGCGGATGCGGGCGCGGTAGGCGTTGGCGGCGGGGCTGGTGTCGGCTCCGAGTGCTTCGAGTTCGGTCATGAGGCCGGCCTGGGCGGTGTCGGTGCGGGTGATCTCGGCCTGGGCCGTGGTGATGGCGGCGGCGCGCTGGGCGGCCTGATCGGCGGCGGTGACGGGCATGCGGGCGGCGAGGTGGCCGGCGCGGTCGTGGCCTAGGACGTAGTCGTCCAGGAACCCGGTGATGGCGGCGAGGAGGAGGTCTTCGCGGACCGATACCGACGTGGGCGGGTGGTGCGGGCGGGAGGCGGCCTGGCGGGGGTTGGACGGGTTGTGGGGGCATTTGTAGTAGACGTTGATGCGGTGCGGGTCGTTCTTGCGGGGCGCGGGGCGCCATAGGCCCTGCATGCGGTGCTGGCAGTCGTTGCAGCGGATACGGGAGCGAAACGTGTAGCGGCGGCCGGGCTGGCTGGCGGGCTTCTCGGGGTCGCGGACGTTCCCGTGCTTGACTCCGGCCGTCTGCGCGGCGTCCCATGTCTCTTTCGTGACGAGCGGGGTGTGGGTGGGCTGGGGGGACCATATCCAGGCGGCCGGGTCGACCGGGGCGCCGCGTTTGCGGCCTCGGGTCTTGCGGGTGCGGCCGTAGATTGTAGGTCTATGCGGCGCTGTGGGCACCCCTGCGGCAGCCGGGACGGCCGGGACAGGGAAACCGGCCGGGCTGGGAGCCGTTACGGGCTTGCCACGGCCCGGCCGGCCGCCTCGCCAGCGGGTCTTTGAGCAGCCGGAAGGGGCGGCGGTTTCAGGCCGAACGCGCGGATGAGTGCCCGGTATGCGCGGGCGCGGGTTATCCCGGTGCCGCATTCTTCGCACAGCCCGTAGGGTTCCTGGCATTTATCGCATGTGGGGGCGGGTCGCGGTAGAACACCGCGTCGGACAGCGCCATGCTTAACAGCTCACGCTGTTCAAACGTCGCGTCCGGGCTAAGTAGGGTCTGGCTCACGTTGGTGTCCTTTCCTGCAGTTACCAGTGGTGTACTTCCCGTGGCTCTTATCTGCCTTCATCCTTCGCATCAGCGGACTGAGCAGGCAGCTTTTGTAACCGGCAAAATGAGACCAGCGACT
>DATAVV010000182.1:0-2018 GCA_036267555.1 Streptosporangiaceae bacterium | reverse complement strand
GCGGCGTCGGCTCGGTCATCGAGTACCGCGGCGCGGCCGTGCGGGCGCTGTCCATGCAGGGCCGGATGACGGTCTGCAACATGTCCATCGAGGGCGGGGCCCGGGCCGGCATGATCGCTCCCGACGACACCACGTTCGCGTTCCTCGAGGGACGCAAGTACAGCCCGCGCGGCAAGCTGTGGGAGCAGGCCCTGGACGACTGGCGCGGCCTGGCCACCGAGGACGGCACCGAGTTCGACCGGGAGATCCGCGTCGACGCCTCCGCCCTGCGGCCCGCGGTCACCTGGGGCACGAACCCGGCGCAGTCGGCCACGATCGACGACGTGATCCCCGACCCGGCCACGCTGAGCACGCCGCAACTGCAGGAGGCGGCGCAGCGCGCGCTGACCTACATGAACCTGAGCCCGGGCACCGCGATCCGGGACATTTCCGTGGACGCCGTGTTCATCGGTTCGTGCACCAACGGCCGGCTCGAGGACCTGCGGGCCGCCGCCGAGGTGGTCCGCGGGCGCAAGATCAGCTCTGGCGTCCGGGCGCTGGTGGTGCCCGGCTCGGCCCGGGTCAAGGCCGACGCCGAGGCCGAGGGCCTGGACCGGGCCTTCACCGACGCCGGGTTCGAGTGGCGGTCGGCCGGATGCTCGATGTGCCTGGGCATGAACGGCGACATCCTCGCGCCCGGCGAACGCTCGGCGTCGACCAGCAACCGCAACTTCGAGGGGCGTCAGGGCCCCGGCGGGCGCACCCACCTGGTGTCGCCCGCAGTGGCGGCGGCAACCGCCGTCGCCGGACACTTCACCCTGCCAGGAGACCTGTAATGCCCGGCGTGCAGCTCATCACCGGCCGCGCGGTCGCGCTCGACCGCCGCGACGTCGACACCGACCAGATCATCCCGGCGTCCTGGCTCAAGCGGGTCGAGCGCACCGGGTTCGCCACCGGGCTGTTCGGGGCCTGGCGCCAGGACCCGGAGTTCGTGCTGAACCAGCCCGGCGCGGACGCGGCCAAGGTGCTGGTCGCCGGGTCCAACTTCGGCTGCGGCTCCTCGCGCGAGCACGCGGTCTGGGCGCTGCAGGACTTCGGCTTCCGGGCGGTCGTGGCGCCCAGCTTCGGCGACATCTTCCGCAACAACAGCGTGGCCGCGGGCCTCGTCCCGGCCCGGGCCAGCGAGGAATCGGTGGCCCGGCTCTTCGCCGCGCTCGCGGCCGACCCGGGGGCCCAGGTCGAGGTCGACGTGGACGCCCGCACGGTGGCCGTGCCCGCGGCCGGGCTCACGGAGCCGTTCGAGCTCGCGGACTACGCCCGCTGGCGGCTGCTGGAGGGGCTGGACGACATCGCGCTGACCCTCCGGCACGAGCAGGAGATCGGCGCCTACGAGGCCGGCCGCCGGCCGTGGCTGCCCAGCCTGGCCGCCCAGTGAGATGGCGCGGCAATTAAGCGGCACGTTGACCGGTGCCCCGGCCCGGCCGGGGCACCGGTAGTGTTATCGTGGTCACCGAACACAGCCAACGGAGAGCATGGTTATGCGCACCGATCTATTCCAGGTACTCCTCATCACGTAGCGCGAGCCCGCACGCAGGGCTCGCGCTCACCTCCTACGCCAAGACGGCGAGGAGGTTTTTTGTTGGAACTTCGCCCTGAAATCAAAGGAGCATCTCGTGCAACTGACCGGAGCCCAGGCGCTGGTGCGAAGTCTGGAGCAACAAGGCGTCGACGTGGTCTTCGGACTCCCCGGCGGCGCGATCCTTCCGGCCTACGACCCCATCCGGTCGTCGTCGCTGCGGCATGTGCTGGTCCGGCACGAGCAGGGCGCGGGCCACGCCGCCGAGGGCTACGCGTGGGCGACGGGCCGCCCCGGCGTCTGCATGGCCACCAGCGGGCCGGGCGCCACCAACCTGGTCACCGCGCTGGCCGACGCCTACATGGACTCGGTGCCGATCGTGGCCATCACCGGCCAGGTCCCGAGCGCGATGATCGGCACCGACGCGTTCCAGGAAGCGGACATCACCGGGATCACGCTGCCG
>DATAVV010000181.1:0-7814 GCA_036267555.1 Streptosporangiaceae bacterium | reverse complement strand
CGGACACCGTCCTGTTCAGCTACGTGCACCTGCGCGCCCACCACCGCGAATACGGATGGACCCCGGAGACCACCCGTAACGCGGTGACCGGGCTGGTCGCGCACGGCTATCTGCCCCGCGCGTAAAGCCGCTGGGTCACTTCTTGTTGACGACGCCGGCGTCGACCCGCGTCGTTGATCACCATCGGGGTCCTGACCGCCGCCCCGTCGCATCATGATCCGTTTTCGCGGACACTTTTCGGCGTATACCGCATAAAAGTGTCCGCGAAAAGTGATCTTGCGTTGCCGGTGGGAAGACCGGGTGCTACGTGGCTGGTGTTGTATACGCATGGCCCACACCGAGGAGACCCTTGCCGCCTTGCTAACCCTCTGTTCTCCGGCAGCGGGGGCCCAGCCATGCTGATCGCCGACCGTGACGCCGGGGGCATCGGGCTCGGGACGGCGCAATTCGCGTTCAAGGACGCGGCGGCCGCTGATTCGGTCGCGACCGTGCACGCCGTGCTGGACGCCGGGGTGCGGCTCACGGCGCTGGCCTACACGCGGCCCGGCGTCGAGTCGTACGCCGAACAGGTCGTGGCCCGCGCCCTGCGGGGGATCACCGGCGAGCGGCCGCTGGTCGCGACCAAGGGCGGCCACTGGCGCGAGGGCGACGGCTTCCCGGTCGACGGGCGGCCGTCCGCCCTCCGCGCCCACTGCGAGATCAGCCTGCACGCTCGAAACCGACCGGCTCGACCTTTACAGCTTCACCACGTTGACCCGCGGGTCCCGCTGGCGGACAGCGTAGGCGCCCTCGAGGAGCTTCGCCGGGAAGGCAAGATCGCCGCCATCGGGCTGTCCAACGTGACGGTCGCCCAACTCGACGACGCCCTGGCGGTGGCCCCGGTCGCGGCGGTGCAGAACCGGCTCGCCTTTGGCGATCCCGGTGACCTGCCCACGGCGCTGGCGTGCGCGCAGCGGCGCGTCGCCTACCTGGCCTGCTCGCCGTTCGGGGGCCGGTCGGGCGCGCCGCCCGAGGCCGCGCTCGCGGTCGCGAGACGGCGCGGCGTGTCCGGGCACCGCGTGCTGCTGGCCTGGCTCCGCCAGCAGTCCCCGAACATCGTGCCGCTCGCCCGCGCCAGCCGGCCCGCCTCGGTCCGGGACTCCGCCACCCCTGCTCACCCTCGACGACCGCGACCTTGAGGAATTGCGCACCGCGCAGGAGCCGAGGCCATTTTGGTATGGATTTTTCGGGTAAACCCCGAACGCGCGGTAAGCGTCTTAGCAGTAGTCTCTTGGGGCGCAGCCCGCCGCGCTCACAGTTTGGCGGGGTTAATGTTTGGGGGGTCAATTTGACAGAGCAACGCGTTCAGGACAAGGCGGGAAGCGGGCGGTCGCGTAAGCGGCGCTCAAAGTCCAGATTCGGGTCGTGGATTACGTCGTTCAGCGGCATTCTGGCCTCGGTAGCGACGATCGTCGCCGCGTTAGCGTCCGTCGTCGCGGCGCATCAGACGAGCCGTGCAAACCAGCTGACCATCGTCGTCAAGCAGCAGCGTCAGCAGTTGCAGGTGGCTGCCGCGAAGCCCGCCGCACGATCCACCACGCCGTCCACCTCGGCCGGCGGCGCGGCCCTGACCGGCGGAGCCTATCTGTCGGCATTGCAGCCGACGCTCAACAACGCGAACCTGCAGACCGGCCCGCAGACCATGTCGTCCACGGCCTACCCCGATAGCGTCACGTTCGAATGCGACGGCCCCAGCGGTACTGACCAGCCAGATGAGGCGTTCGACGTGGCAGGCCACACCCTGTTCCGCGCTGTCGTTGGCATCCCGGACAACGCGCAAGATGCCACCAACCTGAACGAGACGGTCACGTTCGCCAACCAAGGCGGCGCCCAGCTGATGAAGCCGGTCGTGGTCAGCCTGGGTAACCCGGCCGTTGTCCGGCTGAACATATCCGGCGTGACGCAGCTCGAAGTGATCTGCTCGGGGGCCGACTCCCAAACTCAGGAGCAAGAGAATGGCAATTCGCTGACTCTTGGCAATGCCAGCATCTCGGGATAGCGGTTAGGGTGCTTGGCGTGGTGATGTGAGGTGAGCGGGAATCGGCTTGAGCTGACGCGGGAGCAGGTGCTGGCGTTCCGGCGGAACGCTGGGGCTCTCGACGAGCGGCTGGCGGGCGGCGAGGATTCGCTGCGGCGCGCGGCCTGGGCCGGGCTGCAGGACAGCATGCCCCGGGCGGCGCTGCTGTCGCTCCACGCGCGGGTGGCGGGGACCGAACCCGCCACCTGGGAGCACCCTTCGCTGGTCCAGTTGTGGGGGCCGCGGTTCAGCGTCTTCGTCGTCGCCGCGTGCGACCTGGCCGTTTTCTCGCTCGGGGTCCTGCCCGACGACGCCAAGGGCCGGCACCGGGCGGAGGACATCGCCGCCCGGCTCAGCGCCATGCTCGACGGCCGCCGGATGGCCTACGGCGAGGCCGGCGACGCGCTCGGCCTGAACAACGCCAACCGCCTCAGGTACGCGGCCGCGACCGGCACGGTCCTGATCCGGTGGGAGGGCGCCCGGCAGCCGTTCGTCTGGACCGTGCCGCCGCCTGAGATCGGGCCGGACCAGGCCCGCCTCGAACTCTTGCGTCGCTACCTGCACATTTACGGCCCCGCGACGCCGGCTGCGTTCGGCAAGTGGTCCGGGATCGGGCCACGGCCCGCGCTTGCCGCGTTCGGGCTGCTGGGTGAGTCGGTGACGCCGGTGCGGACACCCGTCGGCGAGGCGTGGATCCTCGCGCAGGACGAGGAGGCCTCCCGCGCCGGCCCCCGGCCGCCCGCGCCCGCGCGACTGCTCCCCAGCGGCGACGCGTACTGGCTCTGCCACGGCGCCGACCGCGACCTGCTCGTCCCGGACGCCGGCCGCCGCGACGCGCTGTGGACCCCGCGCGTCTGGCCCGGCGCCCTGCTGGTCGCGGGCGAGGTCACCGGGACCTGGCGGCGCGCGGGCGCGGCGATGACCGTACAGCCCTGGCGGCAACTGTCACGCGCGGAACGCGACGCGGTCGCGGCCGAAGCGGAGTCTTTGCCCCTGCCCGGCGCCGCCCAGCGGATCGCCGTCCGCTGGGACACCTGAAACCGCGCGGACGGGGCGGGCGGCAACGTCAGCCGCCCGCCCCGCTACGACCCGCTTCGGCTCAGGACGGCGAGCCCACGCAGGTGCGCGTCGGGCCGACGGCGGCGGGCAGCGACGTGACGCCCGCGGGCAGCTTGCCGTTCAGCGCGTAGTAGGCGTTATCGGTGGCCAGCGCCTGTGTGCTCGCCGCGGTGGCGGCGGCCGAGTTCACGAACGTGTCGACGCCGGGCAGCGTATTGAGCGGCCCGAGGTCGTAGGAGAACGGCGTCGACCCGGCCGGCAGCGCCGACGGGTTGGCCCAGCCGCACTCGTTGCGGTACAGCGCCGTGACGGCCGGGGTGCCGACCGCGAAGACGAGGTACTCGCCGCCGAGGGTGTCGGCCCACGCGGTGGCGAACGAGGTGACGACCTGGCTGGCCGGCAGGCCCGCGGCGGTGGCCGCCGCCTTCGCGGCTGTCGCGTCGGCCGGGTCGGCGGCGTACAGCACCACCTGGTCCGCCCACGTCGCCGGGGTGTCCGGCAGCGTCAGCGACGTCCAGGTGCCGGACGGGTCACCGCTGCGCGCACCGGTGGTCTCCTCGGTCAGCCCGCCGGCGCCGGACAGGAACAGGTCCGACGGCTCCTCCTCCACCTGGTAGGCGCTCGCCGCGAGGATGCCCGACGCCGTGCCGGGCAGGGTGGCCGTCTGCCAGCCCGTCCCGGCGTCGTAGGTGACGGCGGGCGCACCGGACGCGGTCAGGTAGAACGCCTCCGTGCCGAGGGGCGGGGCCGCGTTGGACGACGTGGTCGAGCCGGGCGGCTGCGGGAATGAGCCGGGCGTGGCGGGAATCACGGACGGCAGCAGGTACGTCGTCGCGGCCAGCGTGCTGCCGGGCGCAGGCGCTCCAGGGAGATCTTTAACGCTCCAGAGGCCCACCGTGGTCGCCCCGGGCTCGGTGGCCTCGGCGAGGCTGCCGCGCGGGCTGACGTAGACGACGGCCGCGCGCCCGGACGGCGTGGTCAGGGCCGCGAGCGACCCGCCGGGCGCGGTCAGCGCCGGAACCGGCCAGGCGAACCACCGGTCGGCGAGCGACGAGATGGCCAGGATGTCACCGATCCGGCCGGCGGCGAAGAGCACCGGGCCCCGCGTCGTGTCGGCCAGCGCCAGCGACGTGGCGCGGATCCCGGGGACGGCGGGCAGCAGGGTGCTGGTCGTCCAGCCGCTGGCGCCCTGCGCGGTCTCGGCCAGCCGCCCGGCCGTGTCGACGAAGAACACCGCCGGGGTGCCGCTCGTCGTGGTCGTGGCCACGACCGTGGCGCCGGCCGCGGGCTGGCCCGGGAGATCCTGCGTCACCCAGCCGGACGAGCTCTGGTACGTCTCGGCCAGGGAACCGCCGGCCGCCCGGTAGTACCCGTGCGGTGTCATCGCGTCCGCGTTGGCGGCGTCGGGGTAGCTGAGCGCGGTCAGGTTGCCGGTCGCGGCCGGGTCGCCGGGCACCGCGAGCTGGAGCCAGCTTCCGCCGTCCCAGCTGTCGACGGCCAGGCCGCCCGCCGAGCGGGTGAACGTGTACTGCAGCACGGGCAGCGGGTCGTACCAGATCCCGTCGTACGGGGCCGAAGCCACGCCGGACGACGGCGCGACGACGTTGACGTTCTGCTCGAGGGTGACGATCGTCCCGAAGCTGGAGGTGATCGTCACGCTGACCGTGTAGGTGCCCGGCTCGCTGAACGCGTGGGTCACGTCGGTGCCGGTGGAGTTCGTCGTCCGGCCGTCCTCGAACATCCAGTAGTACGCGCTGACCGAGCCGCCCTGGACGCTGCCGGTCACGTGGTAGGAACCGGTGGTGCCGGCGACCGCCGTCGTCGGGCCGGACAGGTGCCCGGTCGGGTTGGGCTGCTGCACGGTGGTCGGCGGGGCCACGAGCGCCCATTCCTCACCCGGTCCCTCGACGTCGGCCGCGAACGTGGACAGGCTGGTGATGTCGGTGTCGTACTGCGCGCTGATGTCCGGGCCCCCGGAGAAGTCGCCGTTGACCATGTCGATCGACCCGTCGGGGTGGACCGCCACCACGACGCCGACGTGATCAGCGAAGCTGGGGAAGGCGCTCGGGCTGTAGAAGACGACACTGTCGCCGACCTGCGGCGTGCCCGTGTCGAGTTGCGGGGTCTGGCCGTTCTGGACCGCCCAGTTGTAGAAGGACACCGCGCCCGCGTTGAGCGTGTTCATGTCCGCGGTGACACCGGCCTGCTGCCAGACCCACTTGTTGAAGTCCGAGCACCAGGTCTCGTTCTCGTTCTCGACGCCGAAGTTGGTGTTGTAGCCGCAGCCGTCGGAGTCGCCGGAGAACCCGGCCACCATCGTGCTGAACGGGTCGCAGTCGACGCCGTTGAAGTTCGCCGCGGTCGGGGTGTCGCTGATCCCGACCTGGCTAAGCGCCACGGCCGCGATCGTCTGCGGGATGTCGGCCGGGTCGGTTGCCTTCGTGGCCGCAGCCTTGGCGGTGGCCCGGGCGGCCGCCGGCAGGGCGGACTCGGCCTTCTGTGCGGCGCTGCGCTGGCTGCTGGCCGACGCGGTGCAGGCCGCGGGGTCGGCCAGGTGCCACGCCGACTTGAGCGCGGCGGGCAGGCCGGTGCCGCAGCCGTACAGCCCGGTCTGCACCAGCCGCCACGTGCCGTGGGTCTGGGTGAAGACGCCGGTGGCGGCGCCGTCCTGGAAGCCGGCCGCGACCTTCGGCGCCGCCGACTTCGCCGGGATGAAGCTGGCGATCGCCCACTCCCGGCCCTGCGCGGAGCCGACGTGCAGCGACCCGGCGCGGACGGCGCCCACGTCGGCGACGGGCAGGTGCCGCTGCGCCGCGAAGGCCCCCTTCAGCGCGGCCGAGACCGCCGTGCCCGGGGTTGACGCGGCCTGGGCCGCGGCGGGCGCGGCCATGCCGACCGGCAGGATCGCCACGGCTGTGAGGGCTGACACCGCCAGACGGAAAGCTCTCTTGCGTATCACGAACTGCGTCCTTCCCTCAGGCCGGGACAGCGCCTCAGAACACGTTGCTGCGAATGTTACTAACTTGCGTACAGCGACAAGCTGTCGAAAATTCTCAACGTTCGGACAACCGCCGTCAAGAGGGAAAGCGTGACTTTCGATCTAAGCGGCCGGACCCGGGCACCCGAGGAGCCCGTGATCTCACGGGGAGCCGCGTCCGGCTGCCGGGCATTTCGGAACGAACGGCGCGGGCGGGGTGTAGAAACAGTCCTCGAACAGCTGGCGGGAGGACCCGCCGGGGCCGCGACCGGTAAACGACACCACGATCCGGGTGAAGTACTGGCGGCCGTTTCCCGCCCGGACCGGCTCGGAAAGCGCCAGCCTGGCCGGGTAGGCCACATCCTTCCCGCTGGCGCAATCGGGCACGCAGCTCACCTCGTTGACCGTCCCCCGGGCCAGCGCCGTTGCCGTGCCCCACTGACTCCACGTCAGGCCGTTCGCGACGACGGTGCCGTCCCCGCACCTGAGCTGGATGGTCTTGGGCTCAAAGACACCTTCGTCGTTGGTAGATCCGCAAGCATCGCTGATCAGCACGTGCGAAAGCGGCCGGACGTTGCCGGGCAGCACGTCGCCTGGCCCGGAGGTACCGTTCGTGTGCCTGACCGCGAATAAAACGGAAGCGGCGATGGCGAGCACGACGACCAGGCCGCCGCCCAGCCACGCCGCCACCCCCGCTTTGCTGCGTCCTGCTCGTCGGGATGTGGTCACCTGTCACCTCGCATGCATAGCTAGTCGCGCGCGGCATCCCGCGTGCGGCGCCGGAGCCGGATCGGTTCCAGCAGTTCCTGAAGGATCAGCACGACCGCCCCGCCAACCACCCCGAACAGCACGCCGGACAGGAATCCCAGGTACGCCTCGTGCTGCGACAGCGGAATATCGATGGCGGTGACCTGCACCGGCCCTTGTTGCTGGCTGCCCGACCAGTGCCAGCCGAACGGGTCCGTGCTGGTCGGCAGCGTCCCGGCCTGCAGTGAGTACTTGGCCGTGACCGGCTGGTGCGGCTGGACCTTGTTCTCGAAATAAAGGCTGCGCGTCAGGCTGACCGGCGGGCCCGTGCCGCTGCTTTGGGAAGGGACGGTGACGGCCGGCAGCGCCGCCGAGGCGAACTCACCGTCGAACGCCATCGGGAGATTCCTCGTCCAGCACAGGTCTACCTCGGCGACCGGGGCGAGCCGGCCGGCCGGGGTGCCGCCCGGGGACTGGCCATAGAGCCCGAGCACGTTGGCGGCGGTTCGCGTCGAGCGCCGCCCCACGAAGTTGGCGACGATCGTCGGTGTCACCCGCCGGCTCCCGATCACCAGATAGCCATCGCGAGTGACGAACGGGTCGGGCTGCGCCGTGCCGAGGTAGCTGTAGGGATCGGGGCACGGATACGGCTGAGCGCCCGATACCGATGTCCCGAGCTCCCACCGTGCCACCCCGGCCCGGGCGAACGCGGCGAAGACGTCGATCTGCAGGAGCACGGTCGACGAATCTTCCTGCATCATGGTCTCGTCGACGCTGACCCGTTCCGGGCCCTCCGGTACGGAGGTGGCCGACCTCTGCTGGTCGACGTACAGCGCGAGGCCGTTGTCCGACACCGGGGGCGGAGCGTCGGTCCCGGGCCGGAGCGCGAACCCGATGGCCCCGATGATCACAGAGAGGATCACCAGGACGGCGACCAGCGGGACATGCAGTTCCGCTAGATAACCGCGCGAGGGT